>NZ_JBDNFF010000077.1:0-6700 GCF_041689975.1 Gemmatimonas sp.
CACGATACACGGGCCCGGTGAAGCGCTCGCGGGCCTCCGGGGTGTCGACCAGGAACTCATGCGGCGCGGGGTGCCATGCCTCCAACTGCCCAGCCGAATATGTGTAATACTGGAACAGAAAGTCGTACACCGGATGCGCCTCCCCGCGAGCCCGCCGCTCTCGGCGTGGCCGCGTCCACTGCTCCACACGCTCGAGGTGCGCCAGTGCGCGCGCCCGCCACTCGACCTCCGTCATCGCGGACATAGCCGCACGAGGCGTCGGAGGGATTGGAGTTTGAACCATACCCTAAGCTATCCGCGCGGTGGCGTGAACATTGCCACTCATATCGCGCACGGCTGATTCATCATCTTTCCGGAGCGCTTTCATGGACCTCGTGACCTGGCTGATCGTCGGACTCGTTGCCGGCGTACTCGCATCGCTACTCGTCGGCGGTGTCGGCCTGATCGGTGACATAATCGTCGGCATCGTCGGCGCCTTTATTGGCGGCTGGATCTTCCGGCAGCCCGGGGTGAGCACACCCTTCTCCGGACTGGCCGGCGTGATCTTCACCGCGTTCATCGGTGCCGTGGTGCTGCTGGTAATCCTGCACCTCGTATCCGGAAGACGCCGGACGATCTGAGCCGTCGCCTGAGTAAGCACCTTCTTCCATTCCTCACGCGGCTTCAGGAGCTTGCGAACGGTACCTGTCCATTCTGGCGCGTGCCTGCACTTTGGTTGGACGTGTATGCATCACCGGAGCAGGCGTTCGGTGATCAGTGAAGGCAAAATCCGTGCATTCGGGGCGGAACAGATGTTGCAGCACTGACTACTACAACGACCGCAAATTCACACAGGAGGCAACACATGGCTGTTTTCGATATCAACGAACATCAGTACAATCTCTCCAATCGCAAGGTCGCAATCCTGGCTACCGATGGGTTCGAGGAATCAGAGCTCATGTCACCGCTCGCGGCGCTCAAAGCGGCCGGCGCGAACATCAGCATTGTGTCCATTGAGAAATCTGCCGACACCATTCGCGGATGGTCGGATGGCAAGTGGTCGGAGAAGACCGTCACGGTGGATGGTACGGTACCCAGCATGAAGGCCGAGAGCTTTGACGCGCTGATGTTGCCAGGTGGTGTGATGAACCCTGACATGCTGCGCATGGACGCGGACGCGGTGTCCTTCGTGCGTGATTTTTTCTCCGCCGGCAAGCCAGTGGCCGCGATCTGCCACGCACCGTGGCTTGTTGTCGAGGCGGGTGCAGCGAGCGGTCGACGCATGACTTCCTACCCCTCGATACGCACGGACGTGACGAACGCCGGGGCAACGTGGGTGGACGAAGCGGTGGTCACCGACCAAGGACTCGTGACAAGCCGCAGTCCGAAGGATCTCGACGACTTCAACGCCAAAATGATCGAGGAATTCTCCGAGAGTGCGCACGCGCGTTGACAACGCGTGAGTGCGCGCAGACTGTGCGCGGGGCTCGCTGCGGCACGACGGGCCGTCACTCATTGTGATGCGGCTGACGGCGGTGCTCGTCTGGCGACGACGGCCGCGCCGTCGCCCGCAGGCGCTCCGAAAGGCGCTCCAGCAGCGTCTCCACCCGTTGGTTGAGCGCGGCCTTTTCTTCGCGCAATGACACCATTTGCGCAGCGCCGGCGAGCTCGCCATCACCTTCCTCGGCCTCGCGCGCCACAAAGAAACTCGCGATCGCCGCAGTGGCGTATCCGAATACGGCGAAGCCGTAGATCGCGAGCAGGAGGTCCAGCAACCCACCTTCGGGTGTGAGCGGAAAGAAGTCTGCACCCATGGTGGTGATCGTCATCGCCGTTCACCAGAGCGCACTGCCGTACCCGTCGATCCCGCCGCCGATCCTCTCCCGTTCGAAGGCGAGGATGCCGGCCGCGCCGAGCAGGTTCACGAGCAGGTTCACGAGCAGGTTCACGAGCAGCGTGAGGGCTGGAACGTAAGAGAGCCCGCAGCGGCCCATCACGCGGTCGAGCGTGCGTATGCCGCGGTTCGCCGAGCTGACGACGCCAACGAGCCGTATCTTGCGAGCCGCGCCTATAGCTCGCACCACGCGCGCGATCCGTACGATGCGGAGCGCGGGAAGTACCAGCGAAATTGTCGTCAGCCAGTGCTGCGCAGGTAGGCAACCTTGCGCGGCGCGATGATGAACTCGATCAGGAACTACAGCACGAAGAGCGCCCAGATCACGACGTTGCGCGTCTCGAGCACCGGCGATAGTCCGGCGGTCAGCTCCACCACGATCAGCACGAGCCACACGAACGCAAGCAGCGTCATTGGACGCTCGACGGCTTCCCCGATCTGCCTCAGCAGCTGGAAGCGCTCGTTCGCAAGCTCCTCGCGCTTCTCGGGCGGCGGGCGCGTAGCTATCGCTGCTCCAGTTCGCGGATGAGTGCTTCCATTTGGCTGATCTCCCGGTTCTGCGCCACGATAATGCTGTCGGCCAAGGCGCGCACTCGAGGGTCGCGTATTTCTGCGCGCGAGCTCGTGAGAATCGCGATCGAATGGTGCGGAATCATCGCTTTCATGTAGGCAACGTCGCCGATCGTCGCCTGACTGCGTGCGAGGGAGAGTGCGACAACGAAGACGACGGCTGCCCCTCCGAAGATCGCCCCGTTCACCGTCATGTTGCGGTACATGCCCATCATGAATGCCAACATGACCACCGTCATCATGGCGCCCATGTAGAGCGCCATCAGGAAGCGCGTGTCAGCGAACCACAGATGCTCCGGCCGGTACACCAGCGAGTACATCAGGACGAACATGATCGCGGTGGACGTCGCGATCATCGCCGCAAATCGGCCGTACGAACCATGCAGCATCTGGTCCTTCTTATGCCCATTCGTTGCCGCCTGCTCGCGGCGTGGCGCTGCATCCCCGGGGTGGGTGGCGATCGGTTTCACGATGTCGTCTCCTCGTCAGTGGACCCTTCAGTGTGCTGAGATCCTGCGCGAAATCCGGGCCACCTGACGCCGCCAACGCTTGGTTCGGTGGAAACAGCCCGCGGTCTCACCGAGGTCGTAATCGATGTGCTCGTTTCGGGTGTCGGAGTGGTTCAGGTCAGTGCGGTCCCGCACGGAGCGTCGTGCGCGTTTGCTCGACGAGAGCAAGAAGACGCGTGCGGTCGAACTGCAACGGCACGTGCCGCGCCGCTTCGGCAATCCGCAGGATCTGATCACCAAGATCAGCGCGACGCTCGTCCTGCATCGGGCACCTGGCAACGGTGGCGATCGTGGTCAGCAGGCGGGTCAGGGCGCTGACGTTCGTAATCGCGCTCTGACGGATTTCATCGAATGCCAATTCCAGCAGGGACGCAAAGGTCGGCGCCGGGGCGAGGACGCGCACGACGCCGCGTACGGCGCGAGCCGTCGAGACGTCTGGCCGGCCCACGACGCTCACGAGAATGGCGCCAAGGTGGTCAATGCAGGTGATCGCCGTCGTCGTGTCGTTGATGCCGGGAGAAAGGGCCTTGAGCGCGATGTCGACGAGTTGTCGAATGCCGAAGGCGGCGTCCTGATGGACCGTGCGATAGCTGCTGATGGTCAGCACCCCCGCCACGTCGCGGAGGTCGGAGGGCGCAAGCGGCACACCCTGTCCTGAAACGGGTGACGGCGCCACCCACACGACCGGATGACCCTCAATCACGAAATCCCCCACGGCGGGCACGAGCCGCACCACGACGTTCATCGATTCGGCGATCTCCAACAGCCCGTTGTTGTCGATCGACTGCACGTAGCCTGTGACGCGGGCAGCCACCGATTGCCACGCACTCTCGGGCACATCGTCGATGTACGCGTTGTCGAGAGTTCCGTTGCCCATCGGTTCGCCAAAGCTCGCGGGAAAGGCGCGGCTAACCGCCACGAGTGTCTCAGCCGTGATCCGGTGGATGATGGTAGAGGCCTGCAGCGCATTGGCGATGTGATGCACGAAGAAAAGCAGCATGCCGACGCTACCGATCGCGAGCGCGATACCGAGCACGACCGCAAGTGCCGGGAGGAACCGGCCCTCGTCGCCGCTGCGAATGGTTCGCACGACGAGGATGCAGTACGCGAACATCCCGACGTAGACGCCCAGGACCGTCTGATTACCGCGGTCGCGCATGAAGTTGCGCAGAATGCGCGGGGTATACTGCGTCGACGCCTGCGTCACCGCGACCACGGTGAGCGAGAAGGTGAGTCCGGCCACCGTGATCATCGCGCCCGCGATCGCCGACAACAGCGCCCGGGAACTGTCGGCACTCGCCCCGAACACGCGCGGGAATCGCGCCAGCGCCTCTGCATCGACCAGCGACGATATCTCGACCATGACCACGGCCAGAGCGGACATGAACAGGGCGATCAGGCTCGGGATGAACCAGAGCGTGTCGGTCAGCCGTATGAAGAAGTTCCGGAGCTTGCGGAGCATGATCGGCATGGCGGGAAGTGAAACGTGGTCATCAACGTCTCGAACACGCGCAAATAGTCCGCCACCCTGCAGACGCCGACCCTGGTCAGACCAAGCGTGGCGGTGTAGTTCACCGACCTCAAGGTCAACCGAGCGCGCTGCGCGTACAGGGCCGGCGTCGGCGCGTCGACCAGACGACGGTCGAGCAAGCGAGCACCTGCCGCGCCCGGTGCACTCAGCGCGAGCGGGTACTGGCCAGATCGCGGCGTAGGGGCGCGTGCCTGAGTCGACGGTACCGCCGCAGGTATGCGACATCAGCCACTCTGTCGTGCATGAGCTGCCGGACGTAATAGTTGACGTGCTCGACGTAGGCGAATGCCAGGATGGCGAGGCTCCACGCCCGGTCGGCGGTTCCAGCCCTCTGGTGCCCGACGTCGACGTACAGAGCGGCCAGTCCGATGACCCATGAGTTTGTACGTCGCAGGCACGTAAAGACCGGAGCGAACCACGCGGCCGCATCTCCGCTCCCATGCCACATGACCGCGACAAGTGAAGGGACCAGCGCCACATTGGCGAGTTCCCAGTTGCGCAGAGAGTTCAGGCGCCGTCGTACGACATCGGCGATGGTCGTCACGATCCCATGCTCGTTGGAGGGCTGCTCATTGAGGGCGCAGGGCAGATCGTAGTCACGGCCTCGCTGCGCCATCAGGGTGACATCGAGGCCGGTCTGGAGTTTGGCGATGAGGGCTCGCCTTTGACGGCGCTACGCCGTCACCATGTCACGACTGCGATATCCGTTTGCGCGAAGTCATTGCCGGTGGACAGCAGCTGATCATTTCGAACCGCGGCGAGTGCGTAGCTGAAGCAATCACCGAAGTTCAGCGCGGCCCCGTGTCGCCCTTTGCCGAATCGAACACCGGCTTCCTGCGCCACCGCGCACTGCTCGGCGTCGACCGAGACCAGCTCGATGTTCAGGTGACGCAGCAGTGCATCGAGATCGCTTCGTCCTCCGTCGCCAAGCCGACCGCCCAGCACAAGACACGCTTCGACGGCTGAGGCGACCGACATGAGGCGCGTGGGCGCTTGGTGCAGTTGGTGGAGCAGATCCAGCGCATTGGGTTCGTCCATGGCGATGCTCACCACGACCGACGTATCGACGATCACGTGGGCGTACCGTCGTTACCGTAGCCGATGATGTCATCCGCCGCGCGGGCGTCGAGCACCGGACGCTCGCGGATACGCTGCTGTACACGCTGTATGGGCAGCAAGTACTGCGTGAACGAGCGGGCGGCGTCGAGGCGCTGCAACCGCTCCTCGAGGGCACGGGTAATGGCTTGGGTAATTGATTCGCCAGTCGCCTCGGCGAGCGTTCGCGCCAACCGTTCGGCTTCTGGGCTCTTAAGGCTGATGGGCATGATTAAGGGCTAAGAGCGAAAGGTTCAGAGCAGAGAGAAGAACTACACCGATACAATGATGAAAGGTATACCCACGAACGAAAGCTATCAATTCTGTGCTCCGTCACTGCGATCAGGCTGGTAACCAGCGCGGTGCCCACCACGCGTACACCGCGGTCCCCGCCACCCCGGCCATCGTGAGCGCGATCATCGCGATGCCCGTCTCCCGTTGATCCGACGCGCCGTAACTCGTACACAGTCGCACCGGCGCATCCAGCAACAGCATCCCGATCGTGGCCGTCATCCACGCCATGTTGCCGATCACGAACGTCCGCACGATCGCACCGGCGACACGCCAGGAGGACAGCGCAATCGCCCCTGCCGCTACGAGTGACAGGACCTTCAGTGCATCGATGGCGGCATACTCGACCGCGGCGTCGAGTGCGCGGGGCACCATCCACGTGGCCAGCACGCCGCTCGCGAAAAGCAAACCGGCCCCGCCCTGCGCGTTCCATCCGCGCCACGGTGCACGGACGTCCCCACGCCACGGCACGGCGTACCCCAGCAGCATTCCCGCCCCGAACAGCAACGGCAGCTGCATCAGCATATGACGCTGCATCGTCTGCTCGAGCGGGCTGCGCGCGACGATGGCCACACCCACTGCACTCACCGCCAGCACCGCCAATACCACCCGCCCCGTACTCATCGTCGGTTCGTTCGCGCACGCCAATGCATCTCCGCCACCTCGAGCGCTTCGCCGATCGCGTCGAAGGGAAGGATCGCCACCAGTCGCCCATCGGGGTCGACCACATGCAACGCCGCGTTGTGCACGAACCCGTTCACGCCATCGTCGATCACGCGTACACCGAACGCCTGCAACACCGCAGGCAGCGCGTTTGAATCAGCCACGGTC
>NZ_JBDNFF010000078.1:0-12285 GCF_041689975.1 Gemmatimonas sp.
AAAACCCACTACCCAATACCCAACACCCCCAGCCAATAGCCCACAGCCCAAGAGCCCAAAGGCCAGCGGCCAAAGCCCCCAGCCCCCAGCCCCCAGCCCCTAAACCGTACAAACCTCAACCGCCTCCCTCAACGACTTCATCCCCTCCCTCCTCGGCAAGAACTCATGAGCCACGACCCCACGATATCCCGTGCCCGCGGTAAACTCCGCGATCCCGCGATAATTGAGCTCCTGCCCGCCATCGATCTCATTCCTCCCCGGCACTCCCGCCGTATGGAAATGCGCGATCCACGGCAGATTCGCTTTGATCGTCGCGATCACGTCGCCTTCCATCACCTGCATGTGATAGATGTCATACAGCAAGCGGAAGCTCGGTGAGTTCACCCCTTTCGCCACCTCGATCGCCCACGCCGTGTGATCGGCATGGTACTCCTTGTGATCGACTTTGCTGTTCAGCATTTCCATGCACAGCACCACGCCGTGTTGCTCCGCCGTGGGCATCAGTCGCGAGAGACCCGTGATGCAGTTCGCGATCCCTTCGCCGTCGGACATCCCGCCGCGATTCCCGCTGAACACCACGATCTTCTGCACTCCCGCTGCTGCGGCCCGCGGAATCATCGCTTCGCCATCGGCGACGAGCTTGTCGTGCTGATCGAGCCGATTGAAGCCCACCGGAATCGCGCCGAAACTGTTTCCCATCGTGCACTGCAAACCGTACTGCTTCGGCACAGCCCATTCGGTCTCGCCCAGTAAGTCGATGCCCATCAGACCCATGCTCCTAGCCGACGCGCACAGGTCGTTGATCGGTGTGCGCGAAAAGCACCAGCGCGCGACCGACTGATTGAGCCGGCCGGCGCGTACGACTCCCGGCGAGGCGGCACCGAGTGGCAAGGATGACGCCGTGACGGCGACCGCGCCGAGTGCGAGAAGTGCATCGCGACGCGATACATCGCGCCGCGATACGTCGGCGTGTGCGGGTTGCTTCGGCGTCACAGGTTTCTCCGCTTGAGTTCACCGACGGCGTGCGCCACGGCGCGCGCGGTAAGCGCCATGTACGTGATCGACGGGTTCTGGCAGGCGCTGCTCGACATCGCGGCGCCGTCGGTGATAAAGAGATTGGGAACGTCCCACGCTTGATTCCAGCCGTTGAGCACTCCGTCCTTCGCGGTTGTGGACATGCGCGCGCCACCCATCTCGTGGATGCAGTGACCCGGTGGATGCATCGTGCGATTGGGGCGCACGTTGATCGCGCCGGCGGCTTCGAGAATCTCGACGGCGCTGGCTGAGACGTCCTTGTTCATCGCGATCTCGTTCTCGCGCCAGCGCACGTCGATGCGGGCGGCGGGAATGCCCCATTTGTCCTTCGTGATGCCATCGAGTGTGATGTGGTTATCGGCGTGCGGCAATGTCTCGCCCCAGCCACCGATGCTGATGCCCCATGGCCCAAGGTCGTCGATGAGCGACTGCTTGAACGCCGCGCCGTAGCCGGCCATACCACTGCCGCGTCCCCAGCCGGATCGACTCGAGCCGCCCTGCATGCCGTAGCCGCGCAGGAAATCGGGGCTCTGAGTGTTTACGTTTCGGAAGCGTGCCACGTAAGTGCCATTCGGACGACGGCCGATCGTACGCTTGTCGAGATAGCCGGGCATCGTGCCACCGGCGCCGGACCCGTAGTGATGGTCCATCACGTAGCGCCCGAGCGTACCGCTGGAGTTGGCTAGACCGTCGGGCCAGCGCGTGCTGCTGGAGTTGAGCAACAGCCGCACCGATTCGATGGTGGAGGCGCAGAGGAACACGACCTTGGCCTCGTACACCGTTTCCCGTTGCGTGCGGGCGTCGATCACGCGCACGCCGCGCGCGCGCGACCGTTTCGCGTCGTACAGCACTTCGGCCACCACCCTGTGCGGACGTAATGTCATACGTCCCGTTTTCAACGCCGCGGGCAGTGTGCTGCCGATGCTGTTGAAGTACGAGTGCGTCACGCATCCGCGTTCGCAGGGGCCGCAGTAGTGGCAGGCCGCGCGCCCATTGTGGTTCTGCGTGAGAATCGCGGCGCGACCGATCGTCATCACGCGCTCGCCGTTGAACGCCTTCATAATGCGCTCGCGCGCGACCTGCTCCACGACCGTCATCTGCATCGGCGGCAGGAATTCACCGTCGGGCAAGTGGGCGAGTCCCTCTTTCGCGCCGGTCACGCCGATGAACCGCTCCACGTGTGAATACCACGGCGCGATGTCCTTGTAGCGGATCGGCCAGTCGGTACCGTGCCCGTCTTTCGCGTTTGCCTCGAAGTCGAGATCGCTCCAGCGATAGACCTGACGGCCCCACATGATGGAGCGCCCACCCACCTGTCGCCCACGGAACCACTTGAACGGTGCGTCGTCGGGCGAGACGTACGGGTTGTCGTTGTCGTTCACGAAGAACTTGCGGCCCGTTTCGTCGCAGGCGTAGCACTGCCGCTGCACCGGCTGCTCCTTTTCCAGCGCCGTTCGGTCGCCCCAGCCGCGGTACTTCATCTCGTACGGCTGGATGTGCTCCACGAAATCCTTGCCGCCGAAGTCTACGGGGCCACCCGCTTCGAGCACGAGTGTGGAGAGCCCACGCTCGGTGAGTTCCTTGGCTGCCCATCCACCACTGATGCCGGAACCGACCACGATCGCGTCGTACACCCGACGCTGCGGTTGTGCATCCGCGTACAGGTCTTCACTCATCGCGACCTCCGTTGCGGGCGGGCATGTTGGCGGCGCCGTCGAAGCGACCCGGCATGATGTCGGTTTTCAGCACGTCGCGCTGCACGCGCTCGCTGGTGAAGTAGCCGTGAACCACCAGCCCCTTCACGCGTGAATAGCCACGCGCGGCCGGCGCGTTGCGGTCGTATGGCGTGTCGAGCGCATTCATCACAAGCGTGAACGTGTCGCCGGTAAGCACCGACAGCGACTGTCCGCTGATCGCCTGTGCTTGCGCTTCGATCGCGTCAAGGCCGGTGCTCAACGCGCGCCGGTCGGCGTCGGTGTAGTAATCGGCCACGATCACATCGATCCAAGCCAGCACGCCCACGTCGATGGCACTCGGCGTATCGGTGCGCGGGATGATCGCGTCGGCGAGCGCGGCGAGCGTTGCACGCTGAATGGCCGTGAGCGTGGCGGGTTGCCGGGCGTCTGGTGCGCGCGCGCTCATCGCTGCCTTCGACCACGCTGCTCGCGCCTCACCAGGGAGCAGCGTGAGGGCGGCCGCGGCGGCCGCGATCTTCAGAAGTTCACGTCGTTGCATACAGATCTGCATTGGCAGTCGGGGAGGTGAACGCGCTCCCCGACTGCGGTCCAGCGGCCGCGGGAGCTGTTACTGCACTTGGATGTACAGCGGCGCGGGCCAGAGGCGCAAGATCGCTTCGCGCGTGGTTAGCGGCTTGTCATTCTTCAACTTGCTGAACTGCTTCCACCCGGTGAACTGCACGGGCTCCCGTTTGATGTCGCGATAATACGTGTCTCGCTTGAGCCACGGGGCGCCGAATCCGTCCATGTGCATCACCACTTGCACCTTGGGATCGAGCTTGATGTTACGGGCATTGGTCACGCCCTTCGGCGTGAAGCGATGCACCACCAGCATCTTGGGGGGCAGCTTGTGCTTGTCTACCAGATTGGCGAGAAACTTGATGGCGTAGTTGATGTCGGCGGCGTCGTAGGTGCCGATGCGACGACCGGGAACCGCGCCGCTCGTCTTCATCGAAAACTCAGGATCGATGCCGAGATGCACGTCGGGGCGCATGAGGAACTTCTCGATCCACGGAAGCTCCTGCTGCAGCGTGCTTTGGCCGATCTGCAAATCGACAAAGAGCAGAGCGTTCTTCGACTTTGCCCAGCCGTACACTTTCTCGATCAGCGCGCTGTCCATGCGCGTGCGATACTTGCCGCTCGGTCCCGGGTCAGGGTTGGCCACCATGGCGATCAGGTGCAGCGCCGGCTGCACGGGATGCGCTGGATCGAGGCGGGTCCATTCCTTCGCATCGGCCTCGAGCTTGGCTAGCATGACGCTGGTCTCGAACTCGCCGAGAATCCCCATGCGTGTCGAGAGCGGGTTGCCGTAGTACGCCAGCACGCGTTTCGCCGGAAGAATGGATCCGGGAAGCGGAGCGACGGTCTTCACGGGCCATAGCGAATCGAGATCGCTGCCGTTGCCCCTGAAGGCAAGGTGGCGGTCACCGGACTGCGGGCCGAGCGCACCCTGCGTCTTGGCGGCCTTCGGCTTGGCCGCTGAACTCGCCGCGGACGCCGTTGCCGGCTTTGCTGCCGACTGCGCCGCTGCCGCTGACGGAGTCAGCACGGTGCCGGCCGCGACGGTCGCGCCCAGCAGGAATGAGAACGATGTACGGGAGAGCCTGAATTTGAAGCGAGTCGGCACGGAGGTGTGATGATTGGGCGTGGGCGGCACCGGAGGGGGCCATAGGCGCAGTGTAACGTCGTTTTCGCAGCGAACCAAGGGGACGACGTGCGGCACTCAGCGCACCCCGCTGAACTTGCGCTTCACCGTGATGGCGCGGTCGACATCGAGCGCGAGCGTTCCGGCCGCCTCCGCTTGCACGACGAGCCATCGCGGATGCACGAGGACGTCGAGGAGCTTGCCGGTGCGCACCGTGCCGGACAGCTGAACCCCGTCGGTGAGGTCTCGATTCAATGCGTCCTGTACCTTTGTACGGGTTTCCTCGAGAATGGTGTCGAGCGGGAAGCGGGCCTGTTTGCGCAGTTGCACTACCATGTCGCCCTTGCGAAGCCAAGCCAGACCCTGCACGAGCGCGTTGCTGGTGGACACGTCGAAATCGAGATCGGGTACGACCAGCGCGCGCGTGGCCTGATCCAGTCGTGGCGTGCCCACGAGGTAGGCGGTGCCGCTGATATCGCCGCTCACGCGAACGGCGAGCACCACGCGTCCATCGTCGAGCGGGGAGACCACGAGCGAATCGATGCGCACCGAGCGGCCGAAACGCCGGAATTTCCGACCGATGAGTCCACGCGAGAGCGTCGCCGACGCGACGTCGTAGGGGAGCAATCCTTCAATCCGGATGCGGGCGCTGTCGCCGACCTCCTTGAGCGCCGGTGACAGCGGCGGTAGCGGTGACTTGGGGTCGAGCGGCTGCGGACCGGCAATAAGCCGCGGGTGCGCGTACAAACGCACCGTCGCCACGAGCGCGCTGTCTTGGAGCGAAAAGTTACCGAGTCGCAGCTGCTCGGGAGCGAGGTCGAGCCAGAGACTGTCGCGGACGCGGATCGGACGTTGCATCATCCCATACCACTTCTCGACGCGCCTGCGCACGTCGAACGCCGCGATCTTGCGATCGAGCGCGGGTAGTTTCGAGGCAAGCATCGGGCGGACGGCGCGAACAACTTGCTCCGTGACATCGACTTTGAGGAACGTCACGAGACACGCATCCCGGGCGTCGTTCGACGCCGGGCGCAACGATGTCACGCGCGAACGCGACTCGAGGACCCACGACGGCTTCAGTCCGATATCCGTGGTCAGCACCACGTGGAGGCGCGGTGGCGCCTCATCGGTGCCGCACGACGCGCTGAGTGTCGGGCCGATGACCGGCTTGTACCATCCGCGGCCCTTGTACGATACGGTCGTGGTGAGGGTAAGCTTCTGACCGTCGAACTTCACGAGGAACGGCGTGCGTGTGGCGGCGAACGCCACCTGCTGGCGCTTGCTCGACGGAATCGGCAGGCGCTTATCGAGACTGCCGAAACGCCTCGGTACCGCTTGCTCGAGGGCCGTCAGCGCGGGCTCGAGCGCGTAGCTGATGGGCGCGTCCACGATCGACACGGGCACTGATGGCAGCTCAGGAATCTTGCGCTGACCCGGGCGCGAGGTAGGAGCGGATGGCGTCAGCGTCTCGCTGCGACAGGCGCTGAGTGCACACGTCGCGAGCAAGGCCAATCCCCACAAGAGCTCAGTATGCTTCATCGGTAAATAGTACCGACGGGTTTCGCCCTTGCATGGCTGAGCCTGCACGATAGGTTGGCGCGCATGCATATCGACCTGACACAACGCGTCGCCGTCGTAACCGGCGGCGCCAACGGTATTGGCCGCGCGACGGCGCACCGTCTCGCACGAAGCGGCGCCCACGTGGCCATTTGGGATCTGGCCTCATCGCCGGGCGAAGCCGCGGCGACCATGCTCGCTTCAGAAGGACTCCATGTGCAGTTCGTGGAGGCCGACGTGACGCAGCGCGCCAGCGTGGACGCAGCAGTGTCTGCCACCATTGCGCTCTTCGGCGGTATCGACATTCTCATCAACAACGCCGGGATCACGCGCGACGCGCAATTGGTAAAGGTCAAGGACGGATCGATAGCGGGGGGGATGACCGACGACGAATTCGATGCGGTCGTGGCCGTGAATCTCAAAGGTGTCTACACGTGCACACAGGCCGTGGTCCCTGAACTCCTGAAACGCGGTGGCGGACGGATCGTGAACGCGTCTTCGGTGGTCGCACTCAATGGCAACTTCGGACAAACGAACTACGTCGCGACGAAGGCCGGGGTGATCGGCATGACGCAAGTCTGGGCCCGTGAACTTGGCAAGCAAAACATCACCGTGAACGCTATTGCGCCCGGATTCATCGCCACCGACATGACCGCCAAGATGCCAGCATCGGCGCTCGCGGCCATGCAATCACACACGCCGGTTGGTCGACTTGGCTCACCCGAAGACGTGGCAAACGCGTACTGCTTCCTCGCGTCCGACTTTGCCGCCTTTATCAACGGGGCCGTGCTCACCGTGGACGGCGGATTGGTGATCGGGACCTGACGACCATTCCGCCTGGACGGATCATGGCTTCAGCGAGCGTTGACCAACTACCCCACCGCGGATCGGCACGAATGACCACGGATTGGCCCCGCCAGGCGCGAGGGACCGTCATGCTCGTACACGCCAACAACAATATCTGACGTCAGTAGTGTCCCAACGTTTTTCAGTGGAGAATGAGTGGACTGGGCTCGAAATCGGCGTCTGAATAAGTGGGTGGTAACATTAGGTAGTTGATGGAGCGGGACTTGCGCGAACAGAGCCACACTCAGGATCTGTAACATTTCGTACACTCACGGTGTTGCTGTTCTTCGCGTGCCTTCGCGATCTTCGCGGACTTCGCGCGAACGGCGGTGCTGGCGTCTGCCACGGATCGATCGGAGAGCCAGCTGGTTCGCGCGAAGCACGCGAAGAAACGCGGAGCACGCGAAGAACAGCGGAATGATGGAAATAGTAATCGTGCCGACGGACGGGGGTGCGGCGAACCACCGCCTCGTCGTTCAAGCCCGTTGCCGTTTCTTCGAGGGCTTGGGCGGTTCGGTTTTCGGTGCGGCGTACTGCATACGGATCAGAATCGTCGCCGCGCGACGGGTCGCGATCGATCCTTTGGGTGACCAGCGTCGCGGAGCCGGAAGGATCGCGGCCAATCTCGCAGCCTCGTCCCGCGTCAGCTTGGCTGCACTTTTGTTGAAGTGCAGCCGTGCGGCTGCTTCGGCGCCGAACGTGTTGGGTCCCCATTCGGCCAGATTGAGATACAGGTCGAGGATCCGCTCCTTTGACAGCAGGAGCTCGAGCAACAGCGCGATATACGCTTCAATCCCCTTCCGTACGAATGAGCGCCCATTCCAGAGGAACAGGTTCTTGGCCACCTGCTGCGTGAGCGTCGATGCGCCACGCAGCTTGCCGCCACGGCGTCGCCGTTCGAGGGCGTTGTTGATCTCCACGGTATCGATGCCGAAGTGGAGATAGAAGCGATCATCCTCCGACGCGAGCACGGCACGCCGGAGAAACGGCGACAGCTCCTTGCGCGACACGGTGTTGTGCGCCGGCCAGATCGGCCGCTCGCCATTCGCCGTGCGCGCAGCCACGTGCTGCAGCATGACCGAGGTGACCGGTGGTTGCACCACGGCGAAGAGCAGAATGAACGGTACCGGCAGCGCCATCAGGATCAACATGATCACCGCGAGGCGCTGCACCAACGACTTCGCCTTCGTCTTCGTCTTCGCCTTTCCTTTCTCAGCGCTCACCTGATTACGGCTCGCGGAGATGCGGTGGCGTATCGGGCGGCTGACGGCGCCAGCGCCGATGCTGCCAGAAGTACTGTTCGGGGTACTTCCGAACGAGACGTTCGAGGATCTGCGTGTAGCGCAGCACGATCGCATCGATGTCGACCTCACGATCGCCCGTGCGCTCGACCTCCACCGGCTCGATGACGATCGCATAGCGGCCACTGGGCTGACGTACGACCGCCACGAAGACCGTGGGCACGTCGAAGCGCAAGGCGAACACGGCCGGCCCGCGCGGCGTCTTGGCGGGGCGACCGAAGAAGGGCACGAAGGTGCTCGCCAGCCCCAACGCGTCATGATCACTCACGAAGGCGATCGCGCGATTCTCCCGCAGCGATCGCGGGGTCCGCCGCACGGCGTCCTTGTCGGGGATCACTTCCATGCCGATCTCGCGGCGCGTGCGCGTGAGATACGCGTCGAAGATCGGGTTGGCCATGCCGCGAGTCACGACGTCGATCGGGACGCCACGCGCGGCGAAATACGCTCCGCCGAATTCCCAGTTGCCAAGGTGGCCGGTCACGATCAACAGTCCTTTGCCCTTCGCCAGCGCCGCGTCCACGAGCTCCCACCCCTCGACCAACTCCACGCGATCGGTCACATGCTGCGAGGAGGTTCCGGGAAGGACTGCCGTCTCGATCGACGTGCGCCCGAGGCTGTCGTACGAGCGGCGGGAGACTTGAACCACGCGCTCGCGGGAGTACTCCGGAAACGCGGCCGAAATCTGACGTTCCACCACGCCTGCCCGAATGCCTATCGGGCTATACACGAGCCGGCCGATCAGACCACCGACCCAGCTCGCACCGCGCCATCCGAGGAGCCGAAGTCCGAATACGGCGGCGCGCGTACCGAGATACTCCAGCCGGTGCGACAGGGTCGCCGGCTTGCTGGTGGGTTTGGCAGTCGGCGCCGCCGAGGGCGGCGTGGGAGATGGACGGTGCATGCGTCACACAATCTAACGGGCCAACAGACGAACGCCGCGGCGATCCGAAGATCGCCGCGGCGCTCGCAGTGCTCAGAAACCAAGCGCTAGACCTAGTTCGTCAGCATGACCAGCACGCGGCGGTTCGTTGCACGGCCGTTGTCGGTCGTGTTCGGAGCGACCGGGTCCGTTTCGCCCTGCGTACGCGCCACGACACGCGATTCTGCGACGCCCTTCGAGACGAGGTAAGCCTTCGCCTGATCGGCGCGGGCTTGGCCCAGCGTTACGTTGTAGCGTTCCGAGCCGATCGCGTCGGTGTTACCCGTCACGGTGATCGTGCGCGAAGAGTTCGTCGGTTCGACCAGCGACGCCGCGATGACATCGAGGATCGTCTTGGCTTCAGCCGTGATGTCGCTTTTGTTGAACGAGAAGTTGATGGCGCCGATCACGATCGGCCGGGCCGCCGATCCGGCGAGACGCACCGTATCGATCCGGTTCACATAAATCGTGTCTCGCGTCATGATACGGAGCGTGTCCGTCACGATGCGCGGCTTCGGGTCGTTCGTGAAGAACGACAGGCTCAGACCAGCCTGCGCGCCCAGGTTGAACGCGGCGGCGCGGCCCATCGGCTTGGCGTCTTCGTCGGCTGGTAACACGTAGGTGCCAGTACCTTCAAAACGCGCTGAGAGGCGATCATTGATGAGCAACCGCAGACCGAGCAGGCCTTGGGGGCCACCGCCACGCGGCGCCACAATGCGCACGCGCCCGTAAGAATCATACGCATAGCCTGCACCCGCCAGCAGCCTGACGCGGTCGGTGAGCGGGTGGTTATACGTCAAACGGTACGCCCACAGCGCGTGCGACACCTTGTTGAGCGAGTCGCGAGCAGCCTGACCGCTACGCGGCAGGTTCACGTCCACGTCGGCGTAGCTGAGCTCCATTTCCAGAAGCCAGTTCTTGAACGCGTAGATACCGGCGCGACCACCCAGGCCGAGCCCGGTGTCGAGCTTCAGCGTGTCGGCAAACATGGTGATACGACCGAATCCACCGACTTCGATAGCGCCTTGACGTTGCGCGAACACGGACGCCGGAAGCGCGACGCTGAGCGTGGCACCGATGATGAACTTGTGCAGGGTACGCATATCCCTCCCGAATAGGTGAGCTTTGATGCATACGGTCACCAACTTCCGCCGACAGCTTGGGACGAAAGGAGTAAGAACTGTAACCGCACGCACCTTTCAGTAACTTCTTTAGCCAGAAACTGCCGGCTACGGTGACCATATCACACAAATGATGCCACGACCGTCAAGGTAGCGATTGTTTTCGGATACTCGACCGAAAATTTCCTTCAGTGACGGTTTCTCCTGACCCTCGTAATAGATGAGCTCGGATACTGCCTCCCGTTTCCCCGTGCCCCAGTCCCAGCGCCTCGCGCAGTTGGGACTCGTCATCAATGCGGGGTTGGCGGTGATCAAGTTGTTGGCCGGGCTCCTTGGAAACTCGTATGCGTTGGTCGCCGATGCGGTAGAGAGTTCGACGGACATGATCGGTTCGCTGGTGGTCTGGAGCGGTCTGCGAATCGCCAGCCGCGATCCGGACGAGCTGTATCCGTTCGGCTATGGACGTGCCGAGGCGCTGGCGGCGGCGACCGTGTCGGCGATCATGCTCGGTGCCGCCACGGGTATTGCCATCGAAGCGATCGCGGAGATCCGGACACCGCATCATGCGCCGGCCTGGTGGACGCTGCTGGTGCTGGCGATGGTCATCGTCGTCAAGGAACTCCTCGCCAAGCGCGTGATGGCGGTCGGTAAGGCGTCGGGCAGCGTCGCTGTGGCGGCCGATGCGGGGCATCATCGCGCGGACGCGATCAGCTCAGGGGCCGCGTTCATCGGGATCACGATTGCCCTCATCGGTGGCCCCGGCTGGGAGCCGGCGGACGACTGGGCGGCGCTCGTTGCCGCCGGCGTCATTTCGGTCAACGGGGGCCTGCTGCTGCGCACTGCGCTTCGCGATCTCATGGATCGCGCACCTGAGCCGACCGTCCTAGCCATCGTCTCGGACGCGGCGCTCACGACCCCGGGCGTGCGGGCGATCGAGAAACTGAAGATCCGGAAATCCGGCACCGCGTTCTATGTCGAGATTCACGTGCAGGCCGACCCTGCGCTTTCGCTCCATGATGCGCACATTCTATCAGGTATGGTGAAAACCGCGATCCGGCAGCGGGTGCCGGCGGCCATGGGAGTGCTCATTCACATGGAGCCGTTCGAGCCGGCGGAGGAATCATGACCCATCAACCTGACTTCCATGTGCTCGATCGCGCGGCGTGCGAAGCGCTGCTCGCGACGCAGCACGTCGGCCGCCTGGCGTTCACGTTCCACGATCGCGTCGATATCGAACCGATCCACTACGTCTATGCCGACGGGCACATTTACGGTCGTACGCAGTACGGCACCAAGGTGCACGTCCTCGCGCATCATCCGTGGATCGCCTTCGAGGTCGATGAGATCAAAGCTCTGTTCGAGTGGCGCAGCGTGGTCGTGCACGGGCGGATCCAGTTCCCCGATCCCGATGGCTCCGCACAGAACGTTTCTCAGTTCGCGCACGCGGTGGAGATGTTCCGCACGCTCGTGCCGACCGCCTTCGACGCCGACGATCCCACCCCCGCCCGTGAACTCGCGTTCGTCATCGCGGTGCAGGAAATGACAGGACGTGCCGCGACCAGCGGTGGGGCCGCGTGATGTCGAATGGACTCTCGTCGTTGCAGCTTTCGCCGGTCGATCTCAGTCAGAAAATCAAGCTGGGAAGCAAGGCCGCCAGCATCGAAGGCCCGATCGACAAGACGGCGCTCCAGGCGGCCACCAGCACGCTGCTGGCACGGCTCAACGAACTGCAGGAAATGTTTCACGCCGACGGACGACACGCGCTGTTACTGGTGCTGCAGGGGCGCGATGCCTCGGGCAAAGACGGTGTCATCCGAACGGTCTACGGTGCGTTCAATCCCATCGGCGTGCACGTCGCCGCCTTCGGACCGCCCACACCGCTCGAACTGCGTCACGACTTTCTCTGGCGCGTGCATCAGCTGGTGCCGCCCCGCGGTATGGTCGGCGTGTT
Organism: Gemmatimonas sp.; assembly: GCF_041689975.1. Classification (GTDB taxonomy): domain Bacteria; phylum Gemmatimonadota; class Gemmatimonadetes; order Gemmatimonadales; family Gemmatimonadaceae; genus Gemmatimonas. Next base: position 12,112 of record NZ_JBDNFF010000078.1, read on the forward strand.
CAATCGGTCGCACTACGAAGACGTGCTCGCGGTGCGCGTGCGAGAGCTGGCGCCGGAGAACGTATGGCGTGCGCGCTTCGATCATATCAACACGTTCGAACGGATGCTGACCGACAGCGGCGTGATCATTCGCAAGTGCATGCTCCACGTGTCGCGTGAAGCGCAACACGAACG
>NZ_JBDNFF010000079.1:0-10706 GCF_041689975.1 Gemmatimonas sp.
CCCGACACACAGAGTCGATCTGGCGCCGGTTGGTCCAGCTGATGGACCCTCACGTGAGGGTCCATCGGACGTTCTGGTCGGGCTGACAGGATTTGAACCTGCGACCCCCTGTCCCCCAGCAAAGTGGCCTATCCCTGTGACCTGGTGCTATGCTGGTCGTTTCTGGTAGTTCTACCAGAAACCCATGTCGTACATCCCTGCAAAACCCACCGGCGAGTGCGCCCTGCTCGGGCACTTGCACGGTCGTCGCATGGCCATCACAGAGGACACCGAGTACATGACATTGCAAGAAGCGGCCGTTGTGCTGCGAGCAACACCTGACCATGTGCGCCGCTCGCTGCATGAGCGGGGCGGCCCGGCCATCTACTACCCGCTTGGTCGTGGGCTCGTCAATCGGGCGGAACTCGCTGCGTACATTCGTACAACCGGTGTGAAGCCGACGCTGATGGCCAAGACCGCTGACCGGCGCCGGGGCCCGCAAAGCAAGAAGGCCGCCTGATGGGTCGCCCGGTGAAAGACGCTGCTTACACCAAAGGTCCGGTGCGGGTCACGGGTGGTGGTAGCAGGTGGCGGGTCGTGTGGTCCGAGGACGGCTCACAACATGAGCGGACCGCAACGACGTTGGAGCGGGCCCGTGTGATCTGTGATGAGCAAGCCGTGCGCATCGGTGGCGGGCAACGCAACAACGCCGGCGTCACCGTTGCCGATGTCGTGGGCGCATGGCTGGACCCGGTGACCCGCCCAGGGTGGCGTCCAGGGACTCGGGCAACGGCACGCACGTTGCTTGAGGTTCATGTCGTGCAACGGTGGGGCCAGGTTGCGGCCGGCAAGCTGACCCGTCAGCAGGTGGCGCAGCTCGCACCAGAAATGAACGAGGCCGGCTACGCGTTCAACACGATCAACTCGACACTGAAGAACACGCGGGCGGTGGTGCGCTTCGGTGCCGGCGAAGGTGTCTGGCAATCCGACGGGCTGCTTGCAGCGTTGGCGATGCCTGACGGTATCCGTGCCGATGACGTCGATGATGCGATCCGTGAAGGGTCGAAGTTCCCGGTGCCGACACGGGCACAGGCCGCCGCGTTCATCGAGGCGCACACCGCGAAACATCCGCCGTACGGGTTGATGGCGCGGCTCACATTGGATTGCGGTGGGCGCTTCGGTGAGGTCACAGCATTACAGGTGGAGGACATCGACCGGCGCACCCAGTCGGTCATGATCAGCAAGGCGTACTCGGAAACGAACGGGGTGCTACGGCTCGACGCACCGAAAACGCGCAAAGGTGTGCGTCGGGTTCCGTTCTCTGATGAGACCGCCGCCGACTTGGACTCGTACCTACTCGACCATGACGACCGCACCAAACTTCTCTTCCACACGATGCGTGGCATTCCGCGCCCGGTGCGACGCTCAAACTTCCGGGCCCGTTTCACTGAACCAGCCCGTGCCATCTCGGGCTTCCCGAAACATTTGACATGGCATTCGCTGCGTCATGCGGCTATCAGTCGCTGGATAGATGAAGGCAACACGCTCGCCAACGTGTCGCTGATGGCCGGGCATGCGTCGGTGAAGTTCACCCTTGACAACTACTACGGCGCTAGCGCCGACTATCTCGCTGATGCGCACATGCTGCGTCGGGCGGGAGCCGGGGCGGACACGATCGACGGCGACGAGTACGACCCGGAAGGGTGACTGCGAGGCGCCGGTAGCCGGGCACCGTTATGTGTGCGACACCTGTCGGGTATGATCTCTGTCACTGCTCACGGACTACAGCCGGAGCCCATGCACCGCCCGCCTTCATCGGCGGGCGGTGGGCGTTCACCGGTGAACGGGTGAAGCCCTCCCCCACTGATGTGAGGGAGGGCTTGGGTTCGCCAGATCCTTGAGCGGTAGAACCGACAGTGCGGAACAGACATGGTCGGTCGCTAGTCGCCGGCGCGGTCAGGTGGGGTGAGTCGATCAGTCGAACACGATGTGCCGTCTGCCTCCTAATGGGTTGGGTGCCCAGATCACTGTTGTCGCTGTGATGTGTGACCCAAGCCGGTGACATGCGAGAGCACCCGGTGGCTGCGGGCCTCGTCCGGGTGCTCTCAGGTTGTTGCTGTGGGGACTGTGGGCGCTGGAGCCGTCAGGACAAACCGGTCACCGTCGCATGAGCCGGGTGAGGATCCACGCCCAGATGATCACTGACCATGGTGTGCGTGGCGGCTGTGGTGTCGGACCGTCGATGCACATCACAGGACCCGGCCGACATGGTCGGCGTACCGGTGACCTTCGTAGCGTCGGCACAGGTAATCCATCGACACCGGCATCGCATCAAAGGAGCCGTTTTCGACGTCGTTGAGGAAGACGATGCCCCGGAAATGGTCGTTGCCTTGCGGACCTTTGTAGCCCTCGTCATGCTGGTAGAAGGAGCCTGCGACCACACCACCGCGACGTTCGCCGCCGGCATACACGGTGCCGAGAGCTAGGCCTTGTTGGTGACCCATCACGAAGCTTCGGCCGATCAGCTTGATGCGTGCGTCGATAGCGCCACCGTACGGCTTGCCGGTGTTCGGCTGGTAGAAGTAGTGCGAGTAGGCGATTCCGTCGATGACGGCGACGTCAAGGAAACTGTGGCGTTCCCAGCCGGGCGGTGTCACACAGTTGTCAAGCGACAAGAAGCCGGCCATCGCCGGGTTAGCTGACACATACTTCATGATTCGTTCTTCGTGGTTGCCGAAGAAGAAATGGAACGACCACAACGGGTCGGTGCCGAGCGCTTCAGCGAACACCTCGAAGGCGCGGTTGCCGGCGTCGAGGTCGTCTTTGACGCGGCGGCCTTCCGATTCCATTTTGCCTGCGTCCCAATGTGACAGCGATGGCATGTCCCACCAGTCGCCGATGACCATGAACTTGGTGCGTTTGCCGGCACAGTTCTCACGTGCCATTCTGCCGGCCCAGACAAGATGGTCTGTCGGGTCTCCGGGCTTGACTTGTGTGTCGGGGATGATGACGTGGCGGACGATCCCGAAGTCGTTTTCGGTGGAGGGTCGCGTGTTCTTGCATTTGGCGGAGCACCACACGGTGCCGACTCGGGAGGTGAGGAACCGGGCGCCGCATGTCATGCACTGGTAGCCTGGGAGCCGGTCGGCGACCGTCGCCAACGTTTCCAGGTCGGTCGGTACGACTACTGCACGCTTCTCAATCCTGATTTTGACGGTGCCGGTTCGCCGGGTGGCGTGCGACGGGCCGGTGTAGGCGGTGCCTTTGACGCCGGCCATCGCTATGGAAATGTCATGGTCGCGTTGCCAGGTGCTGTCGTTTTCTATCTCTATGAACTGCCAATCGACGTGATACGCAAACCACTCGAAGTGGTCGGGGTTGCCACCAGTGGTTGTGATGATGTCGCGGATGTTGGCATCATCTGGAATGTCAGAGACGTTTGACCATGTGAAGGTCGCGTTGTCTTTGTCTTTCCAGCCGCCGGTCACAGTGACCGGTTTGACGACGGGCATCGCAGCGGCGGTCGGGTCGGCGGCGGCTTTGGCGAGTGCGCGCCGGACACGGGATTCGGTGAGTCCGTGGCGTCGACCGGCTTCCGTCATCGATACTCCGACACGGACGTCGGCGAGTGCTGCAGCGAGCGGGTCGGCGATGACAGTGAGAGGGGCGGATAGGGCGTCGAACAGTCTGTCGGCGGTCATATGTTTACCGTCTTTTCCGCATCTGCAAAAGCCCGCATTTGAGACATTTAGAGCAAATAACTTTGCGTGGGCTTACAGGTATCCGCCCGGTGACCACATTTCGGTGATGCCTGTCTCGTCGGAGTTCTCGTCGTATGCCGACCATTGGGCGAACATGTCGTCGGCGGCATCAAGGGTGGAGCGGGTCAGGTCGATGGTCCGATCGACGTCGTAGATCTCGATGTACGTGTCAGGCCCGGTTTCAGCGACGTCACCGGTGTCGGGGTCGTCGATGCCGGCGAGGGCTGCTGCGATCACGGCGAGGTGCTCGTCGATGCTTCGGAGGAGACGCCAAAGTCTCACAGTTTCACCGCCCGTGCTGTCAGCCATCCGGCGACACCACCGATGTGACAGAACGGGTCGACCGCGACGAAGGCACGCGGTCGTTCTGCGAGATGGCACACGAACGCACCGACAACAATCGCGGTGGTCACCGGATGCCGGCGGCATGCGGCTGTGATGCTGTCTGCCCCTTTGACCATGACGACCACGTCGATGGCGCCGGCTGCGGCGAGTGCTCCCCATGCGGCGACTCCACCTGCAGTCATGTCAGGCCTTCGCTGCGAGCTCAAGTCGGAGCTGGGCTGTGACAGCGTGCGCGTCAGTGAGGAGCCGCTCGAGCTCTTGGACGCGCTCATCGGATGACAGGCGTGCAGTCCGCTCCTCACGGAGCAGGTCGGCAAGTGCCCGCTCACGTGAGGCGGCCAACACAAGCTGTGCGCGGAGCTCGGCAACGGACGCGGCTGATGAGTCACGGTCCGATTTGAGCTCGGCACGTACCGCTTTCACTTCGTCGTGTGCGGACACAGCCAAGGTGAGCGCTTTCTGTGCGATGTCGAGGGCGTCGGTGCTGTCACTGGGCACCACCATCGTGGTCTGCACAGCACTTGTTGTGGTCGCCGTCGTGACGATCGGCTGATTCACTTTGACAGTCATTTCGCCGTTGCCGGTTACTTTGAACTTGCGGCGGATGAGAGCGACAATGGTGCCGGCGGCGATGCTGCCACCGCCGATGATTTCGGGGAGGTTCTCCGTGAAGGTCATGGCAATCTCACCGTGTCACCGGGTTGCAGGGTGCGTCGTTCGCCGCCGTTGAGAGCTGCTATCTCTTTCCAGCGGGCACCGGTACCAAGTGTGCGAGCTGACAACTGCCACCAGCCTTCGCCTGTGCGCACGATGGTGGTGCGTCGTGGTGCGACCACCGGCGGACGCACAGCGGCGACAGGTGCCGTGTTGGTTGCCCACAGCACCGACCAGTTCGGCCCGAGGATGAAAGCACGCCCCGGATGTACGACGAGCGCACCGTCGGTATGACCGTGCGTACCAGACGCCCACAAGACCGTCACGCCGTTGTAGAGGACGAGGTTGGCGTCTCCTTGCATGACGAGCACTGTCGTTGGCCGGTTGGACGTCTCTGTGTTCCAGACGGCCCGACCGGAGACGTACAACACGACGTTGCCGTCAGCTTGGTGTGCGAACACGGTGCCACCGTCAGCGGATGTGAGCTGCTCGCCGCGTGCGAGGGACTGGCCGGCACGCAGAATGTCACGGGCCGGTGTGGGTGCCGGTGTCGAGAAGTAGTGGAGGGCACCTGACGGCAACTGCAACGGTGTCAGCCCACGCACCGACAACGGCCTGTCATCGGCGTAACTGTCAGGGTGTGTGGCGGTATGGATCCAGTTGGCGCCGCTACCGGGGTTCTTGGTTGTCCAGCCGGCACCGGCCTGCCAGATCCTTTTGGCGATGTAATCATGGATGCGTTGGATGCCAAGCTCCGCCGAGTTAGCAATCAGCCATGGCATGAACACATCGACCACATAGATGCGACCAGGCCCGCTGTGAGCTTGTTCGCCGCCGGCACCGTTGCCGTAACCCCAGTCCCAAGCAGACCCGAAAGCGTGGTCAGACCAGACCGCGCCGCCACGGATCGGGCGACGATTGACGCCGTAACCCAAGTCCTGGCCGGTGATAAGCGGAAAAAGGGTGTTGCGGATGGTGCGAAGGTTCGCTGAACCGGACCAGCGGGTGCCGGGCTGGCGGCCGTCCTGCCATGACTGGAAGCTCGAAGCGATCATGCACTGACCGTGCGCGCCTGTCCGCCAGGCGCGAGGGTTTGATGTCAGGCGGTGCGACGACGAACCGCGAACAACTGGTCGTACAGCGCCGGGTTCAGATCTGATGTCGCTTTGCGGATTGTGCCGTCCTCAGCGAGCGCTTCCGCTTCGATGGTGATCTCCCATGACATGCCCGGCCCGATCGTGCGCAACGTGCGGTTGATGATGCGGACATGCTCCACGATGCGCCCGGCAGGTGTTTCCGGCTCCAGTGTGCAGACGTCACCGACACTGTAATCCCAGGGGCCGTGCCCGTCAGGTGAGCGTGGCGTTGACCAGGTCGTGAAGGTGTAGGTGGCGCGACCGCGACCGAACTGGGCGACGTGTTGGGCGCCGAGCGCGTTGCATGCGGCACCGGTGCCAAGGCTCCCAGCGTCGAACTTGCCGACGTGCCGGCCGTACCGTGCGAGCGTCGTGGCATCAGCGACACCGGCACCTGAAACTTCGTTACCGGTGACGATCGCAACTGTCGCCAACGTGTCCCAGTCGGCGGCTGTTTCTACTGTCGAGTTGTGTTCGTTGAAGACAAGCTGACCGCGTCGGTCTGTGCCACGGAGCGCAACAGCAACCACTTCACGAGTTGGTGTGACGTACCATTCGCCGCCACCCAGATCGGAGCTCAACTCTTCGACACAGTCAGCAATCGTGCGACCCGCTGTGTAAGCCATTGTGCGCGTGTTACCGACAGGGCCTGGTGATCCGTTAGTGAAGCCGAGCTGACCGTACGGGAGAGCCTGGGCGTGTGTGACGACACCCCAGATGATGGCCGCTTCGTCTTGTGCTGTGAATGTCAGATCCGCTTCGATACCGCAACGGGTCAGCCATTCGGCAAGACCGGCGCATTGCAACGCAACGGTTTCGTCAGTTGAGCGGATGCTGTGCCCGGTGACAGGTCCAGCGAACCTGGTCTCTTGGCCGTCACCTGTCCACATCTCAACGGTGCCCGGTTCCAAAAGTTTGCGGACAGTGGTGTTTTCGCTTGCTGCAAAGGCGCGCAGCTGGGCGGCCGGGACAGTAATAGTGGCGCCACCGACACCGCGAAGCGCTTCAGTGATTTCAAGGTCGGTGATGGTGACTGGACCCAACGAACGGTGCGCGACCGTCGCAGAGGTGCGTTCCACGATGACGAGCTCCGCAAACACTGCTTCGGACGCTACCCAGCCGCGCACAGTTGTCCAGGGGCCAACAGCGCCTTCGGCGTCGGTGGCACGGATAGCGAACTTGTAGCCGCCACGCAACCCAGGTGGGAACGTCACGGTGACAGTCCTTGTGAGTGGGCCGACACCCGGTGCGACGACAGTGACAACAGCACCTGATGCGAGCGTGGCTGTGGTACCGGCAACACCCGCTGTGGTTGCTGCGACCTGGAACGACACAGCGGTCGAGTCGGGGTCTGTGACAGTGAAGATTTGGGCGGCGGTCTGCTCGTACGTTTCGACGGTCGGCATGATTGTCGGCTGTGGTGCCGATGGTGCGTCAGCGACCGGGGTCACTACAACAGTCACGTACGTCCAAGCGGACGCTGCATCGTCGGAATCAATGGCACGCAAGAAGAACCCGGTGGTCCCGAACCAGTTGCCGGACGGTGTGAAACGGATGAGTACTTGCAAGTTTTCGTCGGCGCCGGCCACGTCCTCACCAATCATTTCGAACGTGCCGGTCGGGGCACCGTTGGCATCGGATTGGACGAAGGTGTCTGTGAACAAGCCGATCGTGTCCGGTGACATTTCCCACACGGTCGAGGTCAAGTTGTCCGGGTCGTAGTCGGCGTCTGTGGTTGAGAACGTCCGCTCGGAGTAGCCGGAGTCCTCTGCGATTGTCGGCATCGTCGCGGGTGTCGGTGCGGTCGGTGCGTCGTTGATTGGATCGACGACAATGGTGACAGACGCCCATGAGGAGAAGCCGGGGTTGGCAAGAGGGAAAATGAGCCCGTTGCCGCCGTCGCCTACACGTACGTAGCCGGTAGCGGAACCGAACCAGTTCGGTATCGGGGTGAAAGTCAGGGGCGCTGTGGTCCCGGTTGGGGTGCCGACGATGGCGAGCGTCCCGACAGGTGACACACCATCATCGTCATAGACGGTGCATGACGTGGTCGAAATCGGGGCTTTCGGGTTGTTGCCATGGTCACCGGACACCTGCCACACGTGCGTTTTGTTGGCGTCGTGTTGGATGGTGGTCCACACTGCGGTCGAGGTCGAGTCCTCATTGATGTCAGGCATGTCACCGGTCGGTGTTTCAGGCGGGTCATAGACCGGGATGTAATCAGTGAAAAGTTGGCGCAGATCCGAGTTGAGGACGACACCGTCGGAGCGAACAGCGACAGCGCGAACCATGAACCCGAGGTCGTAAATGGATACCGGTGTCTGCCCGTGCCAGTGGTCGTCGGGATCGAACCTGATGTACGCCGAGTATGGCGGGATGTACTCGGGTGCCAACGGGTTGGTGTGGTACGTCGGGTCGTGTTGGACTACGACAAGCTGGCCGCGTCCGTACTCGGTGTCCATGATGATTGGTGTCGGGACACCCGCGATTAGTGGGGTGGTGTGCCAGCCCGTTTGGTAGTTGATGTCGTCTTGGGTGTGAACTTCGATACGGAACGCCGCCCAGTTGGTCGTGGTGACAGCGGTCCCGCCTGCTGCGGACGGCACCGCTGACAGCACCGCTGAAGCTGTGCCTTCACCGAAAGCGTTGTAGGCGACGACTTGTACGTTGTAGCCGACCCCGTTGGTGAGTTTGGTGAGCACGCAAGCGGTCGCCGAGGGGAGCGTGACTGCGGCGAGGAACCCGTTGAGGAACACCCGGTAGCCGGTGATGGTGCCGGTCGCTGCTGTCCATGACACTTGGATTGCTGTGTTGTACGGGGTGATGGTCACACCAATGACGGCACCGGGTGCGCCAGCGGGGACGATGATGGCAGGGCTGTTTGTGCCGGTCGAGGTCGGGTACGGCAGGAGCCGGGCCGGGTCTTCAGGGTTGCGTGATGTGAGGATTGCTGACACTGACTGGTCTTCTTGGGCGGTCGCAGGCCAGGTACCGAACGGCGTGTCGGGTGGTGCGACGTACCCGGAACCGCCCGGTGGGACCGAAGTGAGTACGTCTGCTGAACCCCAGTTGCCTAGCGAGTCGATTGTGGCGAGCACGTGCGTTTCCACTGTTCCGATGGAAAGTGTCGATGAGCCCGTCAATGACGGTGTGTATATCGCTGTGCCAGACGAAGCACCGTTGTGTCTAACGATCGCGACGGCACCACCCAAAGGGGAACCAGCCAAGTGGACTATGGATTCATCCATGCTGAATGCGCCGCGTGACACTGACGAAATAGAGTTGACGGTGCCATTACTGGCAATCATCGCTACGAACCCGTCAAAACCGCCTAACGAATGCATGTTGTTCCCAGGCGTGTTGAGGTGCTTTGCTCCGTTTGTAGATACCGCCAGGGCGATACGTCCGTCGGCCATCACCGCTACAACTCCCTCGCCGACGCTGCCGGTGCCATGGGTACGTGCCAAAATGGTCGCGTTGGAGGTCAGGTTGTCATCCATTGCTGACATCACCATGTCACCGGAGGTTCCGGGGACTACCGCCCCTGTTCCGGCTTCGGTTGCGGCTACGCCAAAGGTGCGGAAGTTCAGCAGGACCCGGCCTTGTGATGGCTGAGCCACTATCTGATGAGCCTGTGAAACGATCGGTCCGGTCCGACGCCAGGCGATCCTGTCGAAAGTGTCATTGAACTTGACGATGGCGGACATGTCACTGAGTGGACTGTTGAACGATATGTTGGGCCCGTACAGTCGTCGCAGCACACGTGCCCCGGTGCTAGAGGAGAAGCTCGCGGACATGAACGACGTGTTGGCAGCACCCTCTGCGTAGTCTCTCACTGTGAATCCCTGGGTTAAGGTGCCGACAAAAAGACCGAGTTGTACGGTTGCCAAGTTCGACGTGTTCAACCGGATGATACCTCGGTATGGTGTTCCGCCAGATCCGGGTATTTGATTCCCGTCGAAGCTGAAGTGACCTGGCGAGAAATTGACGGTGTCTGAGCCCCATGCGAATGTCAGGCGGCTACCGTCGCGGCTGACTGAGAGGTCTGTTACCGGTGCGAGGGCGGTAGTGTCGGTGCCGCCGGCACCAGCTTTGGCGACCAGCAATACGGTGCCGGCCGCATTGATTTTCCATACACGCAACGACCGAACCGGGTAGCTGGCAGATGCGACAAGTGAAGTGTTCGTGGCGCTGCGCAACGCGAACTGATGCAGGCCTGGCACGCCTGCATCCGTTACGAACGTAACAAAGATTGACCCGTCATTACCGAGAACCGCCTGCACCAGTGGTCGCTGTCCTGTCGTGGCACCGATAACCGTTTGAACAACAGAGCAATGCCCGGTCACTGCGCCGGCGCCGTTGTACGCAATGATGGCAAACGAACGATCAGATGTACCACCCGCGACCCCTATCGCTGGGAACACGACACCACCAACACTAAGTCCTGATGTCGAGCTGTACGGGTAGACGCGGATGTGCGCACCTAGAACGTTCGAGTTTGTCCTAGTGAAAAAAGGCGTGATCGCGAGTGTGCCTGGTGCCCCAGCAGGCGCATACGAACGAATGTCGACCCGGTAAGCGGGACCCCACACACCAGCGGTGTTAGAGACACGCATGTACGCAGTCGCAGTCCCTGCGCTGGTACACACAAACGTCGCTTTCAGTTGGCGTTGGCGTTGATCTGGTGACGACACCCATGACAAAGTGCCCGTAGGAACAGGAAGCGACGACGACCACGCCGTCACCCCGTTCGCAGAGAACTGGATGCCGGTCAGCGCGCCACCGGTGTTACCGGTGTCAGCGTCAGTGATGAACCAGGCGGTCGCTGTCG
>NZ_JBDNFF010000080.1:0-1958 GCF_041689975.1 Gemmatimonas sp.
CTTTGTCTCGTCCATGTTGATCACCATCCTTGTGATGATCAAGCCGACAGCGCCGCTGACTCAATTTGCCCCCTTCAGGCTCATTCCTGGTTGGAAATACGCCAGCCGCTCAGGCTCATACCACGTTGGACAAGGCTGCCGCTTGACAAGCATCGCCAAGACCGGAATACTCGGGCTCGTGTGGTTAGGTTTCCTATCCTTTGGAGAAGCTGACAATCGTGGATTACAAACTGCACTGGGAACAGGTCTATCAGATGAGTAAACCCGACGAGGTCAGCTGGTGGCGCCCTGATTTGGAGATTTCGCTGCAGCTGATCGAGGACGCGGCAACGACGCGTGACGCCCCGATCATCGACGTCGGCGAAGGGGAGTCGACGTTGGTCGACGACGTGTTGGCACTTGGTTATCGCAAACTCCACACCATGGGCCTTTCGGCGACGGCGCTGGATATCGCGAAGGCGCGTCTCCACGCAAACGCAGCCCAGGTCGAATGGCTCTCCGGAGACGTGCGGCTGTTTGCTTTTGGGCACCACATGTACGACCTGTGGCACGACCGCGCAGTCTTGCATTTACTCGCGGGAGCGAGCTACCGGGCCACCTATGTGCGGCAAGGCGCCCGCACAGTAAACCCCGGCAGCCAGGTCATCGGCGCTACATTCGGCCCCGACGGGCCGACCAGATGTAGCTGCCTAGAAGTCGTTCGCTACGATCCAGAGGCGCTTCACCACGAGTTCGGGAAAGCCTTCCGTCTGGTGAAGCGTCGCACAGAGCTTCGCCAGGCGTCGATGGGCACAACTCAGCACTTCACCGACTGCGATTGCAAGATTTCGGCATGATCATCGTCACCGGTGGCACCCACGGCATCGGCCGCGCGTGCGTAGAATATCTCGCGAGTGATCGCACGCCTGTGATGTTCACCGGCCGTGACCGCGAGGCGGGTGCCGAGGTCGAGCGCTTGGTGTCCGGCGCTACCTACGTCGCGTGCGATGTTGCGATTGAAACCGATTGCCGGCGCGCGGTCGACACCGCGCTCTCACTTGGCCGTGGACGCATCGACGGCCTCGTCAACAACGCCGGCATGTCGTCGCGCGTTTCGTTCGCCCAATCAACCGCGGGCGATTGGGACCGGATCATGGCAGTGAATGCGCGTAGTGCGTTCCTGTTCACGCGCTTTGCGATCAATGGGTTGATCGCGGCGCGTGGCGCCGTCGTCAACGTGTCGTCGATCGCCGGCAAGGGCGGCGAGGAGGGACTTGCGATCTACTGCGCGTCGAAGGCTGCGCTGATCGGTTTCACACAGGCACTGGCGCTGGAATTCGGCGAGGATGTCCGCTTCAATGCCGTGTGCCCGGGACAGATCAACACGCGAATGATGAGCGGCATCAACGCCGATTCGGAAGCACGGCGGCGGTTGGAATTGCGAATCCCCGCGCGCCGCTTCGGCGCGCCGGCGGAAGTGGCGAAAGTGGTGGGCTGGTTGCTCTCGTCCGACGCGAGCTATGTCAACGGGACGGTCGTCACCGTCGACGGCGGCGAAACCGCTGGGCTCCGCACGCCGCGCGGGTGACGCGCCGAAAAGCTCGGGTTCTCGGTGAGCTTCAGGATAACGCTGTGAGTGGCGTGGTCAAGGTGTGGCGTGCGGGCGTTGTCGTCGCAAGGGTTGGGGCGAGCGCGTGGTACGGCGCCGGGAGCGATGCCGGGACGCGGCGTACCGTAAGCAGAAAAAAGACGTCAGGGTTGATTAAATTTATTCAGGGAAACGGGGTCAGGCTGCGCTGCGATGAAAAGAGCCAGGTGCAGGCGCTGGACCGCACCCAGCCTGGTCTGCCGATGAAGAAGGGGCGTGCGGCCACCATGACGCACGACTACAAGCGCAACGGCACGACCACGCTGTTCGCAGCACTCAACGTGTTGGACGGCCAGGTCATCGCGCAATGCCAGCAGCGCCACCGCCATAC
>NZ_JBDNFF010000081.1:0-12292 GCF_041689975.1 Gemmatimonas sp.
GCATCGCCCTCGATCAACCGATAGTTGCGATTGTCGTCGTAGCTTTTCGCGACCCGTCCGTACTTCGAGTGGTTGTCGACACCGACGACCTCGTAGCCCTTCGCGAGCAACTCCTCGACGATGTACCCGCCGATGAACCCTGATGATCCCGTGACCAACACCTTCATGATGAACCGATTCCTTCTTGCTCTGTGGACGAATGTGGAAGCGACGTAGCGTTTGCGAGTTCGAGACGCGGACCGTAGGCGTAGAAGTACCACTTGAGGTAGCGAGGCAGCCAGGCCTTCAAGCGGAAGTTCGACTCACCGAATGCACGGTCGAGCCAGATGGTCGGGATCTCGGCGACAGGAAGCCGATGCCGCCGAGCTTTGGCGACCATCTCGATTCCGATCTCGAACCCGCGATCACTCTCGATACCGACCGCTTTCACGAAGTCGGTCGAATATGCCTTGAAAGAGTTGGTCGCGTCCCTTGTGCCGACGCGTGCAAAGTAGTGCAGGCTGAGACCAGCGAGACGGGAGAGCGACGACTTGATCCACGGGCCGCCAACCTGCTGTCCCGTGCGTGCGTAGCGACTGGCTGCGGCGACAACCACGCCACGTTCGACCAGTCGGGTGAGTTCGTCGATCTGGAACGGGTCGTCACAGCCATCGGCCATCGTCACGACGGCTACGGGCGCAGTCGCAGCGTCGATGCCGAATCGGATGGCGTTCGCCGGACCGCGGCCATAGGTGTTGACCACGCACCTGACATGGGTGGACTTCACGCTTGCTCGGGCAACGGCGCCCACAGTGTTGTCGTTCTCGTCGTCCACGACGACGAGAATTTCACACGGGAGCGTGACCGCCTCGAGGATTCGATCGAGCACCGGAGTGATGTGGTCGCCCTCGTTGTAGGCCGGAATCACGACCGAGACGCGATGCATCAGACGGTCACGCCCCGACCCAACACGTTCCACACGTCGATTGTTTCCTGAACGGGGTCGAGATCGCGATATTCGGGATGAGGCGCCGCCACCACGAGGATGTCGGCACGCTCGAGCACCTCGTCGAGGGGGACGAGGTCGGCGTCGACGGTGACGTACGGGTCGGTGCACAACACGGTTCCGGCCTTGAACCGCAGGATCCGGCGCAGCTTGTAGGACAGGCTCGAGCGGATGTCGTCGCTCTCCGCCTTGAACGCCATGCCCAAGATGCCGACGGTGGAGTTCTTGAGGTCGAAGCGACGCTCCATCCGGTCGACGAGATAGAGGGGAAGGCCCTCGTTGACCATCATGCTGGCGTGCCCGAGCGTGAAGTTGTTGTTGTTGAATGCTGCCAGCTGCATCGTGTCCTTGAAGAGGCAAGGTCCTGCGGCGAATCCGGCGCCGGGCATGTCGGCAGCTCGGGGGTACTCGTAGGTGATTGCGTGCCGAATGCGCTCGAAGTCGAGACCGTGCTCGTTCGCGATCATGTACAGCTGGTTCGCTGCAGCGAATTTGATGTAGCGCCACGTATTCGTGAAGAGCTTCGCCAACTCGGCTTCCTCGGGCGAGACGACCACGATCTCCGACGTGAGACGACTGAACAACTCACTCGCCCGCTTCACTGCGGAGTCGGTGCGGCCCGACACGATCTGCGGCAGCGAGTACAACTCGGTGAAGGCCTTCCCTTCGGCGATCCGCTCCGGGCAGAACGCCACGTCGATCCCGAGACCGAGGCGGTCCACGACCTCTTCGACGAGCCTCGTGACGCCGGGATACACCGTGCTACGCAGCACCAGCAGCTGCCCCTCGCGGAAATGCTCGGCGAGTTGCTCGACTGCCAACGGCACGGCGTGAGGGTCGGGGTTGAGGTGCTCGTCGACAGGGGTGCCCACGACGACCACGACTGCGTTCGAGCGTGCCACCACCGACGGGTCCGTGCTCGCATGGAGCGAGCCGTTGGCACGAACCTCGTTCAACAACTCAGGACCTTGCGGTTCCTTGAACGGCATCGTTCCCGAATTGACAGACTCGACAGCGACCGGATTGACGTCGAAGACCACGACATCGATGCCCGCTCGGGCGAATGCGATTGCCAGTGGCAGACCAACGTGTCCGCATCCGCCGACGACGCAGATATCGAAGTCCTTTTCGTGCATCATCGCGATGCTATCTGTTGGATCGGGTTTGCTCCGGAAGCGAGCCGCCTCAGTCCGCCAGGCAGAAGCGCGTATCGGGGAACTCGGTTGCGATCGTCCACTGTTCGCCGAACTCGTCGTCGGGGAACGACACGATCAGGTTCGTGCCGCCGAGTTCGACTGGGAACGATGGGGTTGCCCATCGTCCCAACGACACGACCGTCTTCGGATCGGATGCCTGGAGCACCACCGTGGAACCGGGCTCGATGACGCTCACCGAGTCGACTTGAACGAGGTCCGTTGCTTCGCACAGGCCCGCCAGCGATACATCGGCCGAGATGTCGGGCGGAGCGAGTTCGAAGAGCACCCGGTCGGCTCCGGTGCGGGCGAACTCGCTCAGCGAGCCGAAAGCCTGGATGGGCATTGCCGGGGACGATCCGACCCCGTCGACGGCTTCGAAGTATTTGCCGGCCGTGAGCCCGGGAGCGTGGACCGGGTCGATCGCATAGTCGGCCGGGACAACGTCGCGAAGTGTCTCGATGACGCCAAGCTCAGCACCGATGATCGCACCCTCGAGGCGCAGGCCACCCGCACCGGCACGCATCAAGTCTGAGGTGGCCCAGGCCGACAGCAGACCCAAAACCAATCCGGCGACCGCGACCGTGCGTGCGGCCCGGGTCGGTACGAGTTCGGTGATCAACAACACGATCACGACGGCACCGACGTAGATGTACCGGCTTGCGCCCGGATCGCCGTATTGGCCACGCGAAAGCGCCGTGAGACCCCAGAATGCTCCGAGCATGGCTACGAGAGCGAGCACCCGCGCGGGGACATGCCGCCGGTGCAGTAGCACGGCAATCGCCAGGCCGGCGAGCACACCTAATCCGAGCCGGCCCCAGTCGAGCGTGAGGTCGTAGAGGCCGGCGACGGCAGCAGAACCCGAGGTCGAGGCGTAGTCGGGAACTGCGTCGAGGTTCGCCAGGTCGGCTTGCGACTCGCCGTAGACGAGGTACCAGACCGCGTAGACCTCCAAGGGCCCGATGGCGATCCACCAGCGGCGCCATGGCCGAGTGAACAGTGTTTCCACGAGTATCGCTCCAGCCGCAGCCACGCCGACCCCAGAGCATCCGAGTGCTATGGCGACGCACGCAGATGCAGCAGCGTCCGATCGCGTGGCTCGGCGTTCGAGCAAGAGGAGGGCGAGCACGAAGCCGAGCACCGACCCCATGAAGCCGATCTGGAAGGGCCACAGTATGTTTTGCCACCCCGTCCCGAGCAGCAGGATCGCGATGCCGCCGCCCAGCCCAGCGAGCGAGCCGAGGCGCCTGCGCACATACACCAGCACGGCAGTGGCGACGGCCACGTGGACGAAGAGGCCAAGAAACCGGAATGCCCGGTAGTTGTCGAGCCCGACGAGCTCGAACATGGCGTAGAACACGGACGCCGGCACGATCGAGAGGTGCCCGTTGTGCGCTGCGAGGAAGGTGTCCGGCTCGAACCGCCAGCGCCCGACGACGAAGTTCCACTCGTCGAAGAAGAAGGTTCGCCCCTCTCCGAGACGATCCAGCCACAGCACTGTGAGCAGCACAACGACCGTCCAGACGATGAATAGTGTGACTGTGTGTCGATCCAGCGCACGGTGCACGGGCAACCGCTCAGGATTCGTGTACACCAAGGGACCATCGAGCCCTCCGCGGAGTTCCATGACCTGGACGTTATGCTCCAGCGCTTGCTATCGGGAGGAAACCTGTGAAGGCGATTGTGACGGGCGCGGCCGGATTTATCGGAACCCACCTGGTCGAGTCGCTGGTATCGAGCGGCGCAAACGTCATCGGAATCGACGACCAGCGAACAGGCGATTGGTCTCGCCTGAGAGCTTCCTGCACCAGACTCGACCGTGACCTCACCACCTTCTCCGAGGCGGAGTTCCGGAGCCTCGTTCAAGACGCCGATCTTGTGTTCCACCTCGCGGCCGAGAAGTACAACTCATCGAAGGCCACCCCACAGAGCGTGATCGACACGAACGTGACCGCTTCGCACCGCCTCTTCACGGCAGCGGCAAAGGAACACGCGAAGGTCGTGTTTACGTCGTCGCTATACGCCTACGGAGCCGTTGGGCCTGAACCGATGTCAGAGCTTGACGTCCTGGAACCCGACACGGTGTACGGCGCTTCGAAAGCGACGGGGGAATACCTGCTTCGATCCGCTGGCCGCGACCATGGGCTCGAGTGGGCGGTTGCCCGACTTTTCTTCGTGTACGGTCCCCGACAGTTTGCGGAGGGCGGATACAAGTCGGTGATCGTCAAGAACTTCGAGAGATTGCAGTCCGGGCTCGCCCCCGTGATCGTCGGCGACGGGGAACAGCAACTCGACTATGTCTTCATCGATGACGTCGTCTCCGCACTGCACCAACTCGGAGAGGCACGACATAACGGGCTCGTCGTCAATATCGGGACCGGATGTGGAATCTCGATCAACGAGATCACCGAAAAAATGACGACGATCGCCAACTACCGTCAACTCCCCGAATCGGCACCCCCAGACTGGACTGCGGGCTCCCGTCGCGTTGCTGACACCACTAGAGCAAGACACCACCTGCATTGGGCACCTCAGCGCCTGGAGGACGGCTTGCGTCAGGTATGGGAAGGGCTTGGAGGCTGAAATGGCCGATCAGTTCGAAGTGAGCGTTGTCGTCCCATGCCTCAACGAAGAGGCGAACATCTCGGCCCTCGTCGAGCGGACCCTTGCCACCTGTCAGGAGGCCGGGATTTCGGCCGAGATTGTTGTGGTCGATGACGGGAGCACCGACGACACCTGGTCGTTCATAGAAGGCGCTATTGAGATTCATGGAGCACGGATCGTCGGCGTTCGCCACACTCAAAATCTGGGGATCCCGACGGCATGGCGTTCGGGACTCGACGCCGCGTCGGGCCGTTACGCCTGTTTGATCGACGGTGACCTCCAGAATCCGCCCGAGGAGATCCCGCGGCTGTACGGACGACTCCTGGAATCGCACTACGACATTGTCCAGGGAACGCGATCCTCGATCGGTCGCCTCAAGGACTCTCGCCTGTTGTATTCCCGGGGGCTCAACGTCACGCTGAATGTGCTGTTCGGGATGCATTCGACCGACAACAAGTCGGGCTTCGTGCTCGGCCCGCGACGCGTGATGGTCGACATCGTCTCGCCTCGACGCCGATACCGCCACTTCCAAACCTTCATCGGCGTCGCTGCACACCGCAAGGGATACTCGATTCTCGAAGTCGAGACGCTGTTCGAAGAGCGCCGGGCCGGCACATCGTTCCTCGATGTAAAGGCACCAAGAGTGGCGATGGAGGCGATCGCCGATATCCCCGCTGCATTGCTCGAATACCGCATCGAGGGCTCAAACCGTCACGGCCTGTCAGTCGTACCGAGGTCCCTCCCTCTCGCAAAGACCTCGCACCCGTACTCCGGATGGAGGCGGGCACTCTTCGAGTCGTACTTCGCCACGATGCCGCTTCATAAGTGGTTGATCACTAGGAGGGCACGGTCGTTCTACCTCGAACTCAAGCAGACTGAATTCCTTCCTGCCGCCGACCTTTGCGTGTTGCAGACGGTCAAGCTTCAGCGGTTGATCCAGCACGCGTACAGTCATGTGCCCTATTATCGTCGGGCGCTCGATGAAGCGGGTATCCAACCATCCGACATCGAGAGCCTCGATGACCTTCGATCCATACCGCTCTTGGGTAAGGACGACGTACGGAAGAACCTGTACTTCGATATGTTCGCCAGCGACCACAAGAAGAAGGAACTGCACAAGATCTCAACGAGTGGGTCCACCGGCGAACCATTCACCACGTATGCGGACCGCTTTCAGCTCGAAGTCCGTTTCGCTACGACCTTGCGGGCCCTGGAGTGGACGGGATGGCAGATGGGGGACCGGCAGGCTCGCTTGTGGCACCAGACCATCGGGTTGTCCCGTGTCCAGATCGTCCGAGAGCGTATTGATGCGTTGTTCATGCGCAGGCTCTTCGTGCCCGCCTTCGAAATCAGTGCGGGTACGCTCGAACTCTTCGTGAAGCGCATACGCGATCACAAGCCGGTGCTCGTCGACGGATATGCGGAGTCGCTGAACTTCCTGGCGACCTACGTCAACGAGGGTGGCGACCCTGGATTCAGCCCGAAGGCGATGATGTCATCAGCACAGGCGCTTCCGGAGAATGTTCGCGATCGGATCGAGGCAGGATTCAAGACGAAGGTCTTCGACAAGTATGGGAGCCGAGAATTCTCCGGAATCGCTTACGAGTGCGATTCGGGTGCCGCCCATCATGTGATGGACGAGAGCTACATTCTCGAGATTCTGGTGGACGGTCGACCGGCGCTGCCTGGTGAGACGGGCGAGATCGTGATCACAGATTTGAACAACTTCTCGGTGCCGCTGATCAGGTACCGCATCGGCGACCTCGCTACCGCAGTTGACCAGACCATCCCGTGCGACTGCGGGCGGCACCTCTCACGAATCGGAACGATTCAGGGGCGAACCCAAGCGATCGTTCATTGCGGCAACGGCGCCTGGTTGCCCGGCACGTTCTTTGCGCACTTCTTCAAAGACTATGAACACCTGGTCCGCTTCTTCCAGATTCACCAGACCGTCAAGGGTGCATTCACTCTCAAGATCGTGAAGGGCGCCCAGTACACGGATGCCAAGTTCGACACGATGGTGGAAGAGCTCCGCGAGTTCGTTGGCAGCGAGATCGAGACGTCCATCGAGACGGAATACGTCGATGAGATCCCACTCGTGCGGACCGGGAAGAGATCGCCTGTCGTATCGACCGTACGCGAGGACTTCCAACACCTCGATTCACGGGCCGACGCCTCGTGACCGTTTCGCAGATCGCCGTGGTGACCGGGGCTGCCGGCTT
The DNA here is from genome assembly GCF_041689975.1 of Gemmatimonas sp. GTDB lineage: Bacteria > Gemmatimonadota > Gemmatimonadetes > Gemmatimonadales > Gemmatimonadaceae > Gemmatimonas. The sequence continues at coordinate 7,005 of NZ_JBDNFF010000081.1, forward strand.
CATCGGCAGCCAACTCACGGAACGCCTCGTTGCAGATGGGGTGGAAGTCCGAGCGGTGGATTCCTTCACCGACTACTACGACCAATCGGCCAAGCGTCGCAATGTCGCTGCCGTCGACGAGTCGCTCATCTTCGAACTGGACCTCGCCCTCGACGATCTGAGCAGCGTGCTAGAAGGCGCTGACGTCGTCTACCACCTGGCCGGGCAGCCGGGTGTCCGAGGCTCGTTTGGGGCTGGGTTCGACGACTACACGAAATGGAACATCACCGCAACACAACGTCTGCTCGAGAGTTCTGTCGCATCAGGGGTGCGACGCGTCGTGTATTCTTCGAGTTCTTCTGTGTACGGTGCAGCGGAGCGGTTTCCAACGACAGAAAACGACCTCCCAGCACCGGTGAGCCCGTACGGCGTCACGAAACTCGCCGCCGAACACCTCTGTCGCCTCTATGCTCGGAATTTCGATCTCAGCACGGTCTCGCTCCGCTATTTCACGGTCTACGGTCCCAGACAGCGCCCGGACATGGCCATGCACCGCCTCATCGAGGCCGCACTCCACGATGGCACATTCCACCTGAACGGCGACGGGTCACAGATACGTGACTTCACCTATGTGCAGGACGCTGTGAGCGCCAATAGGTTGGCGGCCGAGGCCGACGTTGCCTCAGGTTCGGTGTACAACATCGGTGGAGGCTCTTCGATCTCACTTGCCTCGGTGATCGACACCATCGAACAGATCGTCGGCAACAGGATCTCGCTCGAACGACATGGGTCTGCCAGTGGCGACCCACCCCGAACCGGCGCTGACATCTCAGCCGCGCGCCGCGAATTGGGCTGGAATCCGTCAGTCACCATCGAAGACGGCCTTGGCGCCCAGGTCGAGTGGCACCGAAACCTGTTCGGGTGATTCCGAGACGATGGTCTCGTTGTTTTGGAGCGACGTCGGAGACTTGATTTCGATCAAGAGAGCGGCCCGCATCCTTGGCTCGGCGACAAGTGTCCCAGCCGCCAGATATTCGTAGTCGCTCTAGAAGGTCCAAACAGGAGGCAATGACATGACAGCAACTTGGAAGCCAACCGATCTACTAGAAAGCCCGGTCGTCTACCGCACACATATGCGACTACTTGGTGGCAGGATGATCAAGCGAAAGCTCCTGGAGCGCTTCCTTCCAACAACGCCGGGTCTACGTGTGTTGGACATCGGCTGCGGGCCTGCGCCAGACAGAGACCTGATGGGCGAGGTGGAATGGACCGGCCTCGAGCTGAACGAAAAGTACGTGCGTTACGTGGAGCGTCGGCTTCGCAGAAACGACCGCATTCTCCTCGGCGATGTCGCCAAAGTACCCGAATTCCTTGGGGAGGTCTTTGACGTGGTCCTGCTTTCGGGCGTGCTACACCACTTGACGGACGAGCAGGCGCAGGGTGTGCTGGAAAACTGCTCACCCTTGCTCGACCACGACGGATTCGTACTGACGATCGACCCGGTTCGCACCACCGGCGCATCCCGGCTCGAACGTCTTCTTCTCGACGCGGACCGCGGGAACTACATTCGCGACAAGACCGGATACGACAGACTCGTGCCTTCCTCGCTCGGCAGAGTCGAGAGTTCCGTGCATCACGGCCTAGGTTGGCTTCCTCAGGCGCAACGCGTCTCAGTTCTACGGCGATGATTTGGTAAATCAGTTGTGCGCTGCACTACCCGATTAAACATCGCCGTCCTTTGTGGCTTGACGCTGCTCGCTGCGGTACTCGCGAGCATCCTGCCATCGGAAGCAGCCACCCATGATATTAGCTGGAACTCCTCAGTCGTCGATGGCGGCGAGGGCTTTGTCGGGGTGACGGCCCAAATAGCGCGTCATACTCCGGACGCGCTCGTCGCAAAATGGGCGTGCGAGTCACCTTCGTCGTCGTCCCCTTTGAGCGATAAGACCCTCTTCACTACCGGGCTCAAGAACGAACTCGGCATGCCGCTAATCATCTTGCGCTCGGCAACTGGGATCCGCATCATCGCGGGCTACACCGAGATCGGTGCGCTCGAACTCTCGAGCGAGCAATTGTGCGCGTTGGCTCTCAACGTGAGCGGTCGGATGGTCACCGTGAGTGCCGCCGGGAAGACCGGCTCCTTCACCGCTCCGCGGCCCATAACGGTAAGTTCCTTGATTGCCGATGCGGAGGCCGCTCGATCAGGGCTGACTGTCACGGCGACCGCTACCGTCGTCGATCGAGCAACGAGCCCGAGTCCAATGCAGATTCTGCTTTGGATCGCTGCGGGCAGCGGGGCACTTGTGCTCATCGTGATAAGTCGGGTGCAGCTAGCGCCCAGAACTCGCTGCCGGGGCACGCGCCCGCACATTGACTGGACTGACGGCGTTGTAGCGACCAGTCTCGTCTTGTGGTGTCTAGTCGGCCCGTTCCTGCTCGATGATGGCTGGGTTCTGCAAACCGCGAAATTCGGCGACGGGTTCTCGAACTTCTTCAACGTCTTTCAGACTTGGGACGCACGAGTGCCGTTAGGCACCCCGCAATACGAGGTCTACCGCGTGATCACGTCGGTTACTGCTGAACTCATCTACCTGCGCATACTGCCGCTGCTCGCCGTGTTGCTGGGCTGGTGGCAGATCCGCTGGATCCGAAGCCGGCTTAGGCACCGAGGTCAGCTCGGAGATCTGGTCGCCGCCTTATCGTACTTGGTTGTTTCATTCGCCTGGCTCATCACGCTACGGCCAGAGCCGTTCATCGCCTGCTTGAGTCTGGTCGGGGCACGCCTCGCTTACGACTTCATTCATTCCCGCCGGGTTGATCTCATCCTGCCGCTCGTGATCGTCGGATTCTCTGGACCTGCCATCCATACGAGCGGAGGGGTGACGGCGGTCCCACTCGCCGTCGCGGCGGCATACCACCTTCGACTGCGACGAACGGTCAGCGGTATGACCATGACCATCCTCGCCGCCGCCACCGTTGGGGCGGTGGTCCTGCTGGCGGGTGTCTTCCTTGGGTGGGACTACCACTCGTGGACCACGAATGCGCAGGCGTTCGAGTCAGGGGTTCCGGCGAGAACCTGGGCTGATGAGCCAGTCAGGTACTCCTGGCTCTTCTCGTCGTTTCCCTTCGACACGGTCCTGCGAAGGGCATCAGTGCTTTTGGCACTCGCCGTGTTCGCCTCGTTAGCTCTCAGGCGGCGCAGCAGCAGGATCGAAGAGACGTTCTTCGCTTTAATGCTACTGGGAGGACTTGTCGCTCTCATGATTACGCCCACCAAGTGGCCCTGGCACTTCGGGTCAATTGCCGGGCTTACCGCTCTTGCGTTTTCCGTCGAGTTCGGCTCGTGGCGGCGCAAAGCTACTTCAACATGGTTTAGCGGGCTGGGACTTGTTCTTGTGCTCGCAGGGATATGCGTTGTCTCGTTTCGTTCGCCCGACCGTTGGGGGGACTTCTTTCCGGTGAACCTGCGCTCAGGTCGTCCAGAGGCGATTGTGGATCTCCTCTCCTCACCGCTTGCAATCGGGATCGTCATTGCGGCTTCCGTTGCTGGCGGGGCGATCTGGACTTCGCAGCGAGGCAAGCCACTCTGCGGAGCGCTTGTGGCTGTTCCTTTCCTGCTATCGATGCTGTTCGTGCCTGTAGCGCTGGACGTTGCGGGCGACCTAGGAGACAACCGAGGGATCGCGATCTCCCAAATGAACGCTAGAGGGCTAGCCCAGCCCAATGGTGACCACTGCGGATTGGGGAGCAGAATCCATCTCGTTGACCCCAGCCGAAGCACCTCACTCGACTACTGGCAAAACGGAACAACACCCTCGACCAGAAGCGATCGTGCGGTGTCTGGGCGGCAACGAAACATCCTCCCCCCTGACGACGCTAGTGGCGAAACCATCACGACTGGCTGGTACCGCTTACCCGAGGAGTCCACGACGCTAATTGTCGACGCGAACGGAGATTTAGCTGGACAAGGCTCACTGTCGGTCGAGTATGCAGCCGACCCACGCGAATCGCTTGAGGAGTTCAACCCGCTCATTGAAGGACTGTCCCACATCAATGGTACGAGGGTCATCGCAGACATTGGCAATCACCCACCGGCGGCCGAGTTTTTCCGCCTTCGCGTGGCCGGGCCCGCCGACTCCATACTGCTCGGAGTACCACGGTCGGTGCGCGCTCGGTCAGTCGCCGAACTCAACCGAGCCGGCTATACGTTCCAGATCGATCCTTTCTACAAGCCGGTGTTCCCGTGCGTCGGCGAGCCGACGTTCGCCGAGTCGATTGCGACTCGGCCCGACTTCGTGATCGGCGGCTTCCCCACTCTCCCGAACAGCGCTGGGGGCCTACTCGCCGATATCTATGACGTCGTCGAACTACCCGGGACGTCCGGCTCCACCACATTTCTTACAGCGCGCTGGTTCGACAAAACGACATTCCTCGGCGAGTCGACAACCACGACCTCATCGGGCTGACGGTGATATTTGTTGATCGTCGCCGGCCACTCAGCCTGCATCCGGCGTGTTGGTCCCGACGAGTCTGACCTCACCCCGATCAGACTGGCAGCACCCGCCCTGGACAGCGCCGTACTAGCCTCACCCCATGACACAACATGACGTCGGATCGAGTTCGACGAGGAGCAACGAACCTGGTGGCAGTCCAAAAGTCCTTTCGCATGCCGTCGACACGCCCCGAACCGCAGATGGCATGGTCGACCATGACGAGGGCTGGAAGCTCTGGACTGACATGGTGCGTTATTACCCGGCAGGCGTCCACCGCCGCCGACTTGTGCGATCGTGGACCTCCGGACTCGACATCGAGACCGTGCTCGATGTCGGGTGCGGGCCTGGTCACTTGCTCGACGAGATGCGACAGGCTCTGCCTGACGTGCAACTCACCGGTGTCGACAACTCGGCTGCGACCGTGGCCGAGAATCGCATCCGCCAGCCATGGGTGCGCTGGGAAACCGTCGACATCACCCAAGACTCGTTGAACGAGAGCTTCGATCTCGTCATCTGTTCTGAGGTACTGGAACACACGCGCGACGACGCCGCTTCGCTCGCGAATCTCGTAGATATGACCGGTCGCTATTTGATGATCACGGTCCCGAGTGGACCGATTCGCCCGTTGGAGGCCGGTTTCGGCCACCTCCGCCACTACACGCTTCCCGGGTTGGAGAAAATGGTCAGGGGTGCTGGACTAGACATTGTGAGGTCGTCTGCTTGGGGCTTTCCTTTCATGTCGATGTTCAAAGTGGCGTCAAATCTTCGTCCGGACGCCACCATGAGCGGATTCGGTGATGGCGAATGGAGCGCCCC
>NZ_JBDNFF010000082.1:0-10717 GCF_041689975.1 Gemmatimonas sp.
ACCGACGAACTGCGTCGCATGCACGGGAACGATGAGCGGGTCAGTGTCGAGTCGTTACGTGAGGGCACTGAGATGATGTTCCGCACCTTGAAGCGAGTGGCCGGCTCGGAGTCGGGGCGCTGACGCCGTGTGGTGCAGGTGATAGCGCCCTTGCTGGATAGCTGAGCGGGGCACACTTTTCAGAGCAGCGTCTCTGTCGCGCCCCGGTGTTTCCCACCCGGCACTGGTGTTCCCGCCCCGTCCTGAGGCTTTGGGATGAAATCTGTTGTTGCGCTTGGTGCCGGCTCGCTGATTCTCGTGATCGGCGCGAGCAGTGCTGATCGGAGTTCCGATCGTGCTGATTTGCGTGATGCCTTGGCCGCTTCGCCGTCCGCGCTCTTTGCCGGCCTATCTTCGGCGGCGAGCTCTGTCAAGCCTGCGGCGCCGGCGCCGTTGTCGAGCTATCGCGCGTCGCTCGATCATCTGCGACCCAGCGTAGGCACACACGCGCGCTCTACGCGCTCGCTCGCACCTGTCGTGCTGACCGACGTGGTCAAGAAGACCTGCGCGGGCTGCCACAGCGACCAGCGCAAGATGGGCAACTTCTCGCTGCAGTCGTTCGATCTCGCCACCGTCGGCGCCACCTCGCCCATCATTGCCGAAAAGATGATCGGCAAACTGCGCACGGGGATGATGCCACCGCCGGGTCGCCCGCGGCCGGCTGGTGACACGCTCGAGGTGCTCGTCGAGACGCTCGAGCGGCAGATGGATGCGATCGCCGTGCGCAAGCCCGATGTCGGTCGTCGGTCTTTTCAGCGTCTGAACCGGGCCGAGTATGAGCGCGCCGTAAAGGACTTGCTCACGGTGAGCGTGAACGCCGAATCCTGGCTGCCGCTCGATACCAAGAGCGCGAACTTCGACAACATCGCCGATGTGCAGATCCCCTCGGCGACCGTACTCGAGTCGTACCTGGACGCGGCCAGCGCCATCAGCCGCCTGGCGGTGGGCGACGCCAAGGCCAGTATGTCAACGTCCACGTACAAAGTGTCGCGTCTCGAGAACCAGAACGGGCATGACGTCGACACGCCGATCGGCACGCGCGGCGGCACGGCGGCCACGCACTACTTCCCGGCGGATGGTGCGTACGTGTTCGCCGTCTCGCTGCATTCCACGCCGATCGGGCAGCTGGTCGGTTCGAATGCGCCCTTCGACGAGAAGATCGAAATCTCGGTCGACGGCGAACGCGTGGCGCTGCTGGACATCGACCGCGGCATCCACGAGAGCGAGCCGAACGGATTGGATCTCAAGACGAAGCCGGTCACGGTGAAGGCCGGCCCGCGCGTGATCGCGGCGGCCTATGTACGCACGTTCGAAGGGCCGGTGGAAGATCTGATGACGCCGATCGGGAACAGTCTCCCCGATACGCAGATCGGCATTCAGGATGGGATCACGATTCAGGGTCACATGAAGCTCCTGAGTGTGACCGGCCCGTTCAATCCCACGGGTGTGTCGGACACGCCGAGCCGTCGCCGGGTATTCACCTGCCGTCCGTTGAGCGCCGTCGAGCAACGCCCCTGCGCCGAACGCATTGTGAACCGCATCGGCTCGCTGGCGTACCGTCGTCCGCTCACGATCAGTGACCGCAAGGCGATCATGAGTTTCTACGACGAAGAGGCGACGTCCGGCGGATTCGAGAGCGGCGTGCGTGGGGCCGTGGAGGCAATTCTGGCCAGCCCGTACTTCGTGTTTCGGGCCGATGAAGTCGCTGTGACGGCCAAGCCGGGTTCTAAAGTGGCCGTCAGCTCCACCGATCTGGCGTCGCGCCTGTCGTTCTTTCTGTGGGGTACGCTACCCGACTCGACGCTCACGGGTGTGGCGCAGCGCGGCATGCTCAGCGACACCACCGTGCTGATCGCCCAGGCGAAGCGCATGCTGGCCGATCCGCGCGCCGAAGCGTTGTCCACGCGGTTCGCCGCGCAGTGGCTGCGGTTGCAGGACATCGAGAAGGTGCATCCCGACCCGCTGTTGTATCCCGCGTTCAATCTGCAGCTCGCGAAGAACTTGCAGAAGGAAACGGAGCTGTTCGTGGCAAGTCTTGTGCGCGAGAACCGCAGCTTGCTTGATCTGTACACGGCCGACTACACGTACGTGAACGAGGATCTGGCGCGGCACTACGGCATGACCGATGTGGTGGGCAGCGATTTCCGTCGTGTGACCTCCACCGACAAGAATCGCGTCGGTATTCTGGGACATGGCAGCGTGCTGCTGCTCACGTCGCAAGGCAATCGCACTTCTCCGGTGTTGCGTGGTAAGTGGGTGATGGAAGTGCTCATGGGCTCGCCGCCGCCGCCGCCGCCGCCGAATGTGGCCGATCTCGACGCGACCGATGCGCATGTGGATGGACGTATGCTGACCACGCGTGAGCGCATGGAAATGCACCGCAACAACGCCTCGTGCCGCTCGTGCCATCAGTTCATCGATCCGATCGGACTGGCGCTCGATAACTTCGACGTGATCGGACAGTGGCGTATCAAGGAGCACAACATGCCGCTCGATACCCGCGGTGATTACTACGACGGCACGAAGATCACCGGACCGCGCGAACTGCAGCAGGTGCTGCTCAAGCGTCCCGTGCCGCTGGTCCGCACGTTCGTCACCAACTTGATGGCCTACGCCGTGGGTCGACGGGTGGAGTACTCCGATGGTCCTGCCATCCGCAAGATCGAAGCGGCGGTGCGCGCGAAGAACTACCGAATTCAAGACATCGTGCTGGGTGTGGTGAAGAGCGATGCGTTCCGGATGCGCATGGTACCGGTCGCTCAGGCAGCACTCCCCGCGAGCGGGGCATCAGTCGGCAACAGCCGCTGAATTTCCTGACTAAATCATAGGAGCAAGAGTTATGCAGTTCCTGACGGGAAAGGCGATGCCTCGCCGACAGTTCGTGCAGTCGCTCAGCGCTACCATCGCGCTACCGTATCTCGGCGCGATGGTCCCGCGTGGGCGGAGCATCATGGGCTCCGCCAATGCGGCGCCGCGGCTGATCGCGATCGAGATGGTGCATGGTGCCGCCGGCTCGAACGACATCGGCTCGAAGCTCAACTTCTGGTCGCCCGCCACGGCCGGTCGTGACTTCGATCTGTCGCCGTCGGCGTTGTCCTCCCTGGACAAGTACCGCGAGTACATGACGATCATCAGTAACACCGACGTGCGCGAAGCCGAGCCGGCCTCGCCGCCCGAGATCGGTGGCGATCACTTCCGCTCGAGCGCCACGTTCCTGACCCAGACGCACCCGAAGCAAACGGAAGGCTCCGACGTCAGGATCGCCACGTCCCTCGATCAGTTGTATGCGCAGCGCTTCGGTCAGGACACGCCGATTCCCTCCATGCAGCTGTGCATCGAGAACGTCGATCAGGCCGGTGGATGCTCATACGGTTACGCCTGCGTGTACACCGACTCCATCAGCTGGAAGTCGCCCACCGAACCGCTGCCGGTGATCCGCGACCCACGCGTGGCGTTCGAGAAGCTGTTCGGTGTGGGTGGCAACAGCGCCGACCGCGCCGATCGTCGTCGTTCGCGCCGCAGCATTCTCGATTTCGTGTCGGGACAGATGACGTCACTGTCACGCGGACTCGATGCCGACGACCGTCACCGCATGGACCGCTATCTCACGGACATTCGCGAGGTCGAGCGTCGCATTCAGATGGTCGAAGCACGCAACACGAGCGGCGAAGAGCGGCAGCTGGCCGCCGCGCCGGCCGGCGTGCCCGATTCGTTCAAGGAACACGTCGAACTGATGTTCGACATACAGGCGCTCGCGTTCGCCGCCGATGTCACTCGCGTGTTCTCGTTCAAGATGAGCCGCGACGGCACCAGCCGTACGTATCCGGAGAGCGGCACCGACAAGGGCTTTCATCCGGCGTCGCACCATGGCGGCGGCGAGAAGGGTGTGCGTGACTTCCAGCTGCTCAACAAGTATCACGTGTCGATGCTGCCGTACTTGCTGGATAAGCTCAAGAGCATTCAGGAAGGCGAGAGCAACATGCTCGACAAGACGATGATCCTCTACGGCTCGCCGATGGGTGATCCGAACCTGCACAACCATCGTCGCTGCCCGCTCCTGCTCCTCGGCAAGGCCGAGAATCGGCTCGCGGGTAACCTGCACATCAAGGCGCCGGACGGCACGCCGATGGCGAATGCGATGCTCAGTATGATGCACACGCTCGGCATGAACGACATGACCACCTTCGGCGACAGCACGGGTGCCCTCAACCTGAACTCCCATGCCTGAGCACTCGTCGACGCATCTCATCCATCGGGCAGGGAAGCGACTGGCCACCGTCGGCCTCGCGGTTGGCGCGGCGTTGATGTTGTCGGCCGGCAATCCGGCGTCGGATACTCCGCTGGCCGATGCGGTGATGCGCGGCGACAGTGCGGGACTACGCGTGCTGCTGAAGCAGGGCGTCGACGTGAACGAAGTGCAGGGTGACGGCATGACGGCGTTGCACCTGGCCGCGTCGCGCGGCAATCTCCCAGCGACGCGTATGCTCGTGTCGGCAGGCGCGCGTTTGGATCCGGTTACGCGCAACGGCAACTACACGCCGCTGCATCTGGCGGCGCAGAACGGACGCGCCGAGACGGTGAAGTCGCTGCTGGCAGCCGGGGCGAACGTGAATGCCACGACGTCCTCCGGCGGGGCGTCGGCGCTACACTTCGCGGCCTCGAGCGGCGACGCGGCCACGGTCGAGGCGTTGATCGACAAGGGCGCACCGGTGAATGTGCGCGAAACCGCGTTTTCGCAGACACCGCTGATGTGGGCGGCCGCGGCGAATCGCGCGTCGGCAATCAGCGCCTTGGTCAAGCGCGGCGCGGACCTCGAAGCGGAAACGCGTACGCAGAGCATTCCCGAGCAGGAGAAGAAAGACCGCGCGTATCTCACCACGCGCTCTCGGCGCATGGCGGCGATGAAGTCGGCGGAGGCGTTGCTGGCGCCGAGGGTAGTGGCAACGCCGGCGGTTCCAGCGACTCCCGTGTCGGCGCTGACTGCTGCGGCACCCGCTGCGCCTGCCGAAGCCGCGGCGCCTACGGGTAACTCCGATACACGCATCACACCTACGGCGGGAGACCGCCGCGTGCGTGGACCGTCGTACGGTGATCTGGTGGGCAGCAAGGGTGGTAACACGGCGCTGCTTCTGGCCGTACGTGATGGTCAGGTGGCGGCTGTGAATGCGCTGCTGATGGCGGGCGCGAAGATCAATCATGCCAGTGCCGGTGACAGCACGACGCCGCTGCTGATGGCGGCGATCAACGGCCGCTTCGATCTGGCGAAAACGCTGCTCGATCGCGGCGCCGACCCGAAGCTCGCCAGTGTGGCCAACGCAACGCCGTTGTACGCGGTGATCAACGTGGTGTGGGCTCCCAAGGCCGCGTATCCGCAGCCGGTCGCGCAGTATCAGTCGAACGTCTCGTATCTCGAATTGATGGAAGCGCTCGTCAAAGCGGGCGCCGACGTGAACGTGCGTCTCTCGAAGCACCTGTGGTACATGTCGTACAACTTCGATCAACTCAGTGTCAGTACTGAGGGCGCGACGCCGTTCTGGCGCGCGGCGTACGGCACGGACCTCGACGCGATGAAGCTGTTGCTGAAGCACGGCGCCGATCCGAGCATTACCACGATCAAGCCGGCCGGTCGGTTGCCCGGCTCTGAAGAACTCGACGCCGACGTGGCCGCCGGTAAAGACCCGTCAGGGCTGCCGCCGGTGCCGGACAACGGTCCAGGCGTGTACGCGATCCACGCCGCGAGCGGTGCGGGCTACGGCGAAGGCTTCGCGGCCAACGCGCACAGGCACGCGCCCGATGGATGGATACCGACAGTCAAGTTTCTGGTGGAGGAACTGAAGGCCGACGTGAACGCCCGCGACTTCAAGGGCTATACGCCGCTGCATCACGCCGCCGCGCGCGGCGACAACGAGATGATCAAGTATCTCGTGAGCAAGGGCGCCGATGTCATGGCGGTGGCCCGCACCGGGCAGACCACGGTCGATATGGCGAACGGTGCGGTGCAACGGGTTCCGCCGTTCCTCGACACCATCGAACTGCTCGAAAAGATGGGCGGGAAGAACAACCACAAGTGCAAGAGCTGCTGATTCTTTCAGCGCTTCGACGCCGGCGCTGCGTCGTTCCATGACGAGGTGACGGTGATGCGCATGCCTTGGGGTGTGCGCACGAACACCCGGGTCGATACACCGGTGAGTGTGTCGCCCGGCGTCGGTACGCCGACGTAGCGGTAGTAGCCGTACACCACGCCCGGCGCCAACGGAACTACGCGCATCTCCTTTACGATCAGCGTGTCCGGCCAGGAATTCTGCGTGATGGCCGACCACCCGTCGTAGCCCGTCTCGAGCGCACTGGGCGAATGGCGCACAAGCTGTGGCGTGTGCACGTACGTGGCCAGATAGCGCGCTTTGTTACGAGTGTGAATCGCCACGATGTTCTCCCGAAAGGTGGCGAACGCCTCGGCTGAATCGCGCGCTGCCGTCGCCGCGGCGACGCTGGAACCAGTGCTGGATTGCGCGCTGGCCACCTCCGCGTGACACAGCGACGTCACGGCCATTGCGCCGCAAATCAGTGCGCTGGAGACCAGTCTGTACGACGGCGACTGCCGATGGTGAGAATCGATGCACATACGCGGAACTCTCCAGGTAAAGGTGGCTTGTCGAAGGCAATCGAATGATGTGGCACGCAGTATCAGGGGCGCGGCGCCACACGCCGCAAGGCCAGTTGCACGGCGGCGTACGCATCGATCACCCCGCCGGTGCGTGACAGTGTCGCGAACTTCACCCGAGATCCGTCACCGGGTCGCCGCACGTCGAGATCGGGCAATTTGCGCACCGATTCCAACACGATCTCGCGCACCTGCATGGCCGTCAGCTCAGGGAAGTATGCCATGAGCAACGCCGCCACGCCCGACACGACCGGCGCCGCCATACTGGTGCCGCTCTCGCGCTTGAGGCCTCCGCCCGGTACGGTGGACAAAATGTCGACGCCAGGCGCAAACAGGTCCACCTGCTCGCGACCATAGTTCGAAAACTCGGCTGGTAACGACGCCAACGGCTTCCAGCTCGACGCGCCGACTTCGATCCAGTTGGCGGCGCGCGCTCCTCCGTTGAGCGCGGGCGTGGGATACGACGGCGTTTCGTCGTTGTTCTCGCCGTCATTGCCTGCCGCGTGTACCAGCAGAACGCCCTTCGACTCAGCGTAGCGCACGGCCGAGTCGACTGATGCCTTGGCCGGTGAGTAGCCCTTGCCGAAACTCATGTTCACGATCTGTGCGCCGTTGTCGACGGCATAGCGGATCGCGCGTGCCACATCAGGGTCGCGCTCGTCGCCATCGGGTACGGCACGCACGGCCATGATTTCGACATTTGGTGCGATCCCTTGCATGGCGGCACCATCGCCGCGTAACGCGCCGATGATGCCCGCCACGTGCGTGCCGTGCGTGGCATCCGGCCCCGTCACGTCGCGCGTGCCGACCACGCGCTGCGCTGAGCGCGGATTGAACAGTGTGTCGAGGCCGTAGCGGGCCTGCGAGTCGTACGCTTCGCGTGCACCAGCGATCTCGGCGGCATCGAGGCCGTCGGCATCGAGGCGTAGCCACATACCTTTTGCTTCTTCCACGTCGGCCGATGTCGGACGCAAGGCCGTGACCGCTGCCCGCGTGACCGGCGCGCCCTTGAGTGCGGTGCCGAGCATTCCGTTTACGCTGCGCAGGATGCCGTCGATATTCTCCACCTGCAATAGCGTCGACTTCACTTCCTTCGCTTTGGCGCGGTACGCCGACCCGAGGGCGTCGCACTCGGCGGCTTTCGGCTTCTCCGTGAGCGCACCGGCGGGCTGGTTGCGGCACGCCGCGTAAAGGCGCGTGAGCTCGAACGTGTCGTAACGAACCGGCGTGCCATCGGTCGTGGTGAGGGCGTTCCATCCGAACACATCGTCGATCACGCCGTTGCCGTCGTCGTCCTTGCCGTTGCCGGCGATCTCCCGCGGGTTCTTCCATAGCGATCCGGTGAGACGCGTGTGCGCGGTGTCGACGCCGCCATCCACGACGGCGACGATCACGCGACGCTGCGGCTGCCGTGAGGCGAGCAACTCGCGAATCGCGCGCTCGGAGCCCACCCCCATCACGCGATCGGTGTCGTAGTCGAGCCGCTGCCAATCGGAACGCGCCGTATCCGACGCCGCCGGAGCCGACGGCGGTGGCGCCACCTGAATCGGCGCCTGCAGCACGGGCTGCATGGCCGGTTCGGGCGTTTTCGCTACGCGGCCACCGGTGCGTGTGCAGGCGGCGAGCGTGAACACCAACGGCAGGGCGAGCGGCAAGAGTCGCGCGAACGGGCGCGAGCGGGAAACGGTCAACATGGTGCTCGGCATCGGTCGTCTTGGTCGAATACGTGGTCGAATCAGTGGACGGCTGGGCATCCGTGGACGATAATCAAAACTCCGTATGCTCGTAAATGTGTCTTTCTGGTTACCCCGAGCCTGCCAAATGCTCCGTGCACCAGAGCACGTCGCGGCTCAGTCGCGTGCGGGCGCGCCAAGCCGGCGAGTCGTACGCACTCGCCACCGGTGCGTCGGGTGGTGGCGTCTCGAAGCGATAGGCAATGAGTTGTTGCAGTTCCACGGGGTGGCTTGGCCCACGCCCTTGAACCGGCTTCTGCCAGTTAATGGCGCAGACGCGATCGACCAACGACAGCCCAGGGGTAATTTCGCGGAACGTGGTGGCCACCGCCACCGTGCGAATCCCCTGCAGCCGACGCGGCAAACGATCCGGTCGACTCATCTCGAGTTCCATTCGTCGCAATTGCGCCGTGGCACTGTCGAGAAAGAACGTGCCGTGTACATCGGGGGCGCGCAGCTTGTCGGCCGCGCGCACTTCGAGGCGCACCCAGGTTTCGCTGCCTTCGGTGACCACGCCACCGAAGTGAAAGCAATGATTGGCGATGAACGAAGGTGCCGCGATATCCGACAGCACGGGAATCGACATCGTGGTTTCGGTGCGGCCACCGGGCGCCCGCCGTTCACGCACCACGCGACCGGGACGATACCCGCCCAACGCCTTGCTCTCGGCCACGAGCGTATCGACCGATTGCACGAAGACTGCGCTGTCGGCGAACGTGGCCAGCACGCGCTGCGTGGCGTAGCGAAACGGATACTGCGACGTGAGCAGGCGGAACTGATCAGCGTTCTCGCGCAGGAGCTCTACCACATCGTACACGGCCGGATCGAGTGTCCGATCGGGCATGCCGGGTTTCGTGCAGGCTTCGCGCGGACGCACAAGCATGCCGGTGAGCTGCACAGGAATCTGCGCCAACGTGATGGGTGCCGACGTCACGAGTCCAGACTCGATCACCACGCGTCCGCGATACGGCGCGAAACCGATACGACGTACGGCGATGTCATAGCTCCCGGCGGGCAACGCCACGATCGTGGCACGTCCGCTGGCGTCGGTAAACCGCTCGATGCTGCGGTCGGGCAGGGCCACCACCGCGTACGGCAGTGACACGCCGGCCTGCTGGGCCGACACGGTGACCGCGAGGGTGCCGGTGCCCGGTGCCGTGCCCTGTGCGGCGAGCCGATACGGGGAAGTGAGCAGGCCCGTGAGGGCCATCGCCTGGACGATGCGTCGTCGTAGCGTGAAAAAGGACATGCTGAAATTTACCGCGTGCGTGCGTTGAGCGGTGTCTTCCGGGACCCGTGTCGATCGTACACCCGCAGGGCACTCCCGGATCGCTGCGCAGCCAACTTGACGGTGTGCATACGGTCCCGCGCGAACGCAGAGGCCGTTTCGTGCAGCACGATCGGCGCGGGATAGTCGCGCCCGATCACGCAACCGGTCATCTGTTGCACCATCATCGGGGTGCGCTCCGGGCGGATGAGATCAGCATTGGACAACGCACACAGCTCAGGTACCCACTTTCGCACGAAGGCGCCGGTCGCGTCGTGATCCTCGGCTTGCTTGTAGGGATTGTAGATGCGAATCGTATTGATGCCCGTGGTCCCCGACTGCATCTGACATTGCGTCCAGTGGATGCCCGGCTCGTAGTCGGTAAACCAGCGTGCGAGCACGGGACCGGTGTGTCGCCAGTCGAGCCAAAGATGATAGCTCGCGAAGCTCATGACCATTGCGCGCATGCGAAACGTCAGCCAGCCAGTCACGCGCAGCGAGCGCATGCAGGCGTCCACCAGCGGGTAGCCGGTCTGTCCCTCGCGCCACGCGTGTAGTCGCTCCATGTCCGGCTCCGACGGTCGTAGCCCATCGAAGATCGGCGCATAATGCGCAGTCTCGAGACGGGGTTCATCTTCGAGCTTCTGGATGAAATGGCAATGCCAATGCAGCCGCGAGGCAAAGCTCACGAGGCTTTGTGACCACTGCGCGCTATCGGCGTCGCGCCGCGCGTTCGGTTCGTCACGCAGTGTGCGGGCACGCTGCCGCGCCGCTTGATAGGCGTGCCGCACCGAGAGCGTACCGAACGCCAGCGCAGTCGAGATGCGACTGCATGACGCCGACGCCTCGTTGGGGCTCGACATCGCGCGGCGATAATCTTGCCCGCGTAGTGAAAGAAACGACTGCAGCATGTCATGCGCGCGTGCTTCACCGCCGCGCTGCCAGTCGGACCACGGCGGCGCTACGATCTCGTTCGATGGATGGTGCATGACTTCCGGCAACGCCGTCAACGCCGCC
>NZ_JBDNFF010000083.1:0-3107 GCF_041689975.1 Gemmatimonas sp.
AGAGCCAAACAAAAAAGAGCCCGCAACATGATGATTGCGAGCCCCTCTTCACGTTGCCGTCGCGGAGCTCACGGGGCGGCCAGCTGCTGGGACCACCGGAGCCAACGACCGAGCAGGGGGTCCTCGAGCACGTATCGAACGGCGCCGGCGACGGACTCCTCCCGAACAATCCCGCGTTCGTCGAGCGCCGCGAGAGCCTTCTGCATGGATCCGGTCGGCACCCTATGCCGCCGTGACACGTCGCTGGAGAGCAGGGCGCGCCCATCCTCGACGATGGCGGCCTTGAGCGCTCGTTTCTGCTGCAGCTTGAGCGAATTCCAGATCTGGGTGTAGGCCGCGTCCTCCTGCTGGAGCATCCGAACGAGCGCGCGCTCCACGTGGTCGACCGTCAGCTGCGGCGCGTCGCCCGCGGTCGCCTCGGAGGCATCCACCCGGAGACCCTCCCAGCACTCGTGCGCGAGACGCTGCACGCTGTAGGGCACGTCATGGGCAAGCTCTAGGATGCGAACGAGGGCGGCGGCATCGACAGTGAATCCGGCCTGTTCAAAGCCACCGCGGAGGAACACCGTGAACTCGTCCCGCGGGATCAAGCCCAAGAAGAGGCGGGCGCCCAGCTTGTAGAAGGCGCGGCCGGGGTCACTCGTCATGTCTGCCAGCATGCGGGTCGCGGAGCCGGCGAACACGTAGCCCACGTGCCGATGCGTCTGGACAGCGGCGCGAATCTGCCGCTCCGCGGTTTCGCCGCCCTGCTTGATGATGTGCTGGAACTCGTCGAGGATCACGACGACGGGGCGCTCTGTCGCCTCGGCCATCCGCTCAATCGCATCGAGCACGTCGACGAGCACGGGAAGCGCGTTCTCTGCGGCATCCTTGGCGGCGCCGAGGGAGACGCGGACCGATTGGTCCTTGATGTCATACGCGATCTCCGGGCGGAGGGCGCCGGCCACGCGCGCGAGCAGGGCGCCGGCGCGCTCCGTCGTGGACGCGAGGAAACGCGTGGCGCCCGAGAGCAAGGCGGCCGCGAGCAGGTCGAGGCTCTCGTACCGCTCTGCGTCGTAGCGGAGCACGGTAGTCCCACTGTCTGCGGCCACACTCGCGGCGGCGGCGAGCAGGGACGTCTTACCGTACCGCCGAGGCCCGATGAGGAAGAGTTTCCCCATGTTCTCGAGCGACCGGACCACCTGACGGAGTTCATCCTTCCGGTCGACGAGTTCGTCCCGTCCGAGCTCGCGCCCGTACTCGAACGGGTTCCGGAGGGGCCGTGCGGCCTCACGCTTCCGATGCGTCATGGGCGTTCCTGAATGGGGGGTGCCGGGGCGACGCCGTCGCAGCGCCATGTCACTATGCCAGAAGCATTATGCTATTAGCATAACGCTAAAAGTATAGTGGGATGCCCTGAACATGCCAAGTCTCAGAGACACGTGTCCTCAACGCGTGTGCTTCTCACCACTATGTGGCCGACCGGTCGGCGTACGCGCGCCACTTCTCGGGCAGGTGCGTGCCACACCTCAGCGCTGACCCTGCGCGCTGCGACACCGCGGACAGCCGTAGCCGTGGTGAAACCGTCGTTCTCAAGCCTTCGGGGAAGTCAGCATGGAGGCAAGGGTAGTGCCTTCGTGCATGCCACCACCCCAAACCCA
This sequence comes from Gemmatimonas sp., assembly GCF_041689975.1. Taxonomy (GTDB): domain Bacteria; phylum Gemmatimonadota; class Gemmatimonadetes; order Gemmatimonadales; family Gemmatimonadaceae; genus Gemmatimonas. The sequence continues at coordinate 1,641 of NZ_JBDNFF010000083.1, forward strand.
CGCAGCTAAGGAACAGAGCCTTGATTTCACACTCGCGCCGCCGTGTTGTATGGATTTCGCCGGCTGTGTGCGAGACCGCTGAAGCGGCACTCTGGTATGAAAACCACCAGCCTAGTCATTGGGAGCAATTCCTGACCGCGACGGCACACGCGGCCAGTTCCGAGATTGTTCTTCGCGATCTTCGCGATCTTCGCGTCAACCGCGGTGCTTGCGGGTATTTGGGTGCCTTCGGACAGCCAGCTGGTTCTCGCGAAGGTCCTCGAAGAGACGCGAAGAACAGCGGAAGAAGATGATAGACGGCAGTTAGTGACCTACTATTTTGTAGAAAGGATTTTCTGAGTCAGCCCACGTTGCCCCATTCTCTACCTTGACGAGAACCCATTGAGTTTCTTCAGCAATCTGTCGGTCACCGCACTCGTGACCGTGATGATCGCCACTGCCGCCGAGGCCCAAGCTACGGCTACGAAACCGGGCACCAAGATCGCCGCCAAAGCACCGCGCGATTCCTTCGCTCTCACGGCCGCGTTACCCGTGGACCCCGCCGTGCGCATCGGCACATTGCCCAACGGCATCCGTTATTACATCCGGCGCAACGCGAAGCCCGAACAGCGGGCTGAGTTACGACTGGTCGTGAACGCCGGTTCCATTCTGGAAGACGACGATCAGCGCGGTCTCGCGCACTTCATCGAGCACATGGCGTTCAACGGCACGAAGTCCTTCGCGAAGAACGATATCGTGAAGTACCTCGAGTCGATCGGTGTGCGCTTCGGTGCCGACCTGAATGCGTTTACCAGTTTCGACGAAACGGTCTACATCCTGCCCGTTCCCACCGACAGCGCCGGAATTCTCGAGAAGAGCTTTCGCTTTCTGGGCGATGTAGCCACCGGCATTGTGTTCGACTCCACCGAGGTGGTGGCCGAGCGTGGCGTGGTCTTGTCGGAGTGGCGCAACGGACTCGGGGCCGGCGAGCGGATTCGCGACAAGCAGTTCCCCGTGATTTTCCGCGGCTCGCGCTACGCCGAACGGTTGCCCATCGGCAAGCCGGAGATTCTCGAGAACGCGAACCCGGCACCGCTCAAGCGCTTCTGGCGCGACTGGTACCGCCCCGATCTGATGGCCGTCGTGGCGGTTGGTGATGCCGACCCCAAAAAGCTCGAAGCGCTGATCCGGGCCACGTTCGGCGGGATCGCGCCACGTAACGGCGCCCGCGCGCGAACGATCGCGTCGGTGCCTACGCACGACTCCACCCTGATCTCGATTGCCACCGACAAGGAGCTCAGTGGCTCGTCGGTCGGTGTGCTCTGGAAGAGCAAAGGCCGCACCACCCGCACGGTGGGCGATCTCCGGCAGGATCTCCTGGAGCGTCTGTACGACCAGATGTTGAATCAACGGTTCGGCGAGCTCGCCCTCAAACCCGAGACGCCGTTCGTGGGCGCCGGTGCCGGCGGCGGCAGCTTCGTGCGCAAC
>NZ_JBDNFF010000084.1:0-15078 GCF_041689975.1 Gemmatimonas sp.
ATCTCGATGAGAAGGTGGCGCGCTTGCATCTGCCGAAGCTTGGCGTGAAGCTGACGCAGCTGAACACCGAGCAGGCGGCGTACCTGGGTGTGAATCCGATGGGACCGTTCAAGTCGGATCACTACCGCTACTAGGCCTCGCACCATCGAAAAACAACGCGGCGTTACCTCGCGTGAGGTAACGCCGCGTTGTTCATTGGGCGCAACGATCAGGCGATCGCATGCAGTGCGCGGCGCACCTTGCTCACCAGCTCGTCGATCTGATCGGAGCTGATCGTGAGCGGCGGAGATAGTGCGATGATGTCACCCGTGACGCGGATCAGGGCATCCTGTTCGTGGAAGCAATTTACGAAGGCATCGAAGGCGCGCGCGCCCGGGAATCCGGCGCGGGGTTCGAGTTCGATGCCGGCGACCAAGCCAAGGTTGCGTATGTCGATGACGTACGGGGCATCGCGCAGGCTGTGCACGGCGGCTTCCCACACAGGGGCGATCGTGCGTGCACGATCGAACAACCCTTCCTGCTCGTAGATGTCGAGGGTCGCGATGCCTGCGGCGGCGGCGAGCGGATGTCCGCTGTAGGTGTAGCCATGGAAGAATTCGATGCCACGCTCGGAGGCATTGACCACCGTGTCGTGAATCGCACTTTGTACTGCGGTGGCGCCCATGGGCACGGCCGCGTTGGTGAGCCCTTTCGCCATCGCCATGATATCGGGGGTCACTCCGAAATGCTGCGCGGCAAACGGGGCGCCGAGCCGACCGAACCCACTGATGACTTCGTCGAAGATCAACAGGATACCGTGCGTCGTGCACAGGGCGCGCAGTCGTTCCAGATACCCGACGGGCGGCACCAGCACGCCGGTCGATCCCGCCAGTGGCTCGACGATGACCGCGGCGATGCTGTCGGCGCCGTGCGTGGCCACCATGGTTTCTAGCGCATCCGCCAGATGCGCGCCCCACTGCGGCTGCCCCTTCGAGAAGGCGTTGTGGGCGAGATCGTGTGTGTGCGGCAGATGATCGATGTGCGGCATGAGCTGCGCTGCGAACGTTTGACGATTCGTTTCGATGCCGCCCACGGAGATGCCGCCGAAGCCCACGCCATGATAGCCGCGTGTGCGCCCGATGAACATGCGGCGTTCCGGCGCGCCGCGCGCGCGGTGATAGGCGAGCGCAATCTTGAGCGCACTGTCGATCGCTTCGCTGCCCGAGTTGGAGAAGAACACTCTGTTCATGCCGGCGGGGAACAGCTTCACCAACTTCTTTGCGAACGCGAACGAGAGCGGATGCCCCATCTGAAAGCTTGGAGCGAAATCGAGCGTCGACGCCGTTCGCGTGATGGCCTCGATGATGCTCGGTCGGCAGTGACCGGCGTTCACGCACCAGAGGCCGGCGGTGCCATCGAGAATCTCGCGTCCGTCGTCGGATTGGTAGTGCATGTCCTTAGCGCTGACGAGCAGGCGCGGGCGCGCCTTGAATGCTTTGTTGGCAGTGAAGGGCATCCACTGGGCATCAAGCGCCGGGTCGTGTGTGATCGGAGCGGTCATCGGAGAGTTCGCGTGGTGATGAGTGCGCGTCATTGCTGCGGATAGGCGATCGATTGTCCGGTGCGACCATTCGTGACTGTGAAGCTGCCGTTGGCGCTGGCGGACACCTTGATCCACGCGCTGGTGCTTTCGTCGAGGTTGGCGACGCGGGCGTCAGGGAAGTTCTCGACCGTGGGGCTTCCGCTGCGGTGCAGCTGCCAGCCGTCGATGGTCGGCATGCTTCGGATTGTCGCGAAGGTGCGGGCCTGCCCACCCTTCCGAGGGGCGTTGTTCATGATCGCGACACGCGGCCTCACGGCGGCGAACAGCGACGGATCGGCACCGTCGTTCCCGCCGTGATGGGCGACGAGATACACGTCCGACTCGCCAATCAGATTGGTGGGGCAGGTGAGGGCGAAGAGCGGCGCACCACTCAAGTCGCCCACGTTGAGAAAGCGAAAGGCACCGAACTGCACGCGGATGGCGGTCGAGCGCGGGTTCTCCGTTTTTTCCTGCGCCGGCTCACCGCTGCCAGTGCACGCCGGATTGGGCTGTCCGGCGCCCGGCAGCGGTGTTGCGAGGATCTCGCCCGCTGACGCGAGCACCACGACATCGACGCCCGCGAGCGGTAACCGATCGCCGGGCTTCGGTTCGGTGTGCTTCCCGGTGGCCCGTAGCGTGACGTACGCGTCGTAGAGCGCGATGGTGCCCGGCACAATCACCTCGGCTTCGGCGCTGGGAGCGGCGTGATCGATGAAGTGGAGAATTGGCAGGAGCTGCGAGAGCTCTATGACGCCACCCATGTGATCGGCGTGGTAATGGGTCACCATGAGGTGGTCGATCTGACGCACCCCCGCCATGCGTGCCACTGCGAGAATGCGTTGCGCGTCCCGGGCCAGCGCTGGCGGGCCCGGTTGCGACGCAAAGGTGCCATCACCGGGAAAGCCCGCATCGATGAGGAAGGACTCACCGGCGGGCGTGATCATGAGGGTGGCTTGTCCTCCCTCGACATCGATGAAGTAGATGTCGAGGGTGTTCGCCGCAGGTGTGGAGGCCCCTGTCAGCATCAGCATGGCCAGGAGCCCGCAGGCGAGTCGCTTCATGTATCGGTCCTAAAAAAGTGGTACGGCGCGCGGTCCTACTTGCCGACGCTGGTGCGCTTCACGCACGCACTCGGGTACTGCTGACAATACCCCATCCGGCTATTTCCGACCTGCTTGGAGTCCAGCACCGCGTGCACGACGGCACGCCCAAGGACGTCGGCCCCGGCGTTGAAGATGGCTTGCAGATCGGCATTGCTCATGCCGTTCGTCGGTGGCGTCGTGGCCATGCCGAACACGGTGTCGCCGTCGCCGATCCCGTGGATGGGACGGATAGAGCGGGCGAGCCCGGCGTTGGCAATCTGTGCCATTCGCTCCGCTTCGAGATCGAGCAGCGGGGCATCGGTAGCCACGAGGGCGATGGTCGTGTTGCGTGGAGCGTTGTCCGAGCCGTCGTTTGGTCCACCGCGCGCGGCGGTGGCGGGTGTGCATTCTTCAGGCTTCGGCTGCACGAGGTTGAACTCGTCGCCGAGTTCAAGGAAGAAGCCATACGGCAAGCAGGTGCGCGGATCGAGCGGGGAGCCAGCTGGGTTGAGTCCGACGATGGCCGCCACGGTGTAGCCGTTGGAGAGCTTCACACTAGCCGTTCCCATGCCCCAACCGGCGCCCATGCCCATGCCGATTCGGCCGCTCTTCACCGGTTCGCTCGTGGCCGCGTCGGTGGCCTTATAGCCGAACGAGGCGTCGGGCCGCTTCTTGAAATCGCCACCGCGGCCGAGGTCCATGAGGATCGCCCCGGGAACGATGGGGACGACGCCTCCGCTCACTGGTACGCCGAAGCCGCGCTCTTCCATCCACTGCATCACGCCCGTTGCGGCATCGAGACCGAAGGCACTGCCGCCACCGAGCATGATCGCTTGCACGGCACGTACCTGTCCGCCCGGCTTGAGCAGGTCTGTTTCCTTCGTGCCGGGCGCGCCGCCCATCTGTGAGTATCCGGCCGTCGCTCCCTTTTCCGTGCGAATGACGGTTGTGCCCGAGCGGTACCCGCTATCGGAGCGTGTAAAATGCCCCACCTTGAGCCCGGGCACATCGGTGATCGAGTTGGACGGTCCTGGGCCGACGACGGTGACGCGCACCGGCGGCTGCCCGGCTGGCCGTGCGGGCTGGGCGCGCAGCGCACATGCTGAAAGTGCGAGCGCCGGCAGCGCGATGGCGACCCGCAACCCGGCGCGCCATCGCGCGCCGGGAGGAGCACACAGTGTACGGTGACGCTGACCCATGGAGTGCGACACTCTAGTGGAAGGGAAGAACAAGCGGCGACGTCTTGTTCTGCACGAGCACCCGGTTCATGTCGTGCTTCATTATGACGGTTTTGGCGGTGACGTTCCACGTGAAGCCGTCCATCTCGAAGGCTCTCGGGATGAAGGACGGGACCTGCGCCTTCGTGTACGGCTCGCCATTGTTGGTGTTCTTGTTGGCGATGATTTCCGTCTCCGCGACGGGGAGCCGGATGCCGAGGTCGGCCAAGCGACGCCCCTCGGCGATGAAGATTTCCTGCCGCATGAGATACAGCACGTACAGCCCGTCATCCACCGTGGTGATGGCATCGATGCGTGCCGTCGTCACCGAGGTGCCGGAGACGGTCGCGATGCGGACGTTGCCGGCAGTGCGGGTGAGCACGAAGCCGTCGAGCAGCGGCTGCCCCGGGGCGAACGCGACCTTCGTGTCCAGCGTGTTCGGGTAGAGCACCTTGCCGCCAGCGCGTCCGCGCAACTGCAAGCGGCTGTCCACCAATTCGGTGGGGCGCGACTGCACCAGCGCGAGCAACAGCTTGAGCCGGTCCTTCGCGGCTGTGAGGTTGTTGTCGGCCAAGTTGGCTTCGGCCAGGATAAAGTGCGCCTCCTCAGCTTTCAGGAACGCGATCGGGCTCTGCACTAGCGCCCCGAGGTTCGGGTACTTTGGGTCGAGGAAATCGAGGCGCGGCAGCGGCTGGAAGTTGTTCACGGCAACGGTTAGCAAACCCTGCATGCTGTTGGCCGGACCGTTGACGGGATCGAAGGTGGCATTGCGGATGAAGGTCGCGTTGGCCGTGAGCAACGCCTGCGCTTCCTCAACCGCCTTTGCCTTGTTCGCCAATCGATAGTACGTGCGGGCCAGCGCTAGCGTGTAGCTGTTCTTGGCGGCGACGTCGATGGAGAGCGTCCGCGCCTGAGTGAAGTCGGCGATGGCGGCGGCCAAATGCGTCTGCCAGTCGACGACAGGTCCGTTTGCCACTGCTGGCAGCCCCACGAACATTTCGCCGGCGAACAGCTCCGCGACGCCGCGGAGGTAATACATCTCGGCCTTGTCGTTGACCGTGACCAGCGGGTCACGCGGGAACACGCTGTCCAAGCCGAACGACGCCATGTAGCGCAGACGTGCCACGGCGTTCTGGATCGACGTGACCTCGGGGTCGATGTACAGGATGTTGGGTTCGTCGAGTAGCTGGTTGTTCGTGGTGTGGTTGTTGAAGTAGTTGTCGGAGCCGATCTCGCTGTTGAGCACCACCACATTGAGCGTGGTCAGGTACTGGCGGCTGGTGCCGCGCAGCCATGAGGCACCGGCAGATGTCGTGGCCAGAAACTGCTGGTCGGTGAGGTTTGGATTTCGGACCTCGGTGGGCGTGAACACACCGCAGGCGCTGGCAAGCAGAGTGGCCAGCGCCGGCGCGAGCAGGCGCGAGGCCCGCGTCAGATTGAGTCGGCGCATGGTCAGAACCCGAAGCGAAAAGTGAGAAGGAAAGTGCGCGGGTTGCCGTCGGTGGCGTAGTTAAATCCACCCACGGCGGCGCCGCCCTGCGTAGTGGCCGATGAAAGGTCCGTTTCCGGGTCGAAGCTGGAGGAGGCCCACCGCCACGGGTTCGTGACAGAGAACGCCACGCGGAGGCTCTTGGCGCCACCCGGCAGGAGCCTTTCTGGCACCCGATAATCTGCGGTAAGGGTCCGCAGTGCGACGTAGTCCGTGTTCTCGACCCACAGATTCATCGTCTGCAGCCAGATCGAGGCACGGTTGCCGTTGTACGGTGCCTGCGCGACAGCGGCGGCCGGGACATAGTTTTCCGTGCCCGGCACGCCGTACAGGAAGCGGAACCCCTTGTCGAACGACAGTGCTTGCGCGCCGAACTGATAGTCGGCGCTCATCAGGAACGTGAGGCGGGATCCAATGCCAAGCTGAGCGCCGAAGCTGCCGAATTTGTCCGCGATGGCCGAGCCAAGGTACTGCAGCCGCTGGATCTCTGTGAGCTTGCCATCGGTATCGAAAATCGCTTTGGTGCCGCGCAGGAAGCCCACCGGGTAGCCTTCCTGCACCATCCCCTGCACCGTGTTGGCACCGAAGCCGCCGATGGGGAACGGCGGCGCGCCGCCAAGGCTGACCACCTTGTTGTTGAGCGTGTTAAAGGCACCGTTCAGCGTGAGCCGCCACGAGCTGTTGCTAACCGGCGTGACGGTTCCACGCAGTTCGAGCCCATTGTTCGCGATCACGCCGACGTTGCTGATCTGACTGACCTCACCCGTGGACGGGGCAGGCGGGGCGGTGAGGAGCGCGTCGACTGTACGGGACGTATACCAGCCCAAACCGAGGGTGGCGCGCTCCTGTAGGAAGCTCAGGTCGGCGCCGATCTCGAAGGTGCCGGTACGCTCCGGCCTCAGATTGATGTTGCCCGGCTGGCCGAAGGTGGCGGCCTGCTGCCCTAAGAACGGGTTGATGGTGACCGTGCGGTCGTTGGCAAAGGGCTGGGGGAACTGGCCGGCCACGCCGTACGCGGCCCGCAGGCGGATGTCCGAGAGGAGCTCTTCCGACAGCACCTTGCGCAGCCAGGGCTCGGCGCCGAGAGCGTACACGAGTCCGATCTTGGGATACACTTGCGCGCCGGTGTTGGCGCCAAAGGCGGTGTTCTTGTCGGCGCGCACACCGAGCTCCATGGTGTACTTCTCCATGTAGCTGATGTTGGTCTGGGCGAAAATGCCGTAGTTGGCCACGCGGAGGGCGAGGTCCGAGCTCTGCGTGACAGCGGCGCCGGTAATGGTTAGCGCGCCGTCAATGACGTTCGTGCCGGTGTACGCCACCTGCACGTCGTCGTTGCGGAATAGCTGGGCACCCACGGAGGTGATCACCGACAGGTTGCTGCCGAGCGCCGCGCTGTGCTGTCCGCCCACGTCGAAGGTGAAGGCGTTGAAGCTGCGCTCGAAGTTCTGGATCGTGCCACGGTCGGTCGTGCCGACAGGCCAGGTCCTGGTCGCGATCAGGAACTCGTTCGTGACGCTCGCCCGCTCCTTGCTAAAGCGGTTGTTGAGGCCGAAGGTCACGTGCGTCTTCACGGAGGGTATTGGGTCGAAGTCGAGCCGCTGCGAGCTCTGGAAGCTGCGCGTGAAGACCCGATTATCCTGCAGCCGCTCGCCATTATCCACGAAGGTCTTGAGCTTTGCGAAGTCTGCGGCGTTTAGGGCGTCGATGTTGTTGTTGAAGCCGAACGCGTTCGACCGTCCCGCTTCGAGCACCCACAGCGACGTGTAGCCGCCGGCGTTGCCGTTGCGGAAGCGAGGGGAGTCGGTCTCGTTATAGGCGAACGACCCCTGATAGCGACCCTTGGTGCCGAGGTTCGCGCCGATCGCGCTGCGCACACCAAAGGAGCTGTTGTCACCGTACAGGCGATGGCTCTCGTTGGCGCGGAGATTCCCCGAAAGGCTGTACGTGATGTTGTTGTTGCCGCCCTCGATACCGGCGTTGTACGTCTGCGTGAGCCCGTTGCGATACAGCAGGTCGCGCGTGCGGTCGAAGAAGTGAAACTGCGCGGCGTTTCCCGGCGTGTCGTAGCCTAGGCGCGTTTCGAAGAAGCCTTTGGTGGCTCCGTTCACGCCGCGCTTTGTGAAGATCTGGATGACGCCGTTGGCGGCGTCCGAGCCGTAGAGCGTCGTGGCCGCACCACCGGGGATGAACTCTATGCGCTCGATATTGTCGAGCGGCAGGTCGGCCAGGGCGCTGGTGGCGGCGCCTTGGGAGCGCACGCCGGACACGTTCATGCCAAGCGTGGCGATCGTGTTGAGATTGTCCTGGCGCACGCCGTCCACGTAAATCACGGGCGTGGAGTTGTTGCTCACCGAGGTGACACCGCGGGTGCGCATGATCGACGTGGTGCCGGGTTGGCCCGACGTCATGCGGATCTGGGCGCTGGGGAGATTGGTCTGCAGCATTTCGTCGAGGCGGCGCGCCGGTGAGGCCTCGATTGTCTCGCGGCTGATGACATCCACCGTGGTGGCGATGCGTCGCTGCGAGATCTCACCGCCCTGACCGGTCACGACCATGGCATCGAGATTGAGCGGCCGCACCGCGAGCGTGATGTTGGTGGTGAGTGTCTGTCCGGCGGTAACCGTGATCGGTACTTCCTTGTTGGCGTAGCCGATCATGCGCACGCTCACGATGCGGCTGCCGGCGGCCACCTCCCCGAGGCGATAGCGCCCGTCCTGATCGGAGCGTGACGCGCGGTTGACCTCCACGAAGATCTGTGCGCCGGGCAGCGGCTGGCCGGTGCGCTCGTCGGTGATTCGACCGGCAATGGTGCCGGTGGATTGCGCGCGAAGCGACTCGGCGGGCAGCATCGCCGCGAGCAGTGCGAGCAGGAACACGGGCCAGCGAGAACCACGATTCATATTAACGCTCCTCATGAGGACGACCGACTACAACGTCGGAGAACGCTGGAGTTCGCAACATCGGACATTTCACGCGGCGCTGATCACGCCGTGTGACCTTGGGTATCATTACCACGATGCACTGCACCGTCGGCCGATGTCCTGTCGGCGCGACGGGTACCGCTGCGCTACAACGTGCCGGTCAACTCCAGAATGGAGAGCGCTAACACCTTGGTGGACTGCACCAGGTCCTCGACGACGCAGTATTCGTCGGGCTGATGCGCGAGATCGAGAATGCCGGGGCCGTACGCCACGCAGTTCGGAACGCCGGCGATACGATCGACGTGCTTGTGGTCATATGTGCCGGGACTCGCCGCGAGAGTAGCGGGGCGTCCGAGCACCTGCTGAATCGACCGTTCGAGCGACGAGACAACGGAGGCGCCGTCTGGCGTGCGAACGGGATGCACCACCATCAGGTCGCGGAGTTCATAGATCAGGTGTGGGGTCTCGCGGGCCGCGCGTTCCAAGAGTTCCACGATCTCGCCGCGCGTGGCGTCGAACCCTTCTTCCACAAGAAAACGCCGGTCGAACACTGCCCGACACAGGTCGGCTACACATGGCGTCTGAATACCGTCGATCGCCTGTCCACCGGCGATGCCATTGATGTTCAACGTCGCATGGCGCGCACCATCGGGCTTAACCGGCACCGCCGTCGTCCGTGCGCCGAGGGCTGGCATCAGTTCCCGACGAATCTGATCGAGAATCACGCCCATGTGCTCGATGGCGCTCACACCGAGAAAGGGCATGCAGCCGTGGGCGATCCGTCCACGCGTGGTGACTTCGAACCAATACACGCCGCGATGACCGGTGTAGATCCGATCGGTGTTCGTGGGCTCGGTGATGATGACGGCGTCGGTGCGGTCGGCGCTGAGGCGTCCTTGCTGTGCGAGCCATGCCATCCCCGCGAAGCCGCCGCTCTCCTCGTCCACCGTGCCGCTGATTTCCACCGAGCCGACGAGGTTGACGCCAGCGCGGCGTATGGCTTCGGCCGCGTAAATGGCCGCGGTGATGCCGGCCTTCATGTCGCAGCTGCCGCGTCCGTAAATGCGTCCGTCGCGCACTAATCCGCCGAACGGATCGACTGTCCATCCCGCGCCCGCGGGCACCACATCGAAATGGCCGTTTAAATGCACCAGCGGACGCTTCGTCATACCGGAACGCAATCCTACCACATTTACGCGCGGATGCGCGGGCGTGTGATCAGGATGTCCGTCGGCGATCAGATACTCCACCGCGAAGCCGCAGGCATCGAGGCGCTGACCAATCACGTGCGCACATTCTTCGTACGCATCGCCTGGCGGATTAACGGTGGGAACACGAATCAGGTCGGCGGTGAAGTCGACCATTTCATCGGTGGCTTCATCGATAGCACTAAAGATTCGGTCGATCTGCTGCGCAGTGGTCGGCATGGCGGCGAACGTCGCGAGCGAAGTCAGGCTTGTCAAGTAGGAATTTTGGGCGTAACTCTCGCGCACCTCTTTCCGATGTTCTGCCCTTCAGGCGTGTCCCTCTTCGTATGTGTGAGTCAAGAGACCCATGAACACGCAGCTTGTACTTCTCATCGCGTATTCTGCGGCGCAACTCGCGTTGAGTATGTGGATCTCGCGTCGCGTAAAAACGGCGGGTGATTTTTTCGTGGCTGGTCGTGCCCTTGGTCCGGGTTTGCTTTTCAGCACCATGCTGGCCGCAAACATCGGCGCGGGTTCCACCGTCGGGGCCACGGGGCTCGGCTATCGCGATGGCCTCGCCGCGGTATGGTGGGTGCTGTCCGCCGGCATCGGATCGGTCGTGCTCGCGTTCTGGATCGGGCCAGCCATTCGGCGCGTCGCCGCAGCGCAGAACTTACACACCGTCGGTGACTACCTCGAATTTCGATACGGTATCGCGGTGCGCTCCGTCATCGCCGTGCTGCTGTGGATCGGCTCCGTCTTCATTCTCGCCGGACAGCTGATCGCCGTGTCCTGGATTCTGAATGTGGTCGCAGGCGTTCCGAAAGAAGTTGGCTGCGTGCTCGGCGGATTGTTGATCACGATCTACTTTGCTGCCGGCGGACTGCTCTCATCGGCGTACGTGAACGTCGTGCAGCTGACTGTGAAATTTGTAGGCTTTGCGCTCGCCATTCCGTTTGCACTCGCCGCATCCGGCGGATGGAGCGCGGTGCGCGCGCTGCAACCGAGCGCGGACTACTGGAACCCATGGAGTAGTGGCGCCTCGGGCCTTGTGTATCTCGCCATGCTTGGACCCGCATTCGTGATCGCGCCTGGTCTGCTGCAGAAAATCTATGGTGCGCGCGATGACCGCACCGTGCGCATCGGTGTCGGGCTGAACGCGCTCGTGTTGATGATGTATGCGATCGTTCCGGTGCTCCTTGGCATGATGGCGCGCGTGCAGTTCCCCGATCTTCCGCAAGCCGAACTGGCGCTTCCCACGTTGCTGGTCTCCGGCGTTCCAGTGGTTGTGGGAACGCTTGGACTCGCTGCCGTGTTCTCCGCCGAACTCAGTTCGGCCGACGCCGTGCTCTTCACGCTCACCACATCGTTGTCGCAGGACTTTTACAAGCGCTTCGTGAATCCGCGTGCGTCCGATGCGCAGATGTTGCGGATCACACGGATCACCGCCGTGTTTGCCGGCGCTCTCGGTGTGGCGATTGCGCTGGTCGCGGCCGGTGTGGTCAGTGCGCTGAGCATCTTCTACACGATCATGGGCGTCAGCCTCTTCGTGCCGATCCTGGCGGGCCTGTACAGTGCGCGTGCCGCGTCGATCGATGCGCTGGCTGCGATCATTACCGGCATTGCGGTGGTCGGTGGCTGGCGGTTGTGGTACGACGGCCTGCCGATTTCTGGTGTTACCCCGGCGATGGGGGGACTCGCTAGTGCCCTCGTCGCCTTCGTGATCGCGCAGTTCTTACGGCGTGCGTTTGGAGGACCAGACGGCCCAACGAGCGTCACACTCTCCCCTCTCAACGAGCAGACAGCACCTCATGTCCAGTAACGGAATTTTCGATCTTACCGGCAAGGTCGCCGCCATCATTGGCGGCGCGTCCGGCATCGGCGAAGCGGTCACGCTCGGCGCGGTCGCTCAGGGCGCCACCGTCGTCTGCCTCGATCTCGCGGCAGACAAGGCAGCCGCTGTCGCTGCGAACGCCGGCGGCACCACGGAGTCTGGTGTCATCGACATCACGGACGCGGCGTCGGTCGATCGCGCGCTGGAAGGCATCGCGGCAAAGCACGGTCGGCTCGACATCGTGATCTGCACGCCCAGCATCAATGTGCGCAAAAAGATTCTCGACTATACGAACGAGGAACTGAGCCGCGTGCTCAATGTGAACATCTCCGGCAACTTCAATGTGCTGCGCACTGCCGGACGTATCATGGTCGCGCAGAAACGCGGCAGCATCGTGCTCTTCTCGTCCATCCGTTCGCTCGTCGTCGAGCCTGGACAAGCGGTGTACTCGGCCACGAAGGCTGGTATTCTGCAGCTGGCCCGCGGTGCGGCGTGTGAGTTTGGTCCGTTCGGCGTGCGCGTGAACTGCGTCGGCCCGGGCGTTATTGAAACCCCCCTCACGGCGCCGATCAAAGCCAATACCGGCTGGTTCAACGCGTACGCGGCCAAGACAACATTCAACCGCTGGGGAAAGCCCGAGGAAATGGTTGGACCCACGTTGTTCCTGGCGTCGGATGCGGCGAGCTATGTGAACGGTACCATCATTTACGCCGATGGCGGCTGGTTGGCTCAGGACGGACGATTTACGCCGCCGGGGATGTGAGCGGGAGATATCGATGACCACCGCAGCGACGACGTACCGCATTGCCGTAATTGCCGGCGACGGGATCGGCATGGAAGTGATTCCCGCCGGGATCGACGTGCTGCAACGCGCGGTGCGCGACGAGCCGTGCGTCCTTGAGTTCACGGAATTTCCGTGGGGATGCGAGTACTACCAGCGCACCGGCACGATGATGAGTGCAGACGCGCTCGATCGCCTGCAGGCGTTTGACGCGATCTACCTCGGCGCGATCGGTGCGCCCGGTGTTCCTGACCACGTGTCGGTGTGGGAGCTCATCCTGCCGATCCGCCAACGCTTTGATCAGTATGTAAACTTGCGGCCGATGCGCCTGCTCGCTGGCGTCCCCGGCCCGTTGGCGGGCCGCGCGCCTGCTGACATCGACATGGTGTGTGTGCGGGAAAATTCCGAAGGGGAGTACGCCGGTTTAGGTGGACGTTTGCACCGAGGCTCGCCGCATGAAGTGGCCGAGCAGACCGGACTGTTCACCCGACGTGGCATCGATCGCATTGCGCGTTATGCGTTCGAACTTGCGGCACGCCGGCCGAGTCGCAGACTGGCGAGCGCGACCAAGTCGAACGCGTTGCAGCATTCCATGGTACTGTGGGATGAGACGGTGGACGCCATGGCATCCGAGTTTCCCACGGTCGACTATCGTAAGTACCACGTGGATGCGCTCGCCGCGCGCATGGTGACGCATCCGGGCACGCTTGACGTGATCGTGGCATCAAATCTGTTCGGAGACATTCTTACCGATCTTGGTGCGGCCATTTCCGGCAGCCTCGGTGTTGCACCTGGGGCGAACATCAACCCGGAGCGGCAACATCCCTCGATGTTTGAGCCGATTCATGGTTCCGCGCCCGACATCGCCGGTCGAGGCATTGCCAATCCGATCGGGGCCATCTGGGCTGGTGCCATGATGCTCGATCATCTGGGGCTGCCTGCTGCGCACGACCGTATTGTTCGGGCGATCGAACGCGTGGTCGGTAGCGGGGGCCCGCGCACGCCTGACTTAGGTGGCACCGCAACCACGCAGGATGTGACAGCCGCTGTGCTCGACGCACTTGCCTGACGTTCCGACCTCTTCTGCCAATAGCATGACTCAGACACGTATTCCGCATATCGTCGCCGGTGCCCGTCATTACGCGCACTCTACGCGCACGGCGCCCGTCTACAATCCCTCCACGGGCGAGATCGCGGCGTACGTGCCGCTTGCCGACGCCGTGGATATCGAGACCGTCATCGCCGATGCCGCCGCAGCCGCGCCGGCGTGGGGCGCCCGCACGGCCCTTGACCGTGCGCGCGTGCTCCTCCGCTGGCGCGAGCTGTGTCTCTCGCACGCCGATGAGCTGGCGCAGCTGATTAGCCGCGAGCACGGCAAAGTTATCGCCGATGCGAGCGGCGAGCTGCAGCGCGGACTCGAAGTGGTAGAGTTCGCCACCGGTATTCCGCACCTCATTAAGGGCGAGTTCAGCGATAACGTGGCGCGCGGGATCGACATGCATTCAATGCGCCAACCGCTGGGTGTGACGGCGGCGATTACGCCGTTCAACTTCCCGGCCATGGTGCCGCTGTGGATGCTGGGCCCCGCGCTTGCCTGCGGGAATGCGGTGGTGCTCAAACCCTCCGAGCGTGATCCGTCTACCGCCGTTAGGCTGGCCGAGCTGTTTAGCGAGGCGGGTGGACCACCGGGTGTGCTGAACGTATTGCAGGGCGATGCTGAGGCCGTGAACGCGCTGTGCACCGATCCGCGCATTCAGGCGGTGAGCTTTGTGGGATCGACGCCGATCGCCCGGCACGTGTACGAAACGTCGGCGCGTCACGGCAAGCGCGTGCAGGCGATGGGCGGCGCCAAAAATCATCTGGTCGTGCTCCCCGATGCCGATCTCGACATGACGGTGGAGTCGCTTATGGGCGCCGCGTACGGATCGGCCGGCGAACGGTGCATGGCCATTTCCGTGGCCGTGGTGGTTGGCGATGCCACGGCTAATGCGCTCGTGGCGCGGCTGGCCGATCGGGTGCGTGGGTTGCGGGTGGGGGCGTCGAGCGAGGACGGGAACGACATGGGTCCGCTCGTGACGGCGGCGCACCGCGACCGCGTAACGGGGTATGTGGCCGCCGGAGTGACCGAGGGGGCCACTCTCGTGGTAGATGGGCGCACGCACCCCGCCACGCAGGGGGCGGGCTTCTTTCTTGGTGGCTCGTTGTTCGATCATGTCACCGCCAACATGTCAATCTATCGCGAAGAAATTTTCGGACCCGTGCTGTGCATCGTGCGCGTGGCCTCCGCCAGCGAGGCGCTCGCGCTGTGCAATGCGCACCAGTACGGCAACGGCGTGGCAATTTTCACGCGCAATGGCGGGGCGGCGCGCGAGTTCGCACATCGCGTGCAATGCGGCATGGTGGGCATCAACGTGCCCATTCCCGTGCCGCTGGCCTTTTACTCCTTCGGCGGCTGGAAGGACTCCGCGTTTGGCGATCACAACCAGCACGGCATGGACGGCGTGCGCTTTTATACGCGCGTGAAGACGGTAACCACGCGTTGGCCTGTGGGTGCGGATGCGGCGTCGTTCACGATGCCGGTGCTGGGGTAGGGCGATCGGACATTACGCGTTGGCGTGAGAGAACAGCAGGAATGGAGGGATTGGGCGGGTGGATTCAGAGGACAGTAGTCGGAAGTCAGAGTTCTGAACACTCATGCCTGAACCTGTTCCGTTTCAGCCATGCTAGCTTTCGGCATGCCTCGCTCACTTCCTCGCTTCATCATACGCCACGACACGACTTTCCCGACGATCAGGTGCGGCCTCTCGGCGGCGCTGCTGCTGGGGCCGGTGCCTGCCCCGCTCGACGCGCAGCAAGCCCCCCCGGTCCCGGCGCCGACAGTGCAGCCTGTGCTGATCGCGCCTGGCGATTCCACGTTGCGCAGCGGCCGAATTCTGGCCGACTCCGTGGTGTACGCGCTGATCGCCTATCGTGGTGAGCAACAACAAATGCTGGGCACGGCGGTGG
>NZ_JBDNFF010000085.1:0-25497 GCF_041689975.1 Gemmatimonas sp.
GCTCGCGGAGCACGCAAAGAGATGCGAAGAACAGCAAAATCATGGAAATGGGAATCGTGCCGACGGACGGGGCGCGGCGAACCACCACTCCTGCTATGGCGGTTCTTCGGTGCAGGACGGTCCCGCGCGCCTCCGCGCAAAAGACCGACATGCGGCGCCTAAACGTTTACGTCGAGATCAGACCAAACGACGCCGTTCCCCACGCAAATCAACCACTTGCACCGTTCTCATCCCAAAACCTTGGGACGCTACTGAAATCAACTAATGGCTCGGCCCGTTCATCGTGCCTTCGTCTGCGCCGTCTCCCGTTCCACCATCCAGATGTTCGCTTCCATCTGGCGCAGAGTTGGTGAGGATCTCGGTCAGAAACCGCTCGCCGCCAGCGCCGCCGCGAGTGGATCGAAGGTTACAGCCATGCGAATGGGATCCCGATCAAATGATCATCGTATTGTCGCGGCACGGCATCGTTGTTGACCACGATGCCGACGCGCATGCCTTGCTCGCTGACAAAATCTCGAAGGCCCCGCAGATCGCGTGCGCTCACGACCGACGCGTGTTTGATGTCGAACGCGACACCGCCAAAGTCCCCTTCCACCACCAGGTCCACCTCAGCGCCGCCGCTTGTCCGATAGTACGACGCCTCCACCGGCTCTCCCATCCCGGCGAACTGGCGCATCACCTCTTCCACCACCATCCCCTCCCACGAGGCGCCAACCTGTGGATGACTCAGCAACGAATCGCTGTCGGGAATGCGCAGCAATGCGTGCAACAGTCCCGTGTCACGCAGATAGCCGCGCGGATGTTTCACCACGCGCTTGACCACGTTGCGGGAGAAGGCCGGAATCGTGCGCCAGACAAACGTCCCGTGTGCAATGTCGAGGTAGTCGCGCGCCGTCGGCTGCGACACGCCGAGCGCGCGGGCCACTTCGGCGTAGTTCAGAATACGTCCCGACAGTCCGCCCAACATCTCGAGAAAACGTCGAAAGCGCGTATCGTCGAGTGCGGGGAACAGACGTTTTACATCGCGCAGGATGTAGGTCTGGATGTATTGCTCGATCCATCGAGATCGGAACGTCGGCTTGGATTCGAGCCACGGCTCCGGGAAGCCGCCGCGGTACCAATAGTCGAGAACCTCCGCCGGCGTACCGCGCGGCGCGAGACCCGCGATCAGGTCGGCAGGCGACGCAGTGCGGTCGCCAAGACGTGACAGCAACGAGTCTCGCCCAACGGTTCCGGTCACTTCCTCCCACGACAGCGGCGACAACTCAATAATCGCGACGCGCCCCGCGAGACTCTCCGACACGGAACGCACGAGCGACGGCGAACTGGAGCCGGTGATGACAAACCGACCTTTCTCGCCGCGCTGCTCGTCGATCGCCACGCGCAGCGCGGAGAAAATCTCGGGCAGGTGCTGCGCTTCATCGATGGCCACCCGGCGCGGATTCAACCGGAAGAACGCATCCGGGTCGCGCGAAATCACGGCGTGGTCGGCTCGCCGCTCCACATCGAACTGCTTCCAGCTGGCCGGCAGCGTCTGCAGCAACGTGGTCTTCCCGCACTGCCGCACGCCAAGCACCGCCACACAGGGAAAGGTTTCGAGATAGCTTTCAAGCAATGATTCAGCAGCGCGCCTCATACCTTGCAATTTCAAACGTGCGGTTTGATTTTGCAAGCTTTTCCGTCACTCGTCCCTCCCCGCTTTACCGCACACCCAGACGGCCCCATCTTTGGGTCCAAGAGTTAGTCCTGACGAATCGTTGGGCAAACACACCTCCCGTTAGGACCGACGGTTCATGCAATACCAAAACGTTTCAATCCTGAGTCTTGCGCACGTCGACGCGCCGCTCCGCGTCACGTCCGCCGACATCATGGCGCAACTGACGGACACCACGCAACGCCTGGACATGCGTGCCGATCTGCTCGAAACCGCATCGGGCATTGTCGCGCGTCGCTATTGGGACGACGGTTTTCAGCCCAGCCAGGCCGCCGCCCTCGCCGGCGAGAAGGCGTTGCAACAGGCGGGCATCGATCGCTCCCGGATCGGCATCGTGATCAATACGTCGGTGTGCCGCGATTATATCGAGCCGTCCACGGCCTGCATCGTGCACGACCGTCTCGGGCTCTCCAAGGATTGCCTGAACTTCGACCTGGGCAATGCGTGCCTCGGCTTTTTGAGTGGCATGCAAATGGTCGGCAACATGATCGATCGTGGGCAAATTGATTACGGTCTTATCGTAGATGGCGAAAGCGCCCGCTATGTGCAGGAGGCCACCATCGCGCGCCTCAAAAGCGGCGACACCACGCTGCAAGACTTCCGTGATCAATTCGCCACTCTCACGCTGGGCTCGGGTGCCGTGGCCATGGTGATGTCACGCTCCGCACTGGCCCCGGAGGGACACGCGTTTCGGGGGGTGGTCAATCAAGCCGCCACGCAGCACAGCGGCCTCTGTCGTGGTCAGGTGGACAGTATGTACACCGATACCAAGCAGTTACTCATGGCGGGGCTGACGCTGGCCACGGAGACCTTCGAGCGCGCCCAGCACGAATTCGGATGGACCACCGGCCCGAACGCGAACGTCGACGAATACATCCTGCATCAGGTGAGTGGCGCGCATACGTCAGGATTGTGCAAGACGTTGGACCTCGATCTGAACAAGGTGATGGCCCTCTTCCCCGAGTTCGGTAATATCGGGCCGGCCGCCGTGCCGATCACCCTGTCCAAGGCCGCGGAAAGCGGCCGCTTGCACAAGGGCAGCCGCGTGGCACTGATGGGTATTGGTTCGGGGCTGAACTGCAGCATGGCGGAGATCGTCTGGTGATGCCGGTCGATCCGGCGCAGTACCCGTTTGAGCCGCATTACTTCGATCGCGGTGCTGGTGTGAAAATGCATTACGTGGACGAGGGCGCTGAAGGCCAAGGCCCGCCGGTGCTGATGGTGCACGGCAATCCCTCGTGGTCGTTCTATTATCGCAATCTCGTCACGGCGCTGTCCGGCACGCACCGCTGCATCGCGCCGGACCACATCGGCATGGGCCTGTCCGATAAACCGGACGACGACGCCTACGCCTACACCCTCGCGCAGCGCATCGACGACCTCGGCGCTTTTATCGCGTCGCTCAAGCTCACGGAGCCGCTCACGCTCGTCATGCACGACTGGGGCGGCATGATCGGCATGGGCTGGGCGGTACGTCACCCCGAGCAGGTCGCGCGATTGGTGATTCTGAACACGGGCGCCTTTCCCCTGCCGCCAGAAAAACCATTCCCGTGGCCGCTGAAGCTCACGCGCACGTGGTTGGGCACGGTGCTGGTGCGCGGCTTCAACGCGTTCGCGTACGGCACCACGGTGATCGGCTGCCGCCGCCATCGCATGCCGGCCGACATCGCCCGTGCCTACTGCGCGCCCTACGACTCGTGGGCCAATCGCATCGCGACGCTCCGCTTCGTGCAAGACATTCCCTTGCGTGCCGCCGATGCGGGATATGACATCGTGAAGCACACGGAAGCTAATCTGCACCGCTTCAAGAACACGCCCGCATTGATCGGCTGGGGCGGCAAGGATTTTGTGTTCGACGCCGCCTTTCTGCGGCAATGGCAGCAGCATCTGCCCAACGCCACGGTGCATCTGATGCCCGACGTTGGCCACTACGTACTCGAAGACGCGGCCGACGAGCTCATTCCGCTCATCACCCACTTCGTGCGGTCCAGTTCCCGCGCCGTCGCATCATGAGCCACGCCGGCGACGCTGCGATGTGCAACATCGCGTCGCACCTGCCGAAGATGGCGCGCCTGCAGCCCGATGCCCTGGCGGTCGTCTTTCCCACCGGGCTCGACGCCAACGGCACACGCACCTACGCGCGGCAAACCTACGCCGAACTCGATCGGCAAAGTGATGTGATCGCGGCCGGACTGGGCAAGACCGGCATCACGCGCGGCATGCGCACGGTGCTGATGGTCAAACCTGGCCCTGATTTCTTTGCGCTCACGTTCGCGCTCTTCAAAGCGGGCATCGTCCCGGTGCTGATCGACCCGGGCCTCGGTATCGCGCAGCTCAAAACCTGCTTGGCCCAAGCAGAACCGGAGGCGTTCATCGGCATACCCGCTGCTCACGCCGCGCGCGTCGTGCTGGGGCTCGGTCGCAAGACCATTCGCCTCTGCATCACGGTCGGGTCGCGCTGGTTTTGGGGAGGCACCACGCTCGCGAAGGTGATCGCGCTGGGAGAAGGTCAAGGCACCGGCCCGGTGCTCGAACACACCCAGGCCGATGACATCGCGGCGATTCTCTTCACGAGTGGTAGCACCGGCATCGCCAAGGGCGTGCGCTACAGCCACGGCAACTTCGCGGCGCAAGTCGAGCTGATTCGCGAGACGTACGACATTCGTCCGGGCGAGATCGACTTACCAACCTTCCCGTTGTTCGCGCTGTTCGACCCCGCACTCGGCATGACCACCGTCGTCCCCGACATGGACTTCACGCGGCCGGCGAACGTGGACCCGATGAAGATCAAGCACGCCATCGACGACTGGGGCGTGACCAATGTGTTCGCGTCGCCGGCGCTGCTGGCGACAGTGAGCCGTCATGGTGTCGCCAACGGCGTGCAATGGCCCACCGTGCGACGCATCCTCACCGCCGGCGCACCGGTACCCGCGGCAACGCTCGAGCGCATGCACCAGCTGCTCGCCCCAGACGCAGAGATTTTTACGCCGTACGGTGCCACCGAAGCGTTGCCGGTGGCGAGTATCGGTAGCCGCGAGATCCTCACGGACACGCGTGTGCGGACGGAGGCCGGTGCCGGCGTGTGTGTGGGCCGAGTGGTGGCGCCGAACGACGTGCGGGTCATTGCCATTACGGATGAACCCATCACCGATTGGGCGCAGGCACAGGAACTCCCGGCCGGCGAGATCGGTGAGATCACCGTGACCGGACCGACCACGACGTCGATGTACATCGGTCGGCCCGAGGCGACGCGTTCGGCCAAGATCCAACGGGTTGGCACCATCGTGCACCGCATGGGGGACGTCGGGTACTTCGACGAGAGCGGTCGCCTGTGGTTTTGCGGACGCAAGTCGCACCGGGTGCAGCTGGATGGTGTGACGCTGTTCTCGGCGCCAGTCGAGGAGATTTTCAACACACACCCAGCGGTGTTTCGCACGGCGCTGGTCGGTGCCACCGTGGGTGGTATCCGCGTGCCGGTGTTGTGCATCGAGCTCGATGCAGACGCGAAGGCGCGCGGCCTGGTGTCGGAACCAGCGTTGTTTGCTGAACTGCAGAAGATCGGTGCGCCGTATGCACACACCACGAATATCGCGCACTTTCTCGTCCACCCTGGCTTCCCGGTGGACATACGACACAACGCGAAGATCGGACGCGAAATCCTGACCGTGTGGGCGCAGGCGAAGCTGTCGTGATTCTCGTGACCGGTGGCAACGGATTTCTGGGTAGCGCCGTAGTCCGGCAACTCGTGGCCCGCGGCGACCGGGTGCGCAGTTTGCAACGCAGTGACGCGCCACAGTTACGCGCGCTCGGTGTAAACGTGGTGCGTGCCGACTTGGGCGACGCGCGCGGCGTACTGGCAGCCGCCGAGGGGTGCGACGCGGTGATGCACATCGGTGCCAAGGCGGGCGTGTGGGGGCCGTACCAGGAGTACTACCAAGCGAACGTGGTCGGTACGCGTAACGTGATCGAGGCCTGTCGTGCGCACGGCATTGCGCGGTTGGTCTATACCAGCACACCGTCGGTGATTCACGCCGGCGGTGACGTGGAGGGCGTCGATGAACGCGTGCCGTTGGCGACGCACTTCGAGAGCGCGTACCCGGCCACCAAGGCCGAAGCCGAGTCGATGGTGCTCGCCGCCAATGGCATTACGCTCGCGACCGTCGCGCTACGACCGCATCTGATTTGGGGCCCGCACGATCCGCAGCTCACGGCCCGCGTTCTCGCGCGTGGCCGCGCCGGGCGGCTGCGTTTAGTCGGTGGAGGCGTGAAGAAAATCGACTCGGTCTACATCGACAATGCGGCCAGCGCGCATCTGCTGGCCCTCGACCGTGTCGCACCCGATGCGGCATGTGCCGGGCGAGCCTACTTCATTTCGCAAGACGAGCCCGTGCGCCAATGCGATCTGATCAACGGCATTCTCCAAGCGGGTGGACTGCCCCCCTGCGAAAAGTTCATTTCGCCCGGCGCGGCCTACGTGGTTGGCGCGCTGTTGGAGCTTGCGTGGCGTGTGATGCAACGTCCCGATGAACCGATGATGACGCGCTTTCTCGCCAAGCAACTCGGCACCGCGCATTGGTACGACATTTCCGCGGCGAAGCGGGATCTGGGCTACGTGCCGCTCGTCTCGATTGCGGAAGGGTTGGCGCGATTGAAGGAATCGCTGCTCACTTCGACAGCCCCGTGACCGGCGCCACCCAGATGTTGCTCTGCGGGTCCTGCAACGTGAAGTACAATCGCCCCGCGTGCATCGCGAAGTTTCGCGCGTAGAGCCCGATCGGGTGCAGCGGATCGTCGAAGCGCACCACTTGACGCGGCACGCCACCGCCCCCCGGCAGCATCCAGATGCCGAGTCGGTTCCTGATCAGGAGCGTGCGCCCGTCGGTAGAGATCACACCCTGCCCGACCGGCATGTTCTCAATTACGAGACCACGGGCGATGTCGCGCGGTGGCTCGCTCGCGCGGTCGATGTTCACCGCGAGCAGCCGACGATTGAGTAAGTCACGCCCAAGCAGCGTGCCCCCACCCAGCCAGGCCGCCTGCATCTGAATCGCCGGCACCTCCACGCGCTTGATCGCCCCCCATTCGCTCGGGCTCCTCGTCGCCACCTCCACCGCGCTTGCGGCGTTCGCACTTCCAGACTCGAGCATCTGCCACGCGAGCCGCGAACCGTCCGGCGACCAGACGGGATTACGCTCGTCGGGGCCCACGCCGCGCGACACCTGCACCGGTTGATCCCCGCCCTCGATCGACGCGACGAAGGCGCGTCGCACGCCGTTCGCGATCGTGTGAAAGGCGATGAACCGGCTGTCCGGCGAGATCGACGCCGAGAAGGTCGGCGCGCTGCCACGCGTGATCTGCTGTAGCGTTCCCCCACCTAGTGGGCGCCTGAAGATCTGCTGCACACCAGCGCGATCCGAATCGAAGATCAGCCACTGCCCGTCGGCCGAGACGCCGATGCTCTCGATCGTTTCCTTGTCGCTCGTGACCAACTCGGCCGCACGGCTCGACACGGATCCTGTGTTTGGCAGCGCGACACTCCAGATGTTGCTGCGGTTCGTGGCCACCGAATACGCGAGTTCCCGTCCATCCGCGGAGAGGCTGATGAGCGACGCATTGAGCCCGGTGGTCACGCGGACCGGGTCAGTAACGGCACGACCGCGCCCGTCGAGGTTGAGTTGGTATATGTCGCGTGTCCCGCCGCGGTTCGACGTGAAGAGCACGCGTCGGCTGTCAGGCGCCCAGGTTGGCGAGGCGTCCAGCGTACCACTCGTCGTAAGCCGCGTCGGCGCGCCGCCGGTGGTCGGCACAAGCCAGAGCGACGACGGCGCGATGTTCCAGTCGACCAGATACCGCGCGTTCTCGGCGACGTACGCGATCCATGCGCCGTCGGGCGACCACGCGAGCGAGTGCGGATCAGGACTTCGGCCCAACAGCGTGACCACGCCGTCGGCCCCTTGAGCAGCAGCGAGTCACCGTGAACGTATGCCAGCCGCTGCCCGTCGGGTGCCCACACACCGCCGCTGACGGCGCCGCTCATGAGGTTCCGTGCCACGACGAGCGTGCTCGCCCCGCCAAGCGCGCTCACGCTCTCTATGCCCCGCCTGGTCAACACCAAGAGACGGTCGCCGTCTGGGGACCAGCTCATCGGCGCTCCCGACGACAGCACGCTCATGGCGCTGCCATCGCTCCCGCGCCGCCACTCGACGTGCGGCACAGAATCGCCTGGGCCGAGCGCGCGGTACGCCACCGCCTTGCCGTCGCTGCTGATGCGGGGCATCTCCTGCACGCCCGCGCTCCGCGTGAGCTGCGTGGCCTGCTGCAGTGCGGCGGTCGCGGGTGGCCGATTGAGCAATACATACGCCGCGATTGCCGTGACACTCACCGCACTGAGGGCAACGGCGAACCGCGTGCCCTTACCGGAACTCGCTGCCACGCTCGCCGTCGTGCGCGCCGTCTCCGCTGGTGTGATCCCGCCGCTCGACGTCGCCCACGGCTCGAGCGCCGCGTGTAACTCGGCCGCCGTCTGGAAGCGATCGCCAGCTTGCTTCGCCAGACAACGCAAAATGATCGCGGCGAGAGCGGGCGCGATGCCAGCGCGGTGCACGGAGGGCGCCTCGGGCGCCCGCGTCACGTGCGCCGCAAGCACCTGTTGCGGCGACCCACCCACGAACGGCGGTCGCCCCGTGAGCAGTTCGTACGCCATCGCACCCACGGCGTAAATGTCGACGCGATGGTCTACGTGTGGATCGGCCACCGCCTGCTCGGGCGACATGTAAGTCGGCGTGCCGATCGCCATCCCCACCGTGGTCACCATGTGGCCGCCGGTAGCGTTGCTCACCGCCTTGGCCACGCCGAAATCGGCCACCAGCGCATGACGCTCCGAGAGCATCACGTTGTCCGGCTTGATGTCGCGGTGCACCACCCCCAGCTCGTGCGCATGCGCCAGCGCGTCGACCACCTCGGTGATGAGCCGCACCGCCTCGTGCACCGGCAGCGCGCCTTCGCGCGTGATGCGCTCGCGCAGTGACTGCCCGCTTACCTACGGCATCACGTAGAGCAGGAGGCCGTCTTCGGCGCCCGAGTCGAGCAACGGCAGAATGTTCGGGTGCTGCAACTGCGCGGCAATGCGGATCGCGCGCAGGAAGCGATCCCCACCGAGTGACGCGGAGAGTTCCTCGCGGAGAATCTTGATCGCGACCTTGCGATCGTGTTTGATGTCGTGCGCGAGATACACGGTGGCCATGCCACCGGCGCCGACTTCACGCTCGATGCGGTAACGGCCCGCGAGAGCGGCGGAGAGGCGATCGGGGGGATTCGTCATGGGCGGGACTCGGCGATCGGCTCGCTCCAGACGTCGATCATGCGAGACGCGCTACACGAATGGGCATGGTTGCGCGCGTGTACGACGGCGCCGGTCGGCTGGCGATTTCGAACATCCGCTCAGACAAATCTGCTACCATTTCGAGACGCTCGGCCGCCGTGGGGCACGCCAGCCAGGTGTCCGGCGGCTCGTGTCCCAGTCGGTAGATCCGCACTGGCATGCCTGCGCGCGCGGCGCGGCGTTCGGGCGTGGTCATGTGGGGAATGTACGCTCCAGGAGTAGACATCACACGCTACGCCAACGCGGCGAGCGGCGGCACAGCGCGTGCGCGCAGCCATGCCGCGATGGCTGCCTCGTCGGCGATATCGGTGGCCACGTCGAGCATGAGTCGAACGGAGTCCTCCGGAGCGGCGACGATGCGGATACCGTTCACGCGAAGGAACACCAGCCCGGATGCGAATGCTGTTCGTTTGTTCGCATCCTGATAGCCGTGGTTCTTGGCTAGACCAAAAATGTAGCAGGCGGCACATTCGAAGATATCGGCACCAGTGTACGCGAAACGGTTTAGGGCACGCCCCAACGCCGACTCGATGCCGCCCTCATTGAGGACACCGACGTTGCCGCCGTACTGTCGGCGCTGATCCTCGTGAATCAGGTCGACAGCGGCGCGGCTCAGCCACGCAGGCTCGCGCACCTACAGCTTCGCGAGTGCTGCGAGCGCCGCCCGGTTCTCGCGCGCAACCTCCTCATACGCGACCATCGCCGCCTTGGTCGCGGGATCGGTCGCGGTGAGCAGAATGCCGTCCGGCGTTTCGATCACAAACACCTCGTCGTTGGCCGCGAGGTGTTGCCGCTGCAGCACCTCTTTCGGAATGATGGCCCCGACCGAGCCGCCGATTTTCTTGAGCGTGATGCTGATCATGCAAACCTCCCGGCGCCCACGCGCAGAATGCATCGTGGTGTGAAGCGTAAATAACGAGCCACGTTTCCCTATTAAACAATAGTATAACTAATCTAACCTATTGTCAAAACAGGGATTAACGCGTTCGGAGCCGCCGTCCACCCGCCGCTCTCTTACTGCCCCTGCCCCAGCGAGAACCCGCTCACGCCATCGAACGCATACAGGTGTTCGGTTTTCACGAAATCGAGGCCGGCGTTGCCCACGCGCATCAACACCGACAGCACCTGACTCAATGTCACGGTGCCACTGGCTGTCGTGCTCTGGAAACGGCAACGCCAGTGATCGGTGCAGAAGGTCTCGGGCATGCCATCGGGGTACACTTTCACGCCGCGGTTCGAGATCATCGTGAGCTCGAGCCCGTCCCCGTTCAACGCCTCGAGCTGCGGACCCAGCACGTTCGGTGCGCCGCGCCAGTGCAGGAACACGTCGACACCCAAAAGTGTCTTCACCGCCGGATGCGTGACCGAAATACGACCCGCCACCGACACCGGCGTGCCGCCGGCATATTCAACCGGCGTGAAGCGCGCGGGTCGCTGCCCGAGTCGCTCGATCACGGCATCCGCGAAGGCGTCGGTCCCCACCTTCAGCTCCGACACCTTCTCGTGAAAGATGTCGCCGGTGTGTACACCCGCTTCCAGCGTGGTCAGCCACGCGTTGTGAATCTTCTCGGCCACATCCCCCTGCCCGATGTGCACCAGCATCATCACGGCGGCCAACAGCAAGCCACTGGGATTGGCGATGCCCTTACCCGCGATGTCGGGCGCCGAGCCGTGCACGGCTTCGAACATGGCGCACTGATCGCCGATGTTGGCTGAGCCGCCGAGTCCCACGGAACCGGTCACTTCGGCGGCAATGTCGGAAATGATGTCGCCGTACAGGTTGAGCGTGACGATCACGTCGAAGGTCTGCGGTCGCGTGGCCAGGCGCGCCGCACCGATGTCGATGATCATGTGATCATTGGCGATACCCGGATACTCTTTCGCGATCTCGTCGAACACTTTGTGAAAGAGCCCGTCGGTGAGCTTCATGATGTTGTCCTTCGTCATGCACGTCACGCGCTTGCGGCCATTCACGCGCGCGTACTCGAAGGCATAGCGCACGATCTTTTCGCAGCCGGGACGCGACACGAGCTTGAGGCACTGGTACACCTCGTCGCTCTGTCGGTGTTCGATGCCGGCGTAGAGATCTTCCTCGTTCTCGCGCACGATCACCGTATCGACACCGGGAAAGTGCGTGGCGACGTACGGATCGTACGACACACACGGGCGCACGTTGGCGTAGAGGCCGAGTGTCTTGCGCACCGTCACGTTGAGTGACTTGAAGCCGCCGCCGGAGGGCGTGGTGATGGGCGATTTCAGGAATACCTTGGTGCGGCGCAGACTCTCCCACGCCGACAGCTCGATGCCCGCCGTCTGCCCGCGATAGTATACTGCTTCGCCGATCTCAATGGTTTCCGGCGCGAGTCGCGCGCCCGCGGCTTCAAGCACGCGCAGCGTGGCGCGCATGATTTCGGGACCGATGCCATCGCCGTGGGCGATGGTGATGGGGACGTTGCTCATAGAAGGTGGACGGCGGTGGGGAGTGGTGGTGGATGGCGAAATCTATCGCGGTGGAGCCGGGGTTGACGGTACGCGTAGCCCGTGGCGCCCGACGCCCTTTCCGCCTCTGTGCCCAGCGCGTAACATCCCCCTCATGAACATCCTCGAACGGCTCACCACCGCACTCCGCGGAAGCTATCGGGTGGAACGCGAGATCGGCGCCGGCGGCATGGCCGCGGGGTATCTCGCGCACGACCTGCGGCACGATCGCGAGGTGGCCATCAAGGTGCTGCATCCCGATCTCGCTGCGGCGCTCGGCGGTGAACGGTTCCTGAGCGAAATACGCACCACGGCACGACTGCAGCATCCGCACATCCTGCCACTGCTGGACAGCGGGGAGGCCGACACGCTGCTGTACTACGTGATGCCGCTCGTGACCGGCGAGACGCTGCGCGCGCGTATCGAGCGCGAACGGCAACTGCTGATTGGCTCGACCCGGCACAGGCCCAGTATCAATGCCGCGGCATGGCACGAGCTCGCCGACCAGTGCGGGCTCGGGTGGGACCGGGTCTTCGATGTCGTTCGGGACACCGTGCGCCGCGTGGACGCCGCCTTGCCCGATGTCTTCGCGCAGGCGCGCGCGGAGGGGATGCCGGCCGAACTCGCCACGGACTTCCAGCAGCGGCTCGCCAAGCGCGTGCGCCGATGCTTGCACCTTCTGGGCGTAACCTGCGGATAGCCCGCATATCCGTCGCGACATCGGTCGCTTCCAAGCCGGAACGACGCATCCGCTCGATGAAGCCTCACGTCTATCCGCTCCCCGTTGTCCCGGATTCCTACACCACGAGGAACGCGCATGGCCTCTGAGAGTGCCGTCGGGTGTCGCCGAGACACGGGCATCTTCAGGGTGCGTCGGACCATGCTACCTTGGCGCACGTGCGAAGCGAAACGTATGGGTCACCAACCACGTACCTGCGCTATCGCGCTGCGGCGTGGCGATGCCCGATCCTCCCGCGTCCCTTTCCGAAACGCGATAGGTGGGTGTAACTCGCGGGTCGTCGCTGAACACCAGTGAGTTCAGGTAGAAGCCGCGCGCATCCGCAAATTGCACCACCACGTGTACATGCTGTGGGTCCGTGCGACCCGGATACGGGCCGGGACGAATGGTCTCGAACGACACGGCGCCCACCGTGTCCGTGTCCGTGCGCGTGAACGCATGCAGGGCCCCATGAAAACGGTAGCAGCCAGTCTCCCCGTTGCCGGTAGCGTAGTGTCCCTGCGCGTCGGTCTGATAGGCGTACACTATCAACCCGCTGTGCGGCTTGCCGCGCACGTCCTCGAAGCGAAGACGGATGCGCATTTGCTCGCCGGGCTCAGTGGGTGGCGCGATACGCGCATGATTCGCCAGCGTCGCTCCACGAGGCGGCGGCGGCTGGCAGGCGGGATCGTCGGGGCTAGACTGGGCCGCGCAGGCGCCCATCGGTACGATGAGCAGCGCCGCCGTGAACGCGAACCGGTGCATATATGCAGCGCATGTCACGATGCACTTCCGCGGGCGGTAATGTCGATCTCGAGCTGCACGTCGTCGTCCACCAGATCGTTCGTGAGACGCGATCCGCGAAACGCCACGCCCCAGTCCATGCGGTTGAAGGTGAGCTGCGCGGTTGCACGAAGTGCCGTGGGCTCATAGCTCCATAGTGTCATGTCGAACGTCACAGGTTTCGTGACCCCTCGCAGCGTGAGGCGCCCATTCACGCGGAACACATTGGCGCCCAGATCCACGGCGCGATCGATCGTGAACTCCGCCGTGGGAAAACGTGACACGGCGAAGAACTCTTCGCCTACCAAGTGCTCCAGCAGCTTCCGGCGCGGTACCATGTCGCTGCGCGGTATATCGGTCACGGCGATCGAGCGCATGTCGAGCAGAATGCGACCACTGCGGGGCTGCATGCCACGCACGTCGATCCATCCGCTTCGTACCCGGAGTGTGCCGGCATGCGCCCCGCGTTTACCGAACTTGGTGCCTTTCCACCGAATCTCGGTGGCGGCCGTGTCCACGCGCGCGGTGTCGCTATTCAGCGACGGTGGCAGTGCTGTACGAGTTGCTACGGTGTGTGTCGGCGAGATGCGGTATCGGCTTTCGAGCTGCCGGCCGACCTCGCGTTGAAACGAGCCGAATCGTGCGATCGCGGTAAGCGTGCCGACGATCGTGAGATAGTGAATGGGTTTCATACTGGCTTCGATGCCGCCGAAGTGCTGCGCGTTCAATGCGGCATTCAGCGTGCCGTGACAACGATGCGCCCCTTGAACGATCGCGCCACGATGCGCCCGTTCGCCGGCGACTGCACGAGCTTTGGTAGAAGCGGCGGCGCGGCGCGGCTCGACAAGTCGAGTGCCGGAGCACGCGCCGCGGCAAGCAACAGGGTAATGGCGCCGGCGTGCGTCTGTATGTCGAGCTGCATCCCGGCGAGCGATCCGCTGCGGAACGTCACGTTGCCGCCAATGGTTTCGACGCGGCCGTCTCCGTTGAACTCCGAAAGCGACACGGCGCCGCTGATAGTGGCCACCGACACGGTGCCTCGCACGGCAACCAGCGACACGTCGCCTTTTCCACCGCGCACCCGGAGATCACCGGTTGCACGATCCACAGTGACCAGCGCATCGATCGATTCGAGTGCTGTCACGCCGCTCACATCGTACACCGCGATGCGGCCCCGCACGGCATAGGCTTCGAGCTCCCCAGTGGTTCCACGCACGTCGATGTCTCCATCGATGGTCTTGATCCAGACATGCGCCGCGCGCGGAACGCTGATCACGAGGTCGGCACGTGGCATGGTGGAGTCACTCGCCGTGCGCGATTCCACACCGAGCTTGACGTGCGTGCGCGAGCCTCCTCCGAACACCGACGCATTAGCGCCGATCGTGCCGGCGAGGTCGACCGAATCGCGCGACCACGTGACGACCCGCACGTGGCCGGCGGGCACGTAGATGCGCATCGCCACGTCACGCGTGACCGCATAGCCACGGTGCACGGGTTGGCCATCTGACGCGGCACGCTGCGCGCGCGACGAGAATGGCAGCAACATCACGGCCGTCGCGCACACCAGCCGCGCGAGGCGATCGACCATTCGCCGGTCTATCGGTCCGCTCACGATGTCGCCTCCTTCACGCGCTGCCTCAACTCAACGCGGCGGGCGCGCACAGCCAAGAGGTAGGCGCGAAGTTCGGCGTCGCTTGGGGCTACGTGCAGCGCGCCTTCGATCTCACGCGTCGCCGCGTCGAGCGACTCGAACTCGGCGTGTGCCCGGTCCGAGGCAAGACGCGCGGCGCGCTGCATGGCCGCATTGCCGTCGTACGACAGGGCGGGAAGCCTATCGAGCGAAGCCCGAGTGCTGTCGCCCTGCGGCTCCGAGGTGCGGGCCGAACGCGCGATGAGGAGAAGGGCCGCGGCGGCAGCCAGGAGTGCGCCGCCTGCGAGCGGACCGCGCCACGAAGGGATTCGCGCGCCTGGCTGCGTTCGGCGCGCCGGTCGGGTGACCGCTGAGAGCACGTTGGCGCGAGCGGCTACCGGGAGCGACGGGATGAAATCAGCGACGGGGATTCGTGTCGCGTGGTCGAGGATGCGCTCGCATCGCGCGCACCCTGCGGCGTGCGCCTCCAACTGCTCGGCGACGCGCTCACTCAGCTGGCCGGCAAGGTAATCGGCGAGGCCTGCGTCGCATGCCGTGCATTCCGGTGTGCGCGCGAGTTGGTCGTCCATCATGGGCACATCATCGGTCGAGCATCCCGCGCAGCAGTCGCCGCGCCCGGAAGAGGTGAGACTTGGACGTTCCTTCGGCGATGCCAAGTTGCTGAGCAATCTCGGCGTGCTCGTACCCGGCGATATCGTACAACACGAACACGCGGCGGGCACCGTCGGGGAGCCGAGCAATGGCCGTTTCGAGGTCGACGCGGAGACCGATGTCGAGGGCGGGTGTAATCGCATCAGGGACGGCCGTGGCAAGTGCTTCGCCCACACCTGCGTTGGATATCAACTCCGACTCTACCGCGACACGCTGCACTCTGCGCCGTCGTGTCCGCTCCTGCAGCAGGAACACGTTCACCGCCACGCGATGCAGCCAGGTGGGGAAAGCGCTCTCGCCACGGAAGGTCCCGAGACGCTCCCACGCCCGCACGAACGTGTCCTGCAACAGCTCCGCCGCGTCGACGCGGTTCCCGGCCAGACCGACGCACACGGCGAAGAGCCGTGGCGCGTGCGCGTCATACAGCGTGGCGAAGGCCGTGGCATCGCCCGTCTGCGCAGCACGGACGAGCGGGTCGAGCGCGACAGAGGCGTTGCCGGTCAGGGGATTCGGGAGGTCGAGGGAAGGGGCACACCCGGTTCGATGCCGGTGGGGTGGCTGGGGTTTACTGCCGGAGCTCACCAACGGCAAAGCAGTAGGTCGACCCGCAAGGTCTGCATTGTCCGGCGACTTATCGGTAAGAGACCTCTGCGCCTCTGCGTTCTCCGTTTCTCTGCGTGATCAGTTACGGATTGCTCGTCGACGGACCGTCTGCCGAACTGATCACGCAGAGGACGCGGAGGCGCAGCGCACGCGGAGGAATGGTCCGTAATAAATAGTTCTTCGGGGGTTCGTGTGGGTGAATCCCGGCCCGAAGGCCCGCTGGGTTGCCTCACCGAACATGGCCGCTGCCATGCCGCGGCGAAACGACCACAACCTGTAGAATAGCGCGCGCTATTCCGTCATCTCGCACGACTCTAATCCGCGTCATGTCGGCGTGAATCCGCGGTCAGGCCGTTGGTCGTTCGGTCCGTTGCCACGCGCCTCGCCGCATGCCGCAGTACCCACTGAACGGTCGGCCGCCATTCAGCCACCCGCAATCGAAAAG
Source organism: Gemmatimonas sp. (assembly GCF_041689975.1). Classification (GTDB taxonomy): domain Bacteria; phylum Gemmatimonadota; class Gemmatimonadetes; order Gemmatimonadales; family Gemmatimonadaceae; genus Gemmatimonas. The sequence continues at coordinate 16,425 of NZ_JBDNFF010000085.1, forward strand.
AGCCCAATAGAACGACGGTGGCCATTGTCCGGCGACCTATCGGCAAGAGACCTCTGCGCCTCTGCGTTCTCCGTTTCTCTGCGTGATCAGTGCTCGATCTACCCGAGCATCGCTGTCAGTGATCTGCCGCTGAACGGATTGCTCGTCGACGGACAGGCTGCTGAACTGATCACGTAGAGGACGCGGAGGCGCAGAGAACGCAGAGGAACAGTCCAGAGTAAATGGCGCTTCGGGGTTTCGAGTGGGTGAATCTTGGCCCAAATGCCCGCGGAGTTGCCGCACCGAAGATGGCCGCTGCCATATAGCGGCTAAACGACCACACACTGAACAACCAAGCGCCGTAGGCCGTCGTCTCGGTTCGCAGGCGAGCCCGACCAAGATTTACGCCCCGATACCTCGAAAAACAAACCGGTCGCCTGCAGCAGCAGGCGACAGGTGATCGAACTCCAACGCGTCGCGCCGATGTTACAAGCGGTAGCCGATACGCGCGTACACGAAGCGTCCGTTGAAGCCGAACGGCGAGAAGCTCGTGTACTGGAGGATCCCCGAATTCGAGGCGATGGGAATATTCCGGTCGGGGTAGATGTTGAACGCGTTGTCCAGACCACCCGTGATCGTGAAGCGCGTGAACTTGTACGACGTGCTCACGTCGCTGATCCAACGGCCACGGAACGTTTGATCTGCCTGCGCGCTCGTCACGATCGGCACAGGATTCCCCGCTCCGTCCACGATCGCCTCCGGGCGCATGGTGAACGAACCGAAGTAGGCGTGCTGCACTTCGAAGCTGAGCGCCTTCTTGGCGTAGCTGATCGACAGGCGACTATTCAGACGCGGCTGCGCCTCCTCTACGCGATTGCGCTCGATGCGGCCGAATACCTTCGGGTTGAGTGCGGCCAACTGCGCCGGATTGTCCGAGATTCGCGTCACGAACGTACGTCCCCAGTTGGTGCCCCACGTCATGCGCAGCGTAGCCTGATCCGCCAGCCTGACGCCGTAGTTGGCCACGAGGTCCACGCCGTTCGTGCGCGTGTCGATCGCGTTGGTGAAGAAGCGCGCCGACGTCTGCCCCGCGAAGCCCAGTCCGGCCAGCGCCGTCTGCACCTGCGCGCCGAGCAAGTTCTCCGAGAACACCACGCGATCCTCGATCGTGATGCGATAGGCGTCGAGGGTGGCCGAGAAAGTCTTCGTGGGGGTCCACGCCATGCCGAGCGACAGATTCTGCGAGCGTTCGGGCTTGAGCGCGGTGGCCCCCAACGCGCGGGCGGCGGCACCGTTCACGGGCAGAGTGACAACCTCCTGCGGTACCGGTGGATTGCCGATGAAGTTCGTGCTGGTCGCCGACAGGTTGGTTTGGGCCAACGAGGGAGCGCGGAAGCCCGTGCTGCCGGCACCACGAACCGACAACCGGCTGGTGAGTTCGAGGCGCGTGCTGAGCTTACCGGTCACCGCGCTCCCGAAGTCCGAGAAGCGCTCGGCGTCCGGGGGAGGTAGACGGACCGGGTCAGACTCTTCGGTAGAAAGGCGTTTGCGGCCACGGCGAGGGATCTGCTGTGGTTTTGTGGCAAGCTCAAGCCTATGCAATAATTCTTAGCGGCCGCATTGTTCCTCATTGATCTCGAGATCGGCGGTCGAGGTCGTGATGGAGTTACGGGCGTTCACACCGAACCCACTCAATTCAACGCAAACAATTCCTGAAGCGGTAACGCGAAGCCGGGAAGGAGCTCCTCGCCGATGAGCGTCTCGCCGGTGGTCAACACGGAGACGGCGCCGTCTGCGCGATACACCACCACCTGCTCGCGCGGCGGATCGACGACCCACACGAGCGCGGTGCCCGCCGACAACCAATCGCTGACCTTCGCGACAACCGCGCCCGTGCGATCGCTGGGAGAGCGCACTTCCACCGCGAGGTCGGGCGCGAACTCCGGAAAGCCGTCATGCATCGGCGCGGCGTGACGCTCGCGCGAGACATACGCAATGTCCGGTGCGCGTACGGTGTCGGGGCGCCGCGCGAGGGTGAAGCCGGGGTCGGCGGTGGCAAGCCGCCCGCGCGTCAGGGGCCACCCCTGCTGCTCCCCCTCACGCGCGAGGTGGTTACCGAGCGCAATACCGATGCGCAGCGACAAGGCGCCATGCGAGAAACTGGCTGGTTCGCGTACCACCAGCTGGCCACGCACCAGTTCCACACGCTTTCCAGGAATCTCGTAGCCGATGAGTTGTTCGGCGGTCATGCCATCCGATGCGGCGGTCATTGCGCGCCTCCGGTGTGTGGAGCGGGTTCGTGTCATGAGCGGACGTTACGCATCCCCGTCATCGGTGTGCACCATAAAGATACGCGAGGCGGGCGGGCCGAGTCTACTCGGCGTTCGTGCTGTAGCGTGCAATTGCGCGCGCCAGTCGCTGGACACCGAGTACCAACGCCGCCTCGTCGTAGTGCGCAAAGCTCAGTCTCAGCGAACGCGCGAACCCGTTGACGCTGCTGAACAGCGCGCCCGCACGATAGCTCACACCTTCCGCCACGGCCGTCGGCAGCAGTCGCGATGCAGATATAGTCGATGGTAACTGCACCCACACGAAGTACCCGCCACGCGGCTCGACGAACGTGGCCATCGGTAGCGCGTCACGCAGCGCCCGGCACAGCACCGCCGACCGTTCGGCATATACACGGAGCAGCACATCGAGCCCGGCGTCGGCCAGTCCGAGATCGAGCAGACTGCGCACCACGCCCGATGCAAACGGATTGAGTCCGCCGCCGCTGTGCACGACGCCCGATTGCATGAGGTGGTCGAGCAGCGGTGCTGCGCCTTGTATCCACCCCAGCCGCAAGCCGGGAGCGCAGATCTTGGAGAACGAACCGAGTGACAAGACGCGCGCGTCGCGTATATACGCCGCCAACGGCGGCGGCGGCGCGGTCCCGAAGTCGAGCAGTTGGTAGACCTCGTCGGCGACGATGAGCAGATCGTGCGCGCGGCTCACCGCTGCCAGCTGCTCGCGTCGCGCGGCCGACATGGTGGTTCCCGAGGGGTTCTGAAACGAGGGAATCGTGTACAGCAGCGCGGGACAGTGCCGAGTGAGTGCGTCTTGCAGCGCGTCGAGGCGAATGCCGTCGTGGTCGATGGGGATGCCGACCACCTGTAGGCCGTGATCGCGGAACACCTCGAGCGCCAGAAAATAGGTGGGCTCTTCCACGAAGATCGTATCGCCGGGCCGCGTGAATCGCGTGCACACGAGATCGAGCGCCTGCGAGACACCGGCCGATATCATCAGGTGCGCCGCGCTTACCGGCGTCGCGTAGCGATGCGTCAGGAAACGTGCGAGCGATTCGCGAAAGTCCACGTCGCCTTGATCGTCGCCGTACTGCAGCAGTGCCGCGTCGCCGCGGCTCAGACAGTGATCGGCAGCGGTACGTATTGCATCGAGGGGAAGCAACGAACTCGAGGGCTGCCCGTTGCCGAAGTCGACGAGGTCGTGGGGAGTGTCGGTCATCCGATAACTGATGTTGTGGCAGTGCCTCGCGGGCCGTCTCTGCCTACGCGAGTTTCGCGTGAACCGTCGTGCTGGCGACTGCCTCGGCGTGATCGGATAGCCGGCTGGTTCACGCGAAGCTCGCCGAGCACGCGAAGAGACGCGAAGAACAGCCGAGGGCAAATGATTGATATGGGCAGCACGCCGCTCAACGGGGCGCTACTGCTCGGAAATCTATGCGACGGCCGCCGCGAACTCCTCCTCGCGGACACGTGCCCGAGCCACCACGCATGCGAAATCCTCGCGAGCGCGCACCGATTCGAGAAACGGGGACAGCCGCTCGAAATAGTCGGCCGGATAGAACCCCATGGTAACGGCGCGATCGAGCAGCATGATGCCCTTCTCGGGCGCGCCGGCCATGACATACGACTCGGCGAGGTGAAACGTGTGGTGTCCGTCGAGCGATGCCTCACTGACCGTGTCGAGGATATCGATCGCTTCAGCCTGCTCTCCCGTGGCTGCGACGATGAGGCCGCGCAATTGCGCGGTATAGGGCCACGCGGGGGCGTTCTCCTGCAGCCACGACGCCTGTTTGGCCGCATCATCGAACCGGGCCACCATCGCGCATTGCCAGCGCGTCGCACACTCCCGGTGAGCGCCCACCGCACGCCAAGCGTGTCACCGATAGCGCATAGCGTCTGCGTGCTGCCCTTGTACTGCATCGCGGTGGTGCGAGAGATCACACGCAGTGCCTTCACATGCGACAGGTCGGTGATGAGTTCATCGGTGAGGCCGTCGCTGAAGTACTCCGTGTCGGCGTCGGGACTGACGTTCACGAAAGGGAGTACCACCACGGACCGTTCGGTGTACGCCGGTGGTGCGACGGGCGACGGCGCCGCCGCAATCACCACCGGCGTGCGCAGCGTCTGCACCACCTGCGCGCCGCTCGCGACGCGTGCCTCGGCAGCCTTAACCAACAGCCGATTAACGAGCTGCGCGAGCGCCGCTGGTACATCGGGGCGGAGCACGGCCGTCGGTGGCGGCGTATGCACGAATCGCCGCGCGATCGTGGCCTGCACGGTGGGGCCGCTGAACGCCACGTCGCCGGTGAGCATCTCGAAGAGCACACATCCCAGCGCGAACAGGTCGCGGCGCCTGTCGACGGCTTCACCGGCGGCTTGCCCAGGGCTCATGTAGGTAGGCGTGCCTACCGTGACGCCTATTTGCGTGTGCATCGTGTTCTGCTCAGTGGCCGCGACGAGTCCTTTGCCGATGCCGAAGTCGGCCACCACCGCATGCCCTTCGTGCAGCAGAAGATTCTCCGGCTTGATGTCGCGATGCACCACGTCGTGTCGGTGCGCGTAGTCGAGCGCGTCGGCCACTTCGCCGGTGAGGCGCACGACGTCATCGATGGACAGTCGCTCCGGCTTGGCGAGACGGTCGCGCAACGTTTCACCCGTCAACAGCGGCATGGTGAACCAGAGCGTCCCGTTGTCATCGCCGGAATCGTACAGCGGCAGGATGTGCGGATGCGTGAGGGACGCGGCGAGGCGGATTTCGCGCAGAAAGCGGTCGCGGCCAAGCGCGTCGCCGAGGTCGGAGCGCAGCACCTTGAGCGCCACCTCACACTCGTGGCGCAGACCATGGGCGCGGTACACGGTGGCCATACCGCCAGCGCCGAGCTCCGCGCCAAGGCAGTAGCGGTCGGCGAGGGCGGCGGTGAGGCCGGACAGGTCGCAGGGCATCCGCCTATGGTACACGCTTCAGCGCCCACGGAGCTAGCGGCTTCGCGATTGACGTTTTGTTCCGAAACGGCATATTACCGAACATAAACCGAAACTCACTGTTTTGCAAGGAGCGCCCCATGTCGGATGCTGCCGTCGCTGAACTGGAGTCCACGCGGAAATTCTTCCTCACGACCATCGCCGTCTTGAGCGCCGAACACGAAGCGTTCGCACCGCATGCGGACATGTACACGACGGCCGGCCACGTGGCGCATGTCGCGATCACGGTGGACTGGTTCATGGGTGGTGCCTTCGGCGCGGGATGGGACACCGACTACGACGTGCACATTGCGCAGGCCAAGGCGGTCACGTCGCTCGACGCGGCGCGGGCCACGCTGGCGCAATCGTTCGAGCAGGCGATCGCCACGCTACGCGCCACGAGCGAGGAGGAGCTCGACCAACCGATTCCCAACGACATCGTGATGGGCGGTGCGCCCAGGCGCGCGGTGATCAGCGGGATCGTGGATCACACGGCGCATCACCGTGGGTCACTCGCGGTGTACGCACGCTTGTGCGGGAAAGTGCCGACCATGCCGTACGCGTAAGGACTATGTACCTTTCTTCGATTTACCCGAAGCTTTGAGCGCCGGAACCGGGGCGCGCAACGCCTGCGCACGCTACGCATCGGTGGCTGCCGCCGCCGACGGTTTCGCTGACGCGACCGACGTCTTGCTCTTCGGATGCTCGGCCAGATGCGTGTCGAGCGCGTTGGACGCGGACCGTGCCTGCGCCGGCGTAAACGTACGCGCCGCTTGCGGGGGCGGCGTCTGCGCTGAGAGTGAGCTGCGGTGGGCCGTAACGCAGGCGACCGTGGCAGCCACGAGCGCCGCACCACGACGCGAAATGAAGTCACGCATTACGTGTTTCCTCCGGTTCCGGTAGTCCACGCGCTGGTGCGCGCCACGCTATCGACCTGCGCGGCCAAAGCGCCCAGCACGCGCGGGGCAGTTGTGCACCCCGCATCGCACTGACCGATTCTCATTGTCGTTGAACTGCGCGCACCGGTTACCGTGCGCGGACCATCCGGCAGAAAGCGTCCGCATCCCTTGGCCCGTTGACATAAGCGCTGTCGAGCGAGGCAAAACCAGCGGACACGAACTGTTACTGGGGTGCGCGCACCGCGCTCACGGCAATCGAGCCGCGCTGCGCACCGAGCGCGATCACGTGCTCGCGTCCGTCACAGCGCACGGTGCCGTCGTCGAGGATCTCCACCACATGCTCCGCGCAGTTACCGAAGCACGGTCCACGCTCCAGTCGCACCGCGACACTTCCCGCCGCCGTGGGCTCGGGGGCCGGGTTCGATCGACAAGCCATCACAGTTGACATCATCGCGACGAGGGCGCTCGTCACACGCGAACGACGCAGCGACGGTATGCACATGGTGCTCCAGGTCTTGCTCACAGGCGACTGGCTCCGGTGAGAGGGTTGATCGTGGCCTTGGCGCTCTTCACGCCGTCGGAAACTTCGGGGTATAAATCTCGTCGTGAAGGGCCGAACGGAATGGAGCGTGCATGTCGCGACTCTCGGTCGTGTGCTCCGGATGTCCGCCTCGGCGGAGCTCGCGTTGGAGGGTAACGTGATACTCGAGAGCACAACGCAGTGGAGAACACACGCTCGGCGAAGGTGGTGTGGGAGGGGAGCAGGGGAGAACATCCCCTTCTCCCTATCTCGATAGCGGCGGGCGACGGTCACGTCGCGGGAGCAGGTCCTTGTTTCCCGCAGACGGAGGTTCCGATGCAGACGCTCACCGACCGGATGGGCGACAACATGCGGTTGCGCGGCTTCGCGCCGAAGACGCAGCAGGCGCATCATGGCGCATCATGGCGCGGTGATCCGCTTGGCGAGGCATTGCGCGCGATGGCCCGACACGCTGGACACGCTTACCGAAGACGAGCGGCGTGCGTTCTTCCTCGCGCTGGTCACGACGCGCAAGGTCTCGCGCAGCACGCGGATCATGTACCGCAGCGGCATTCGCTTCTTGACCGAAGTGACGTGACACCGCACGTGGCCGGTCTTTGATCTCGTGCGGCCGGCGAAGCGGCACGTCTTGCCTGTGGTGCTGTCGACCGGTGAAGTGCGGACGCTGCTGGCGTCTGTACAGGATCCGCGCGCCGGGAAAGGCGGACGGGATCGCTACGTGCCGCTGCCACAGCGGACGCTCGAGTTGCTGCGGGTGTATTGGCGGACGGCGGCGTCGCGGCCACGCGCACGCGGTTACAACGACAGCTGGCGCCACCGGTCCCCTCGCCGCGCGACGAGCTCCCCGACGCGCGTGTTGGCATCCCGCCTGCGCCCTGGTGCCCGCAGTGTGGAACCGGCCACCTTCTGCGCACGCGACGGCTGCTTCACGTCCCCGCGCGCGCGAGGCCCCCGAAGTGCGCGCCCGCTCGTCGCCTCGCCCAGCACGCATGACCGCCCGTTCGGCGCGCGCGCCGCACACCGCGCTGAACCCCGTGGAAACGACGTCCAGCCCCGCCGCTCCCCGTCCCGTCACACCCCACGACCCGCGCGGACCGTCGCGGTGGCCCCCGCTCATCCGGATAGCGCGGCCGGTACGACGGGTGCAAACTCCATAGGGCAGTGCCGGCGGTTCAGTTCAACGGAGGTTTGGCGTCGGCTTCGCGACGCGAAACCTCTAACTTGTTAGAACGACATTCTGAGGGTAAGTCGATGTAGCTTTGGACGCGCGTTCGCGGTCTTCTCGGAAGTGCCCGTATATAAGGCGTGGTCGGTCGGAGCTGGCGTCGGCACTGCCTTGTTTTTGGTGCGGTTCCAGCCTTGGCAGAGTGCCATGGACTGGAGCCGTCTGTTGATTCGATTCGCTGCTTTCGCCGGTGCGGGCGCGCTGTGGGGATCGGTCTGCGGGCTCGCGTTCGGCGTCGTGATCTGGAGCATGGGTCGTCGCAAAGGTGCGTCGGCACTCTCGGCTGCGAAGCTCACGCTGTGGGGCGCGATCGGCGGAGCTGCCTTCCCATTGCTTCTATACACTCCGGTGGTGCTCAGCCGAGGAGTGTACGGTCTCATCCCATTCTACGGAATGCTCGCGGGAATCAGCGCGTTGCTCGGTGCGCTGTGTGGCCGGGCGATATTCTCACTGGTACACCGCGCACCAGCGTCACCGGTTCCTCCGGCACTCCTTCGCGCATCCCCGCTCGAGCTCGACCGTGATATCCCTATCGACCGACGTGAGCGAGTGCGGTAGATGTCTGCAGCATTCCCACCAGCGTTCTAACCATGGGTTGCAGTTGGCAGTCGGAGTGGGGTGCGCGCGCTTCGCGCGCATTGTTTTGGTCCGCCTGCAACTGAACCCGAACGTTGAGGCTGTAGAATAAGGCGATTTCGCTGTCGCAGGACGTCGTCTATGATTTTCGTAATCGCATTGATGCGCCGAACTCGGAAAAAGTGCGCGTTTATCGCTGTTCCGCGTGGACTTACGCGTATTGCTGCGCGTTCTGCGGTGCTCCCTACGCCGCGTAGCCCGCGTGGGCGAGTTTTTCGATGTTGTGGACGAGACAATACAGCGTCCATTGACCGCTCACCTTGGTGCGGCCGCGCAGCGTGAAGCGATCGAGCCGCTTGTTCGCCCGCAGATTACCGAACACCGGCTCCACCGTGGCGAAGCGTCGCCCATACGCTTGGCGTCCCTCGGGTGCGTCGATGCGCACTTGCATGCGCGCGGTGTGCGTGGGCCTGTCGGTGTCGATGCGTCCATGGAAGAACGCGACGTTGCGCACCGGCGTGGTTGTTCGTCTTCCGGTTTCCCCCGCTACGGTACAACGACTTTCCCGCGGGACACACGCCGGTGCGCGCCTCGGCATCGGTCGTGA
>NZ_JBDNFF010000086.1:0-4034 GCF_041689975.1 Gemmatimonas sp.
ACGAGTTGCAGACCGCTCTGCCAGCATCCGATGAACCCGATGCCGACCAGGAGGATCACCGTGAAGCCACCACTGAGCGCACCGGCGGCGAAGAATGCCGTGGTCACGACGACCACGTTCGGTACGACGAATATGACGAGCGGGCGGATGACCGTCGACAGCGCGAGGGGATCGCTCGCGCCGTTCGTCGTCACGGTCGCTATCCACGCCCCCAGCGAAAGTCCGAGGGGGATCGCCGCATAGATGACCAGGAGCACGGCGAGCGTTCCGAGAAAACGGCCAACGAGGTACGTCCGCCATGATAAGGGCGTCGCGAGGATGAGCCCCTGCGTGCGCGCGGAGACATCGCGGAGCACCGTGCTGGCCGCCGTCATCGCGGTGATCACCTGTCCAAAGGCCGTGACCCCCGCCATCGCGTGGGCGATGGCCCACGGAGCGGTGCGCGGCACCAGCCCAAGGTCTCCGACGAGCATGATGGTGCCGCTGGCGGTGTAGCCTATCGTGAGCAGGAAGAGCACGAGGAAACCGAGCCACGCCAGGAAGTCCCGCGACTGCAGGCGAAGTTCGAATGCGACGAGCGCGCGCAGTGCGGTGCCGCGGATGAGCGCCATGCCGTCGCTCATCCGTCCTCGTTCTCGGGGACATGCGCGAAGTACACATCCTCGAGCGTGACCTCGGGGCCGCGCCGCGCACGCAGCATTTCGAGTGCGTGCGTTGGCGTATCCTCCGTCACGATGCGCCCCGCGTGCAGAATGCCGAATCGCGCGCAGGCGGCGCGCACATCCTCCGTGAGGTGCGTCGAGAGGATGATCACGACGTCCTCCCCGACACCGGCCAGCAGGTCGTAGATACGCCGCCGCTCGCCGGGATCGAGCCCGGCCGTGGGTTCGTCGAGCAGGAGAAGGCGCGGATGCCCAGCGAGCGCGATGGCGAGCCCCAGTCGCTGGCGCATCCCGCCCGAGAGTGCCCGAACGGCAACGCGCCGCTTGTCGGCGAGGTTCGTGCGGCTCAGGAGGGCATCGACCCACGCCGCACGCGTGTGACGGTCGGTGGCGCCCTTGAGTGCACAGAAGTGGTCGAGGACCGCCTCGACGCTCAGCGTTGGGTAGAGCCCGAAGTCCTGCGGCAGGTACCCCAGCTGCGCACGGAGCCGTGCAGGCTCGGCCAGCACGTCGATAAGCGCGCTGGTGCCAATGCCCAACTGTACGCTGCCCGCATCCGGCCGCTGAAGCGTGGCCAGAATACGGAGAAGGGTGCTCTTGCCGGCCCCGTTCGGTCCGAGCAGACCGAAGGTCCCCGGTGGGATCACCAGCGAGACGGCGTCGAGGGCCCGCGGGCCATTGGGATACCGAACGGTAAGTCCTTGGATGCGCAGCATACCACGTGGAATCTACTGGGGTGACTCATGACGTTGGTGGAGACACGCGCTCGTGCGGGACTACCACGACACTCTTCCCTCATCGATGAGCCAGCCGGTCGGAACTGGGGCGTTCGTACGTTTCAGTTCAACCGGAGCTACCGGAGTTCGCTGCCCAGCGTTGCGATCGGAATTTTCATGCGCGCCGCTGGCTTGCGCATGCGCACGTCGTAACTGGCCAACTCCAGCTCCTGGCGCTGGCTGCGCAGGAACTCGATGGACGCCAAGTGGAGCGCGTCGAGTCTTCGCATGGCGATCGGAAACGGCTCCAAGGCGCGTGCAAGCACCGGCGGCGCCAACTCGAGAAAGGCAATCCGCTGCACGACCTCGCGCGCGAATTCGCCGTGCGACCCCGCCAGTCCGCGTGCGTTCAGCCGGGTCCAGAGCTCGTACTCGAGCAGGCGGCTGCTGACGAGCGTGGCATCCCACAACCATACCGGTGGAACGCGATCCTCGGCGAGGATATGCGCCAGGGCCACCGAGGTGTCGAGGCAAATCAGGCGCCGCTACCGGTCGCCTCGATCCCGATCGAGCCCCGCCAGCACGTCGGCCAGCGGCTCAATCGGTGATCGGCCAGGCGGACCCTCCCGCACAACCAAGGGTGCGGAGAGCAGTCCGCGACGCATCGCCTCGGCGAGCACGGCATCCGAGATCAGTGGACTGCGACCTTGTGGCGGTCGCAGCTCTGCCACGACCCGGTCGCGATCCGTGACCAGTACGGTTTCGCCGCTGGCAACGAGGCGGATGTATTCGCTGAGGCGGTCCTTCAAGACCTTCAGGCCGACTGTACGCATCTGCGCACGGTAGCTTCTGGAAGCTACCGTGGCAAATCACGCGTTGGCGCGTCGCCGAGACCAGGATACCGCCGCTGCCCCAACGCGCCGTTGAATCGTGTCCCTTCACACGCGCACTGACCGCACCGCCGTCGCCACGAAATCCGCGCGGGGGCCATCGATGTCCACGACCCCCTGCACCAGCGCCACCACCTCGTCCACGCGACCCGCCGATCGCGCCGCGTGCACAGTCGCGCGAAATGCATCGATGACATCGGTACTTGTGATCTCGTAGCCGGCCCCCTGCACCAGCCAATGGAGCGCCAGCAGGCCCACATCCAGCGCGAAGGCCGGCTGCTGCGCTGCGAAGTCGCGAGATGCTCGTGTGAGGGTTCGCGGATCACACGGCGATCGCCGCGCCAGCGCGACGGCCTCGGTCAGGAATCCGGCATCCTTGGCCGCGGCAAACCACTTCCCCTCCTGACCGGGGCTGGCGTTCACGAGATCCATCAGCACGTCGTGCGGCGGCCTGTCGGGATACTTTTTGGTCACCGCGCGAAACGTGGCGAGATGACTGGACATACCGTTCGCGCGCATTCCGTATCGCGTGTACGCCTCGTCTCTCATGCCGGAGCGCAGCAGGATCTCCTCACAGCTCGCATCGATCGCGTGATCACTCGACCAGGGATTCCGGCTCGCCTCCGCAAACCGCAGCGCCTCGGCCGACCGCCCCGACGCCAGCATCGCCTTCACGGCCCACTGCCGGTACGTCCACATCTGTTCAGCGCGCACCATCTCGATCAACTCGTCGTGCCGGCCCGCGCGCTCAAGCGCGCTCAGGCAGGCTGTCGTGCCCTTGAAGTAGGTGCCGGGTTGTCGATCCGGGCTGAGTACAAGGCGCGTGATGTCGATCAGTCGGTCGGCCCATTCGCTGGCGACAGCGGGAGACGCACAGAGATCGCCCCAGTGGTCGCCGAGCGATTCGATGTACGGCATCTCGTCGGCCTGCAGCGCCTCGAACAGGCGCTCGAGCCATGCCGCGCGTACGCCAGCGTCAACTTGAGCGCCCGCGATAATCGGCACCAACGCCGCGATCGCGTTGTTGACAGCGGTGCCGATCGAGCCGGAAGAGCTGTCGACCTGCTCCAGTGCCGGAGAGACCTTCTCGAGGAAGAGCACCGCCCCATCGGCGGCCAACCGAAGATCGCGCTTCGCCACTTTTCGGATCTCGGCCACCGCTTCCTTGACGCGAGCAATGGCCGGTTGCGACTTCCATCCGAAGCAGTTCCGGCGGAAGCGGGTACGAAACACCCAAATGTGCGGTGCTGGCTTGGCGGTGCTGTCCGGGTGATCGGCTTTCGTCCTAGGCATGCTGAAGTATGCGCTGACGGCTTCGTGGAGTGCAGCTACGGGTAGCGCGCGCTGGCGTCAGTGCCGTCGCTCCCTGCAAGTTTACCGTCGTATATCATCGTACCACGGGGTGTGCTCGCAGCTGACGCCACCCCGCCCCACCTCCCGCCCCTGCCCCCATGCGTCGTCTTGCCCTCCTGCTCGTGCTCGCCTCCTCTAGCGCGGCTGCGCAACTGTCCGCGCAATCGTCCGCCACGATGCCGGCCGTCAACGACCTGCCCAACCCGTATCGCACAGTCGCCGGCTGGGCCAAGCTGCCCGAAGGGCGCACGTGGGGCTCCACCAGCGCCGTGGCCATCGACAAGGACGGCAAGAGTATCTGGGTGGCCGAACGGTGCAGCGTGAACAATTGCGCGGGCTCGTCGCTGCCGTCGGTGCTCAAGTTCGACGACAAGGGCACCCTGGTCACGAGCTTCGGCGCCGGGATGATCCTG
>NZ_JBDNFF010000087.1:0-3186 GCF_041689975.1 Gemmatimonas sp.
ATTCCGCGTGTACTCAAAGTGCTCTCCGTCTGGATATTCATGCAGTGCGTCGCGGGCCGCTGTGTGCGACGGAAACGCGGCCTGGTTAGCGCTATTGACCTGATTGGCGTGGGCAACTTAGCTGAAGAACGCGTGGCCGGTGAGTTCGTAACTGTAAGCAACCCTGCGTTTGAGTAGCGACAGAAATGACTGGAATCCCTGCGCTTGTCCTGGACGTATCTTCTGGTCACCACCCGACTCGCGTGCGTGCCACGAAAAACGCTAACGTGTTGTGAGGCTTGCATTTATGAGTGAATCCGAAGGACTGCTCGGCCTCCTTTCTCACGAAGTCGATCCGCTCCGCTATCATTACGCACAACTGGAGCCCGGGGAGGTCACGGGAATGGTTGTGGATCGCATTCCGCGCGGGTCGAGGGTGCTGGACGTGGGGTGCGGCACAGGATCGTTTCTTGATCTATTGAGAACGCATCGAGGCGCAGACGTGGTCGGCGTGGAGCCGAACGCGGAACGTGCCCAAGCTGCCAGGAGCCGCGGTCATTCCGTGGTTACGGGATACTACGACGAGAGCTCTGCTGCCGAGCTCGGGCTTTTCGATGTGATCCTATTTGCCGATGTCCTCGAGCACATGCCGCACCCAGGACCCGTGCTTCGTCTCGCTAGCCAGTGGCTTGCGCCCGGCGGCTGCGTGGCCACTTCCATGACCTAATGTTGCGCACTGGACGATACGTCTGTCTTTGCTGAGAGGTGAGTTTACCTATGCGCCGTTTGGACTCATGGATGCCACGCATCTGCGCTGGTTTACGGCACAATCGATAAGGCAACTCTTCACTGCGGCCGGTTTCAAAAGTATTCACCTCGACTGGACAAACGGTGCTGAACTCGGATGCTACCAAAACTTTCCGCTCGGAGTCATGCGTACGTATGGACTCCGAAAACGAAGTGTACGGCAACTTGTGCGCAGGTGGCCGTCCGTATTCGGGTTTCAGCATATCGTGACGGCCAGTGTCGCACCAGACTGACACTTCTCGGTCATTCCCATCATCCCTTTGGACTTTGAGTCTCGTCAAAACAGCTTCTGAGATCTGGGGCGCGCGAGAGCTGGTCAACCAGTTCGTGCGCCGGGACCTCACCGTTCGGTATCATCAAGCCGTGATGGGATTCGCGTGGGCGTTGGTGAACCCAGCTCTTGTGGTGATGTCGGGCTTGATCATTCGGTTCGCATTCGCGAAGCTCAGTGGTCAGCCGCTCGAGCTCGGCGATGCCTCGGCGCTCGCGATCAAGGCAATTCCGTGGTCGTTCTTTGCCGGTGCGATGTCACTGTCCACCGTGAGTATCGTGTCTCATGCCAACCTCATCGGGAAGGTGTATTTCGTGCGCGAAACCCTTCCTATTGCTACGGTATTGGGACAATTGTTCGACACCTCAATTGGTACCGTTTCGGTAGCGATCGCGCTGTTGGCCTTCGGGTTTGAGTTCTCAGCGCAGGCGCTGTGGGTGTTGCCTGTGACGCTATTTCTACTGCTGTTCACGATGGGTTGCGCGCTGCTCCTGAGCTGCGCAAATCTCTTCTTCCGCGATGTAAAGTATCTGGTGCAGGTACTCATCAGCTTCGGACTTTTCTTGACCCCGGTGTTCTTCGGCCCCGAAGCGCTCGGCCCTCGAGGGGCGATGGCCATGCTTCTGTTCCCGATCGCTACCTTCATCCAGGCAATCGGCCTTTCGGTCGCAGAAGGCCGATCGCTGGCAACGGAGCAATTCGTAAACGTGCAAGGGATCGAGACAATGGTCTGGTCACCGTGGTTCCTCGTGTACGGTGCGCTCGTTTCCGTTTGCACCCTTCTCGCCGGACTAGTGCTCTTTCGTAAGTTCTCCGCACGCTTTGCAGAGGCCGCATGAGCAATTCCGGTCTTCTGGAGTTTCGATCCGTTTCGAAGCAGTTCAAGCGTACGTCCACGCACGATTCCCTTCGGGATCTGCTCCCCTCCCTGCTCGGTCGCTCGCGTCGAACCGATGCGTTTTGGGCCGTCAAGGATGTGTCGTTTTCGGTCCGTCCCGGCGAAGTACTCGGCATTATCGGACATAACGGTGCCGGCAAGTCGACGATTCTGAAGCTGCTGAATCGCATCATCGAACCCACGCGCGGGTCGATCGCCGCGGTGGGCCGCATTGGCTCGCTGATCGAAGTTTCTGCCGGTTTCCATCAGGATTTGAGTGGACGGCAGAACGTGTACTTGCAAGGGGCGATCATGGGCATGCGCCGAGCCGAGATCGATCGCCGCTTCGATGAAATCGTGAAGTTCGCCGAGCTCAGCGAATTCATCGACACTCCAGTCAAACGATACTCGAGCGGCATGAATGCCAGACTTGGTTTTTCCATCGCTGCACATTTTGAACCCGACGTCTTGATCATCGATGAAGTCCTGGCGGTCGGCGACCACGCATTTCAGGTCAAGGCGTTTTCGCGCTTGAAGCAAATGGCGACTGGTGGCGCGCCGGTCGTGCTCGTTTCGCATCAACTCGATCGCGTCGCTGAAATTTGCACCAAGTGTATCCTGTTGGATCATGGCGCCGTTGCTCACGAGGGGACTCCCCAGGAATGCATAGAGGAGTATCTGGCCGTTCGACCTGGCGAGTTGGAAGCAGGCGCCGCCGACAATGGTTTCTCCTTCGGTGAGTTTCGCAATCGGGGTGCCGGAAGCGTCACATCCGGTGATCGTATCGAGCTCGAGTATTGGGGGCGCTGTGATTCGCTGCAGCCGAACAACTGCATGCTGGCATTGCGGGTGATTGCCATGCAGACCGGGTTGCACGTGTACTCCGTGATCAACACCAGTTTCAACTTGCCATTTCCGACAGTCGGTGAGTTTCATCATTCGGTGGGTCTCTCGATGAACGTGCCGGAAGGTTCGTATCTCGTGAAACTTGCAGTGTGGGACCCCAACACGAATAGTGACGTGGTGCGCGGACCGCAGTTGCAGGTCGACGTAGGCACTCCTCGACCTTTCTGGGGAAACGCGCAACTGAACGGCGACTGGAAGGCCCAATGACGGAACCCGCGATCACGGAAACCAACACACTCAACGCGTCATCGATGCTTTCCGATCAATCAATCAAGGCGATCGCGTTTTACCTTCCGCAGTTCCACCCGATAGCTGAAAATGATGAGTGGTGGGGCAAAGGCTTTAC
>NZ_JBDNFF010000088.1:0-9802 GCF_041689975.1 Gemmatimonas sp.
CGAACTCCATCGCGAGCGGCAACCCGACGTAGCCCAGACCAATCACGCCGATGACGGCGGTGCGGTCGTGGATCTTCGAGAGCAGGTGTGTTCTGTGATCAACCAAGAGTGGAGATTCTGAGTGCATCGTTTCGCTTGCAAAGGTCCGACCAAGGCGCGTTCGCGGCGCGTCATTCGGACGGCCTCGAAACAAGAACTACTCATCTAAGACGCGCAGCAATAACGGGAGGAAACGACAGCGGGCCAGCTCGAGAAGCTGGCCCGCTGTTGAGCCGCTAGGCGGCAGTAGTACAGTCCCTATCTTCGCGCCGTCACTGCGAACCAATCCGGAACAGCATCACCGGAATTGTTCGTAGCATGATGCGGATGTCTTCGCCAAGCGACTGCCGCTTCATATACTGGATATCGAAATACACCTTGCGACGCACGTCGTCGAGACACGAGTCGTACGGATTCGACACCTGCGCCAGTCCGGTGATGCCGGGCTTCACACGCTGGCGAACCGGATACTCGTCGATCTGTTCACGCAGACGCACGAAAATAGACGGACGCTCGGGGCGGGGACCAACGATATTCATGTCGCCGCGGATCACATTCAGCAGCTGCGGCAACTCATCGATGCGCGTCTTGCGCATGAACTTCCCAATGGGCGTCACGCGGTCGTCGTCTTTCGTGGCCCAGACTGCCTGTCCGTTGACTTCGGCGTCCACGCGCATCGAGCGGAACTTGAAGATCGTGAACGGGCTGCCGCCGAGGTCTTCACGACGGCGCTCGTGCAAAGCCCGAGTGCGGTTCCAGCGGCGATCGATGCCGACGCGAATCTGCGTATAGAGCGCCGGACCGCGCGACGTGAGGCGGATCATGATGACGGTAAGCATCATGATCGGCGACGCCACGATCAGCATGAGCACGGCGATGGTGCAATTGAAAATGCGCGAGACGGTCTCTGATCGTGGACGCGGCTCGAAATCGTCTTGCGGACCCGTCGCGCTCACCACCGCACGATCGAAGTCAACGGAAGGGCCCGTACTTACGCGCGACACCGACTCCACCGGAGTCGCACGTGTACGCCGAGGCGCTGCACGCGAACCGGTCGAGAAGGGGATAATCGAAGCGTGCAAGTCCATGTCCATCGGTGAGTACCTATTGATTCTGACGACCGTAATACCACTGCAAAAACTGAAGACCGGCAAATAAAAGCGTCGAAACAAGGAGCAAGCTCTGAATGAACAACTGCCAATTGATCTTCTTTCTGGACGGAATCCGTACCTCGTCGCCCGACTGTACATCGAGCTGTTCCAGTGTCCGCCCTTCCTTGATCACCCGCTTCGAGTCTTTCGCCTTTACGAGCTTGGTCGACCCCCGACTGATCTCGAACTCATTCAGGTTGGCCAACTCCACAGGCCCGCCGGCGATCATTATGACGTCGCTGACTGGTCTGTCAGGAGACACATAATAAAAGCCAGGCATCCGAACTGCTCCCAAAATCGCAACGCGCGTGAGCACACTCGTTCGGACTGATACGCCACGCAAATACCTCGCCACATGCGCGGTCATCCGTTCGTCCAACTCCGCACGAAGAACTCCAGCCAGCGAGACGTCGGGCAAGTTCACAACAGAGACCTTGAGGCTGTCCCGAACAGACGCCGTATCCGACCGCACCGAATCTTGCCTCAGTGTGATCACGAAGCGATCGCCCACACGGAAGTCACCTTGCTGCAAGCGCATACGAACTGCTGCGAGCTCCGAGGTCGCCCGATTCCTGGCTGATCCGGAAAGACGCCCCGAGCCTGATTCCTGCTCGAGCTGCGCGACGCGCTCGGCAAGCGCCGCTCGTGTCGCCCGCTGAGCCCCTCCCAACGGCGCCTCTTGGGCAAAACCGGGTGTCGCGCTGAAGGCGGCAATTGTGAAGATCACGCCACGCATCGCGGCACGGGTGCAACAGGCTGCGCGCATTCGCGTAGGGATTGTCAAGAAGTAAGGCATGCTCAGCGGATCTTGGCGGGGAGGGGCTTCTCAGACCGAGAAGACCCATCAGAAATACGCGCAACCGGCTCCTCGTCCTGTGAGGCGTACTCCTGATAGTACGAGTAGTACTCATACACGCCGGTCAACTTGATCCCGTTCAGCACGGCACCCATCACGCGAACGGGGAGCGTGTCCACCGTCGCCATCTTGGCAGCGGCCATCTTGCGATCGGTGGTACCGACACGCAGCACGAGCGCCATATTGCCCGTCGCGGTGGCCAACGCATAGGCATCGAAGCCGGCACCCAGCGGCGGCGAGTCCACAATGACCACGTCGTATTCCGCCGACATCTGGTTGATCAGCTGCTGCAGTCTTGGTGTGGCCAACAGCTCCGGAGCGCGCTTACGACGCGCACCCGCCGGCATAACGGTAAGGTTCGGATGCGCGGTGGCAGGATGCAGCACTTCCGCAATCAACGCGGTGCCATCGAGGTATTCCACAAGGCCAGGTCTCGACTGTGTACCAAATGTCTTGGCCAGCTCGCCGCGCCGAATGTCGCCGTCAATAAGCAGCGTTCGCGCACCAGACTCGGCAAACGACAGCGCCAGATTCGACGAGATCAGCGACTTGCCGTCGTTCGGCCCGGGGCTCGTAATCGTCAGGGCCAGCGGGCGCGACGGGTCCGCCGCGTAGCGCACGTTCATACGAATGGTGCGGAACGCTTCCACCACCTGCGACGCTTCGTCTGCTGACTTACGCTTACCCTTGATGTCGATCATGGGCACGACACCCAGAATGAACAATCCAAGGTCGTCGGTGGCCTGCTCCGGGTAGCGGAAACGCTTGTCGACCTGATCGAGCAGGATCGCCAGAAATATCCCCAGCCCCAACGCTGCACCGATCGCTCCAAGAATGATGACCGGCGCCGTGTTACGCGTGGGTTTGAGCGGTGCGACTGCCGGATCGAGCACACTGACGTCGGGAATCGTCGCGGCTTCGGCCAGCTTGGCCTCGGCGGCCTTGATGTTGAGGCTCCTATACAGCTGCTCACTCACCTCGACCTGACGCTTGAGCCGCTGCTCCTCGATGGTACGCGTGGGAATCTTGCGAAGATCTTTGCTGCTTTGATCGATCGTGCTCACGAGCGTCTGCTCGCGAAGCTTGAGTTGCGCGAGATACGATTCGAGCACCGACGGGATCGAGCTGCGCAGCGACGCCAAGGCGGCGATTTCATTCTGTACGCGAGGCAGTTCGTCGGTAAAGCTTTCGCGCAACTTTCGAAGAATCAACTCACGGTCGGCAAAATCCGCCAATACGCGACGTAAGTTCTCGGCGGCGGGATCGGTATTGACACTCGGAATGGACAGCACCGCTTCGCGAGTGATCACCCCGCCACTCTGACGACTCTTGGCCAGAATTCCCTCGAGCGCCTGACGATCTCGCTTGTAGCTATCGGCCAGGATCTGGTCGCGAAAATAATTCTCGAACACCGGGCTGTTGGTCATCTCGATGCCGGGGGCGATCGACTGACGTTCGTTGGGCTCGGTCACGGTGCGCACGCGGAAACTCTCGAGAGCATTCTCCGCGCTCGAGAGGTTTTCCGCGGCATACTGAGTTTGGCCTTCGAGAATTGCCGCCACCGAGGTGATTCGCTTCTTCTTGAGCGCTGTGGCAACCACCACGAACTGCTCGACCCAGGCGTTGAGGGTCGCGGCAGTCCGCTGCGCGTTCGCGCCGGTCAGGCTCAAAAAGAGAAACGAGCTTCCATCCTGGAGACTGAGACGCAGCTTCTTGATCAGCGCGCCCGACGCTTCACGAGGCGTCTGCACATCGAATTCGATGTCATTACGGCCGGCCAATGAGCGAGCCGCCGGCTGCCACAGGAATCCCGCCGCACGGCCGATGGAGTCACCCAAAAACCCTTTCTCTACTTCCAGGCCCGGACTGAGAGAAAGCGAGTATGTCGTGCCCGACACCGTAAGAACATAAGTGCCGGGCTTGAGCCGTTGCTGATTCGGCGCCACACGAAACGCGCGGAACATGGTGCTGTCCGCCTCGCGTTTCGGCGTAACGAACAGCGCCAGATCGTTCACTACGGGGTCGGCAATCACGAAGGATCGCAGCAGATCCTGCCACCCGGACGCCTTCAGCAACTCTTCCGCCTGAATCGGACCTCGAGAATTCCCGCCATCCCGATTCGTGCCCGTGCCCTGTTCGAGGGTGATCGTCGCCTTCACCTCGTACTCGGGCTCGATGTACTTGGTGGCCGTGTAGCCGCCGGCACCGCCAAGAAGGCCGAAGAGGACAATCAACCACTTGAAGCGGCCGACTGCCCCGACGTACCGCGCCAGGCTCGGCCCTTTCGGCTCCGCGGCAGCCTCCTGCCCGCCACCCCAATCCGCTGGTGGCGCGCCGTCCTGAAAATTGTCGAGCGCGCTTTCGCGCGTCGTTACGGGCTGGATCTGCTGTCCGGACATTGAGAATACGGGCTGGAGACTGACAAATGTCTGGCTATTGACGGCCTATGAATCTCGCGCGCAACACTGTGCGCTGAAACCACACCATGCAATGATGCGCGCCCGCCACACGGGTTGTAACCTTTTTGCTTCTGTGGCGGTCGTGACACGATGACTGTCGAGATCAGTCCACGAAAATAGCTTGACTGTAGAGATTCATCACCATATTTGCACGAACCTGAGCGACAAAGAACGGTCGCGTAGCTTGTTTTGACGAAAACCGTTTCCCCGCAGCATCGGACTCGTTGGATGATTGCACCACCGTAGTATGAACCATCGGTGATAAACCACACCGTATTTGCTGCTCCGGGTACGCGACTTTGGTGCCTGCTGTGAAACGTTCGATCCCGCTCGACACGCTCGTGCCGCTAGATGGTCCCACTGTTCGACGCCATACGCAATGACTGATCCATTCCTCACCGAAAGCAGCTCTGCATCCATTCCAGATAAAGGAACGGGGCTCCGCATCCTCGTCGTCGACGATGATCGGACGCTCCGCGAAGGTTGCGTGTCGGTGTTAAAGATGGACGGCCATGCGGTCACCGCCACCGGGCGTGGCGAAGAGGCGGTCGATCTGGTTCGGCGGCGCAAGTTCGATCTGGTGCTGGTGGACCTCTACATGACCCCGATCTCCGGGATGGAAATCCTCAAGTCCGCTGTTGAGGCGCACAAGGGCGTAATCGTGGTGGTGATGACCGGTAATCCGAGCGTGACCAGCAGTATCGAAGCGCTGCGAGCCGGAGCTTGGGACTACCTACCCAAACCGTTCTCCGCCTCCCATCTCCAAGTACTGATCGGCCGAGCGGCCCACGCCGCCACCAGCACCAACAACACCAAGGAGATCAAGCCGTCGCTGGTTACCCAGAACGGCGCCGGCGAACCGATGGCGCTGCTGGGCGTATCGCCCTCCTTTAAAAAGGCGGTGGAACTAGCCCAGAAGGTCGCCGCCACCGACGCCTCGGTGATGATCAGCGGCGAGAGCGGCACGGGTAAGGAAATGATCGCGCAGTTCATTCACCAGCACAGCCGCCGCACCGCGCGCAAGCTGGTGCCGCTCAACTGCGCGGCGCTTCCCGACAACCTGCTGGAATCGGAAATGTTCGGCTATCGCAAGGGTGCCTTCACGGGCGCCGATCGCGACAAGGCCGGACTGCTGGAAGTGGCCAACGGGAGCACGCTGTTTCTGGATGAGCTCACCGAAATGACCATGCCTCTCCAGGCCAAGCTGCTCCGCGTGCTGCAGGACGGCGTGGTGCGCCGACTGGGCAGTGAAACGCAGGATGCCGTGGTGGACGTACGCTTCATTTCGGCCACCAATCGCGACCCACAGGAAGCGGTGCAGCAGGGACTGCTGCGAGAAGATCTCTTTTACAGGCTGCGAGTTGTGCCGATTAAGCTGCCGCCCCTGCGCAAACGCTTGGAAGACATCCCGCTGCTGGCCGAGTTTTTCTTGAAGCGCTCGTGGGAACGCCACCGCGCCAGTGGTCCGCCACCGGCGCTCACGGCCGACACCTTGATGTTTCTGCAGTCCCGTCCGTGGCGCGGCAACGTGCGCGAACTACAGAATGTGATCGAGCACGTGGCCGTAATTGCCGAGGCTGGTAGGCCCATCGAGCCGGCAGACATTCCCGTGTACGACGAGGCGCCGGTTGCAGGTGAGGACACGACGCTGCCCGTGGCCATCATGAACGAGGCGTTTCACACGGCCAAGGACAACCTGATCACGCATTTCGAGAAGGCATATCTGTCGCGCCTCACCGCGCGAGCCGGCGGCAACATGTCGAAGGCGGCGCGACTGGCAGGTATCGATCGCACCACGCTGTACCGCCTCATGGAGAAGCATGGGTTCCGGCGCGACGTGAACTCGGGGGCCGCCGATTGACGCGGGCAGAAGCAAACGAGATGCAGGAGGACGCGTCCGCCAACGACGCACGTCCCGATGTAAGCCCCGAGGCGATCGCGGCGCTCGTGGCGCAGGGTGCGGCGGCATTACACCTCCCCGATGCGCATTTGCACGAAGCTACGGCCGAAGGCACGCGGATCGTCGATCATGATGCGCTCGCCCTTCTGATTGGGGTGACCCACGACATGCGCTCGCCGCTGAGCTCGATGCTGGTGCTGGTGGAGCGACTGAGGGCTGGCCACGCTGGACCAGTCACGCCGACACAGGAGCGCCAGCTTGGGCTCCTGTACGGCGCGGCGTTCGACCTGGCCGCCATGACCAACGATGCGCTCGACTTTGCTCGGGGCACGTCGGCGTTGGCGACCACTGCGCCGGTGTCGTTTTCAATTGGCGACGTGCTGCGGTCGGTCTGTCAGGTGGTGCAGCCGATGGCCGAGGAGAAGGGATTGGTGTTGCGGTGCAGCGGGCCGAGTACCGACAAACGACTCGGCCAACCCGCGATCCTGCATCGCGTACTGCTCAACCTCATCACGAACGCGCTCAAGTACACGAACAATGGCACGGTGACGCTGACCGCGACCGCATTGAACGCCTCTTCCATCTGCTTTCAGGTTGACGATAGCGGCCGCGGGATGCCGAGCGAGGTGGTCGCGTCGCTGGAGGGGCCGGTGTGGGATGGGCCGTTTTCGTCGGGTGCCTTTTCGGGATCGGGGCTTGGCCTTGGCATTTGCCGGCGGCTACTGGCGGACCTTGGCAGCGATCTGGTTGTCGAGAGTTTGCAGCCCGTGGGAACACGTGTGCAGTTCACGATTGATCTTCCCTCATTGTAGTTTCCGTTACCCACTTTTTGCGGTAGTGCCCCTCAGGAGTTTGCAGCGATGAGCCAGTCGAACACGGAAGCCCCGTCAGCGCAGGACACGCTCGAGCTTCGCGATACGCGAACCGAGAAAGCGTACGCCGCCACCATCCGAACCGAAGGTCCGGAAGGCGACACCTACATTCGCGCCATGGACCTGCGCGCGGTGAAGCGCGACGCGGGCGAGTTCGGCATGCTGAGCTACGATCCCGCCTTCATGAACACGGCGTCGTGCCGGAGCGCGATCACGTTCATCGACGGTGACAAGGGCATCCTCCGTTATCGCGGATACCCCATCGAACAGCTCGCCGAGAACGCGACGTTTCTGGAAGTAGCGTACCTGTTGCGTCACGGCGAGCTGCCCAATCAGCCGCAGTACGACACGTGGGTGCACGACATCACGTACCACACGTACGTGCACGAAAACATCCGGAAGTTCCTGGAAGGGTTCCGTTACGACGCGCACCCGATGTCGATGATGTGCAGCGCAACCGCCGCACTTTCCAGCTTCTATCCGCAGGCGCGCGACATTCACGACCCGCAGCAGCGCTACATCTCGATGATTCGCCTCATGGCGAAGCTGCCCACGATCGCCGCGTTCGCGTATCGCCACGTGAAGGGGCTGCCGTTCATCTATCCCGACAACGATCTTGGCTACACCGAGAACTTCCTGTCGATGATCGCACGCATGTCGGAGCCCAAGTACGAAGCCAATCCGGTGTTCGTGAAGGCACTGGAAGTGCTGTTCATTCTCCATGCCTATCACGGACAGAATTGCAGCACCATCGCGGTGCGTGCCATCGGGTCGAGTGGTGTAGATCCGTTTTCAGCCGTGGCCGGCGGCATCGCGGCGCTGTTCGGCCCGCTGCATGGCGGCGCAAACGAAGCCGTGCTACGGATGATCAGCGACATCGGCGACAAGAAGAACATCCCGGCGTTCATCGAGTCGGTGAAGAGCGGCAAGGGCGAACATCGCCTCATGGGCTTCGGTCACCGCGTGTACAAGAGCTACGATCCGCGTGCCCGCATCGTGAAGAAGCTGGCCGATGAAGTGTTCGCGCAGGTTGGGATGGACAAAGATCTGGAGATCGCGCTCGAGCTCGAGCGCATTGCGCTTTCGGACGACTATTTCATTGCCCGAAAGCTGTACCCGAACGTCGACTTCTACACGGGGCTGATCTACCGCTCCATGGCATTCCCCACGGACTTCTTCACCGTACTGTTCGCCGTGGCTCGTGTGTCGGGCTGGATGGCGCAGTGGGAAGAGATGATTCTCGACAAGGAGCAGAAGATTGCGCGCCCTCGTCAGATTTACGTGGGAGCGGGGGAGCGTCAGTACACGGATCAGCTCAGCGAGAAGTTCCCACGGGCGCGGAAGGATAGCATTCGGAAGTAGTGCACCTGGTGGATCAGCGTTTTAACCCGCCCGAGTGGTTTGACGTCAAAACGCAGGTTTGCGATTGCTTTTACGCCACCGGGCACCCGGGGTCGCTCAGCTGATTCGGCAGGTCACCGTTCGCTGTACTGCTTCTGCACCCACTCACGATACGAGCCATCCATCACAGCACGCCACCATGGTTCGTTCGACAGATACCAATCCACGGTGCGCGCCAGTCCGGTCGCCAGTGTTTCCGCCGGCTCGAAGCCCAGGGTGCCGGCGATACGGGACGGGTCGATAGCGTAGCGACGATCGTGCCCGGCGCGATCCTTCACGTACGTAATGAGCGACTCACACGCGGCGCCTTTCGCGGCCGGACAGTCCGGGAAGCGGGCGGCGAGCGCCGACGAACCTGCGAATTGGTGGTCCAGCTCACGACAGAGACGGCGCACGATGTCGATGTTCACGTGTTCGGCCCGGCCGCCCACGTTGAACGTGGTGCCGGGCTGACCGGTCGAGATGATGCGGTCGATCGCCACGCAGTGGTCTTCCACGTACAGCCAGTCCCGCACCTGAAGTCCATCGCCGTATATCGGCAGCGGCTTCCCGTGCAGCGCATTCACGATAGTGAGCGGAATGAGCTTTTCAGGGAAGTGAAACGGGCCGTAGTTGTTCGAACAGTTGCTGATCGTTGCCGGCATCCCGTACGTGTGTACAAAGGCACGCACGAGGTGGTCGGCGCCGGCCTTACTCGCCGCGTACGGCGAACTTGGCGCGTACGGTGTGGTTTCACTGAACGCCGGCTCATCGGGTGCGAGCGACCCGTACACTTCGTCAGTGGACACGTGATGGAAGCGCGTGCCCTCGCGCCACTTGCCCTCACTGTACCATGCGGTGCGGCACGCCGAGAGCAAGGCCTGCGTGCCCAGCACGTTCGTGCGCACAAACGCGTCCGGGTCGACAATAGAGCGGTCCACATGCGACTCGGCGGCGAAGTGCACGACGGTGTCGATGTCGTGTTCGTGAAGAAGGCGTTCGACGAGAGCACGGTCGTTAATATCGCCCTGCACAAATGCGATCGCTTTGCGCGACAGCATCGGTTCGAGCGTCGCCACGTTCCCGGCGTAGGTGAGAGCGTCGAGCACGACGATGCCATCGCCAGGGTAATGGCGATACCAGTA
>NZ_JBDNFF010000089.1:0-13382 GCF_041689975.1 Gemmatimonas sp.
GCCGTGAGCGGGAGGCCGCGAACCAGCTCCATCGCGAAATACGAGCGAAGGCCTGCGGGACCGTCGGCCGTGCCGACCTCGTAGATCTGCGCGATACCCGGATGCTGCAACCGCCCGAGTACTTCGGATTCCAGCACGAACCGGCGCGCGAGCTCGGGTGTCACGAACTCACCGCGAATGATCTTCAGCGCCACCTTGCGGTGGAGCTGATCGTCCTCCGCTTCGTAAACGATGCCCATGCCGCCCTCGCCGAGCACGCCGAGGATGCGGTAACGGCCGATTATGTCGATGGACATATCAAGACGAGCGAAGAGAGGTGGAGACGATCATGGATGCCAAAATAACAGTGTTGCGGCCGGCGTCACTCCGTAAAGTGTACCGATTGCTGCCGCGTGCGGTTCACATTGAGCTGGAGCACATCGGGGCGTGCATAGTGTCCCATCACGTCGAAATTCTGTCGTTCTTCGCGCACGCGTTGGTGTGCGCAGTCGGCGAAGATGATCTGCTCTTCGTGTGCCAGCGGCTCCACGAGCCACGATCCGTCGGGATTGGCGATGCAGCTGCCACCCTCGCCTAGTATCTCCGGCGCGTGCTCGATAATGAGTTGCGCGTGAGGAACAGACTCCGGAATGTCGGCGCGGCGCAAAACGCCCGACACGGACATAACGTACGAGCGACTCTCGCGTGCAATGAATCGCGTGATGTGCTCGGTGTTGCGCACGCTACCCGGCCAGATCGCCACGTGCAGATCTTCGCCTTGTGCGTAGAGTGACGCGCGCGCCAGCGGCATCCAGTTCTCCCAACAATTCAGCGCCCCTACAGTGAAGGCACCCAGGGCGTGCGTGCGCAAGCCGTGACCGTCGCCGGGCGCCCAACTGAGTCGCTCTTCGTACGTCGGCATCAGCTTGCGGTGAACGGATTGCACGATGCCTAGTGCATCGATGTACACGAGGCTTGCGTAGATACTGTGACCGCCGCGAGCGCTCGGTCGCTCGATGATGCCCAGGATCACGCAGATCGCCCGGTCTCGGGCGGCGTCGCACACCGACTGCAGGTGCCCGGCTTCAATCTGTACGGCTTGGTCGAGGTAGTGCGCGTGTAACTGCTTTTGCACCGGCGCGTCGAAGCGCGCACCGTCGGTGAGCTCGATCCAAAACGGGTAGCCCGGCACGAGTGCTTCCCCGAAGGCGACCAGCTGTGCACCGCCGTCGGCAGCGCGATGCACCGTGGCCACGACCTTGGCGAGGGTCGCGGTACGATCGAGCCACACGGGCGCGATCTGCGCGCCGGCGATGCGGATGGAATCAGGCGTCATGAGGGCAGCGTGTCGTGTGGTGGACTTCCGGAGATGGTACCGGCTCAGCCAACTTCCCTATGAACCTTAGCAACGAGTCGATGCCAGACGAAGCGAACGCGCTGCCCCGTGTGCCGGACCTGACCGAGTCCGCCCTCGGACGGGCCGTGGCCGGCCAGTATCGACTCGAGCGTGAAATCGGTCGTGGTGGCATGGGGGTAGTGTATCTCGCCACCGATGAGCAACTCCAGCGCGAAGTGGCCATCAAGACGCTGCCGCCACATCTCGCCGCCGACGCCGTAGTGCGCGACCGTTTCCTCCGCGAGGCGCGCATGGCGGGCGCACTGTCCCAACAGAATATCGTCCCGATCTACGCCGCCGCCGAACGCGATGGCGTCGTGTACTTCGTGATGCGCTATATCGCTGGCGAATCACTGGCCGAGAGGCTGGGGCATCTGCGCACGCTCCCGGCGGCTGACGTGGTGACGATTCTGCGCCAACTGGCGTCGGCGCTGGCGTATGCGCATACACGTGGTGTGGTACACCGCGATATCAAGGCCGAGAACGTGCTGCTCGATCGCGAGACCGGTCTGGCGATGCTCACTGACTTTGGTATCGCACGGTTGGCCGAGAGCAAGCCACTGACGGCGACGGGTACTGTTTTAGGCACCGTCCAGTACATGAGCCCCGAGCAGGTCATCGGGGACGATCTCGATGGTCGCAGCGACCTGTATGCCTTGGGCGTGCTCGCCTTTCTCATGCTGAGCGGACGTTTCCCGTTCGAGCGCAACTCCCCGTCGGCGATCCTCGTGGCGCATGTCAACGCGCCGCCGCCGCGCCTGTGTGATGTGGCGACGCAGGTTCCAAACGCGCTGGGCAACGTCGTGGACCGCCTGTTGTCCAAATCGCGTGACGCGCGCTATGCCACGGGCGAGGCGTTGCGGCAGGCACTCGACGCGATCTCGCTGGACGCGATCGAGACGGACGCGCGTTCGGCCGACGTAGTGGCGCCGCGTGGCACGGCCGACGCCGTGCTCTCCAGCACGGAAGCACAGGAGGTGTGGGCGCGCGCGGCCGAGTTGCAAGCGAATACGGGACTGTTCGTACCGCCGGCAGAATTCACGCCGCGGGCCGCAGGCGCGGAGCTGGTCACGCGCGGCTACGACGCGGCGTTGGTCAAGGAAGCGGCGGTCGACGCCGGCATCGATGGTAAGTACGTGGAGCGCGCCCTGGCCGAGCGCGCCAAGAGTGAGCGGCTCTCCGCCGACCTGGCCAACGTGCAACGTGGTCCGCAGATGCTCGCGCCGGTCAATCCGTTCATCGGTGCGCCCACCAAGATCGACTACGAGGCCACGATCGAGGGTGAGTTGTCGAGCGACGGATTCGAGGAGATTGCCGACGAGGTGCGCCGTCAGCTGGGCGAGATGGTGACCGTCAGTCAGGTCGGTCGCACGATGAGCATCACCTCGGCCGCGATGGCGACCCGCAACGGCGGCACGCCGCGACGCATCCAGATCAACGTCAGTTCGCGTCACGGCCGAACCAGCATTCGCGCCAGTGAGGATCTGTCGCCGAGCGCGCTCAGCATCTTCATCGGGGTCACCTTTGGCGTGGGTACCGGCCTCGGCACCGGGCTGATGGGCGGAGTACTGACGGCGACGAACAGCGGTCCGCTGGCGGCCGTAACCTTACTATCGGCGGTTGCCGCCGCGTACGGCGCTGCCCGGTTCTTCTTTACCCGGACGGCGCGAAAGCGCGATGCCGAACTTCAACGCGTGTTGCAGCGCGTCGTGGAACGGACGCGTGAGTTCTTGCTCGCCACACCGGACAGCGTCGACAAGCGCTTGCGATAAGCGCGTGGCCGGCGGAGTTCGCGAGCGCGTTACACGCCGAACTGCATCAAATGATGATCGAGGTGTTTGTAGAACAGCACGTTCCACTCCGATGATGTGAGTGGACCGAACGACGCTGACTCTTTGCCGTTGAACGTCCGCTCACCGTCGCGCTGCACTCGCTCCAGAAACGCCAGCAGGCGCTGTTGTTCGAGCGCGAAGTCCTTTGCGCCAGCCATGCGAAACGCCGGCGCTGTCGGTGAGTTCTTCGCATAGGGCGTCGCGCCCACCACTTTACTCTTGACGATCGTCTTGAGCACCCATCGCATCAGCCAGTTGGGTCGGGCATGCCGATCTTCGTACACCATTTCGTACGACACATTGCAATGCGCGAGCATCTGATCGACCGACATCTTGCCCCACAGTGGCAGGGTGACCGGCGTGAGCGCACTGATGCGGGCAGACAGTTCGGCGACGACGGCGGGATCGAAGACGTTTTTATGGTCGGGCGTCATGGACGGATCTCCGTGACCACGGGCAGCACGATCTTCGACGCCCGCGTGCTGCTGCGATAGATGCGCTGCGTGGCCGCACGAAAGTCGCTTGGCTTGGCCTCGAAGATGTTGGGCACGAACGTCTGTGGATTGCGATCGATGAGCGGGAACCACGTGCTCTGCACCTGGACCATCACGCGGTGCCCCTTCTTGAAGGTGTACGCCTGTGTGTGCAGATCGATCGTGAGCGCCTCGGGCACGTTCGGTGTGAGCGGAACCGGCTTCTCGAGACTCTTCCGGAAGCGGGCGCGGGTAACATCGTTCGCCACCATGAACTGGTAGCCGTTCATCTTGAGGTCACGCATCCCTGAATCGGGATACACGTCGATGAGCTTCACCACGTAGTCGGCGTCGGTGCCACTGGTCGCGGCATGTAGCGTGACGGTGAGATCGCCGGCAATCGTGAGATCTTCAGTGAGCACGGGGAGTTCCCAGCTCAATACGTCGGGGCGATTGTGCACGAAGCGCTGGTCTTCCGTGAGCCATGTACTCCAGGTGGAGCCCGGGCCATACGTCATCTGCACCGGGCGCTGGCGATACGGCACCGGCTTGGCCGGATCGGACACGTACGCGTCGTACGGCGTGGGCGATGTTGCGGCGGGTGGCGACCACGCCAGCGCACCACCTTCGCGCATGTAGAGTGCACGTGGTGATACAGCGGCTTTCGGCGGCCACGTATCATACCGCTTCCAGACATTGCTGCCCGACTCGAACACCAGCGCTTCGGGCATCGTGAGTGCCGGTGCGTCTTTCAGGTGCATCGCGAAGAACGGCGCCATCACCGAGTCGCGAAAGAAGCGCGCGGTCGGTGAACCGAACTGGATGGGTCCGAGAGACGCGCCCTCGCCTCGCATCCAGCCACCGTGATTCCACGGACCGACCACGAGGAAGTTGTTGTTCGACTTGTCGTGCTTCTCGAGCTCGCGATAAATGGTGACCGGCCCGTAGAAGTCTTCCTGATCCCACCAGCCGGCCACATGTAACGCGGGTACGGTGACCTTGTCGAGATAGCCGGTCATCGCCTGCCGCTGCCAGAACGCATCGAAGTTGGGATGCTGCGCGAAATCGTTCCACGTGGGAATCGTGCCCTTGAGCAGTTTGTCGTTTACCGTCTTCAATGAACCGAGGCGCAGATACCACTCGTACGTATCGAAGGCATCCATTGCGAACTGCTGCACATCCTTGCTCGACTCCATCATCGTCGCGTATTCGAAGCCGTAGCTCAGACGAAACGCCCCGTTGTGATGAAAATCATCGCCCTTCCACATGTCGGCCGGTGATGCCTGCGGTGACGCGGCCTTGAGCGCCGGATGCGGATCGAGCATCGCCATCGCCGTCGTCCATCCGTCATACGACACGCCGGTCATGCCCACGCGCCCGTTGTTGTTCGGCACGTTGATCAGCAGCCACGCGATGGTATCGTAGGCGTCGGTGCTTTCGTCGATCGCCTTCGGGTCGGCACGATTCGCGCGCGGCGGGCGCTGCATCACGAACTGTCCCTCCGAGCGGAACTTCCCGCGGAGATCCTGAAAGACGAACAGATACCCATCCGCCGGCGTGTCCTTCGTCATGAAGTTCCAACGCGCCGACACATTCTGCGGTGTGTTGCCACTCACGCCGTAGGGCGTGCGCACCATGAGCAATGGTAGCGACCTCGCGGGCGCGCGCGGCGCCAGGATGCGCGTGTACAGCTTCACGCCGTCGCGCATGGGTATCATTGCTTCAGTGAGCGCGTACGGCGCATCGGCGGGCTGTCCGGCGGCGGTGTTCGTCGCGAGAGCGAGCAGGGCAGGGAGGAGTCGGAATAGGCGCATACGAGAGTATCGCTCCTCGCGGCGCCTAGCGCACGCCGCCGCCCACCACGACATTGGGCGTTCCATGCGAAACCAAGAACTCGAGACGGGCTATCTCGTGGTCGGTACCGGGGCGGTCGCGATGGCGTTCGTCGACGCGCTGCGCACGCATTCCGAGGCGACGGTCACGATCGCCGCCACGCGCCGGGCGGGCACTGGATCGACGCCTACCCGTATGTGCGTCTGCATCAGCCGTCTGCCCCGTATGGGGTGAGCTCGGTGCCGCTCGGACAGGATGCGATCGATGTGGCGGGGACGAATGCCGGCTACCATGAGTTGGCCGGCGCAGATGAGATCCGGGCGTATTACGGGCACGTGATGCAGCGCCACTTTCTGCCCAGTGGCCGTGTGCGGTACTTCCCCAACTGCGACTACCTGGGCGACGGCCGCTTTGTCTCCACGCTGGCGCAGACGTCGTACTCAGTGCAGGTCCGCAAGAAGGTCGTCGACACCACGTATCTGGAAGGCGCCATTCCCGCCACCAGTGCGCTTCCGTTCGAGGTGGCCGACGGGGTTCGCTGCGTGCCCGCCGGCGAGATCGCGCGCCTTACGGATCGGCCGGAGAGATTCGTCGTCATCGGTGGGGGCAAGACCGCGTTGGACGGCTGCGTATGGCTGCTGGAACGGGGCGTACCCGCGTCGACGATCCAATGGATCAGGCCGCGAGAGGCGTGGTGGGCGAACCGGCAGTTTCACCAGACGCGGTCCATGCTCCCGGACTTCTACCGCGGCATCGCGATCCGGGTCGAGGCCATGGCACAGGCCACGTCGGTGCGCGATCTCTATGCGCGTCTCGAAGCCGAGGGCGTGTTTCTGCGCATCGATCCCGAGGTCGAGCCAACCATGTACCGCGGCGCCGTCGTCAGCGAGGCCGAGCTCGCGCTGATGCGCCAGATCGAGGACGTCGTGCGTTTGGGTCACGTGCAGCGCATCGAGCGCAACGAGATCGTCCTCGAACGTGGCCGTGTGCCGACGACTGCGGGAACGGTACGTGTGCATTGCGCAGCGGTCGGCCTGGCGAAGCCTGCGCGGCGCCCGATCTTCGAGCCGGGGCGCGTGACCGTGCAGCCGTTCATGTTGGGGTACGCGTGCTACCAGTTCGCCATGCTGGGCGTGCTCGAGGCCACCGTGGAGAGCGACGAGGAGAAGAACCGCGTGTGTCCGCCCATAGGGTACTGGGACGCGACTGCGGATTACCTGTCGGCATTTCTCGCCGCCCTCGCGAACGACCGTGCCCGGGCCGCCTATCCAGCGCTTGTGAGTTGGGCGAAGGCCACGCGCCTCAATCCGCTCAGCGGGATCGAGCTGTTCGGCGATGACCCCAGCGTCATGGATTCACGTGAACGGATCAAGCGCTTCGGGACTGCGGCGGCGAGTAATCTGGTGACGCTGCTGGGACGCCCATAAGTGCGTCACTGATCAAGGCGTTCGCGGCGAGCGTCCCGAAGGACGGGTTACACCGGGAACGCCGTCACAAAATGAAATCCACGCACCTCAGCGATCAGCGCGACGTCTCGCCGGTTGGCGGTGACCACGATGTCGTGTGGGTGGATCTCGGCCGACTCGCCTTAGCAGCGGTCCTCTGCGTGCTCTGCGCCTCCGCTTCCTCTGCGTTATCGGTGCAGCCGACGGTCCGTCGACGCGTGATCCGTTCAGCGGCCGATAACTGACGGCGATGCTCGGGGAGATCGAGCACTGATCATGCAGAGCAACGGAGAACGCAGAGGCGCAGAGGTCGCGTACCGATCGGTCGCAACAAAATGGCCATCTTCAGTAATTACTGATCAGTGCAGCAAATAGTTCGTTATTGTCTGCAGTAACATCCCGACGTTTTGGCATTGGAACGGCGTCCGTCATCGATGTGCTTTGGGAATGGGGTCGTTTTGTCTGGTCTCGACTTGAACGGCGAGGCGCTGCATGTCGGTCGTTTGCGCGGACGCGCGCGGCCCCGTCACGCACAGAAGCACCGCAACCACAAGAGTGGTGGTTCGGCGCGCCCGGGTCCGCCGGCGCGATGCCGGTATCGATCAGTCTTGCTGTTCTTCGCGACTCTTCGCGTGCTCCGCGAGCTTCGCGCGAACCAGCCGACTCTCCGACAGCTCCGAGGCCGCCGCACGCACCGCGGTTCGCGCGAAGTCCGCGAAGGCCCGCGAAGCACAGCAACCACAGGAGTGGCGGTTCGACGCGCCCAGGTCCGCCGGCGCGATGCCCGTATGCGCCGACATCTCGTCCGCTGCCAGAAGCACCCGCAGAGCATTCAGAACCTGTTCCACGAGCAGCACGTGCAGTACGCCGCGTGACGGCACGACGCACTAATTAACGGCCTGGTCAGTAAGAGCTTTAGGATGTCGTGTGGGTGGATCTCGGCCGACACGACGCGGATTGGAGCCACACGAAACCCCGAAGAGCCCTTTATGTTTGCGTGATGCATCCTTCCTCCCCCGCACCGGCCGATCCCACGTCGCGCATCGAATTACTCGACGCGCTGAGTGGCTTCGCGCTCTTCGGTGTGTACGTGGCGATTCTGTTCAGCGGCTTCTCCTACTGGGATGCACCTGCGTCGGCGAATCTGCCACCGGCGTTTACGCTGCCCACCGACGGGGTCGCAACCTTTCTCATGCACGCGCTGGTCGAGGGCAAGTTCTACTCGATCTTCTCGCTGCTCTTCGGGGTTGGGTTCGCCTTGCAGCTCGAGCGAGGTGCAGCGGATAGTACCGATTCGATTCCCTGTTTCGGCGTCGACTGCGTGTACTGATGGCGATCGGACTCGGGCACATCCTGTTGCTCCGGACCGGTGACATCCTGCTGTTCTACGGCCTCATGGGCTCGTGCTGCTCCGCATGCGCGACCTGGACGACGAGCGCCTGTTGCGGTGCTGCGATCGCGTGCCTGTTCCTGCCCATCGTGAGTTACGCGCCCACGCTCGTTCACCAATACGCGACACTCGCGCTGCCGTTCTGGTTCGTGGGAGGGAGCATCGAACAGCTGCTCCACCTCGACCTGGAGAAGCCGGAGGCGACGGTGTTGATGACTCGGAACGGCACCCTCGTGCAGTGGCTGCAGATGCACTTCTCGGGGCTCTGGTGGCGGTTCGCCGATCTCGTGTTCGTGGGCCGCCCGTTCAAGGTGCTCGCGATGTTCCTGCTTGGCCTCCTCATCGGCCGACACCGCATGTGGTCGCGTCTCGACGAGTATGCACCGCTGTTGCGTCGCGTCGCGATCTATGGTGCGTTGGTAGGTCTGCCAGCCAGCGTGGCGTGGACGCTGTTCAAGGATTCTGACAGCTATTACGGCGGCACGTGGCACGGGCTGGCCGAGAGCGCGTTGTATGCGTGCGCGGTCGCGCCACTGGCGTTGTCGTATGCGGCGGTGTTTGCGCTGATCTGGCGGGCTCCGCGTGCGCAGCGTGTATTGCGGCTCCTGGTGCCGCCGGGCAAGATGGCGCTCACGAACTATCTGTCGCAAACCGTGTTCGCGACGATCGCCTTTACCACGTGGGGATTCCAGCTGGTGGGGCGGATCGGCCCCACGTGGCTCTGGCTGTGGGCCGTGGTGACGATCGTGCTGCAAATGGCGATCAGTACGTGGTGGCTGTCGCGGTTCCGGTTTGGACCAATGGAGTGGGTGTGGCGCTCACTCACCTATCGCGCGGCGCAGCCGATGACGCGACGCCGCCGGCGTCGGCGTCGCTGGCGGCGTAGCAACGGGTACAGCGCCGACGAAAGCGCCGGCGGCAATGCGACGCCGACTTGCCGCCGGACCACAAAACGGTCATACTTAAGGTATGAAGATCGCCATCTCGGTCCCGGATGCCGTGTTTCAGGCGGCCGAACGCCACGCCCAGCGCAGCCAGAAGTCGCGCAGCCAGTTGTATGCGGAAGCGGTGGCCGAGTATCTGCACCGCCACGCCCCCGACGACGTCACCGAAGCGATGAATCGGGTGATCGACCAAGTCGGCACGGCCCCCGATCCGTTTGTACAGGCGGCCGCGCAGTCGGTGCTCGCCCGCGTGGAATGGTAGCGGTTGCCCAAGGCGAGGTATGGTGGGCGGAGCTGCCGATGCTCGGTGGGTCGGCCGCTGGGTTTCGCCGACCGGTCGTGGTGGTGCAGGGCAATGCGCTCAATCGAAGCCGGTTGCCGACCGTGCTCTGTGTCCCGCTCACGAGCAACCTCGCGTGGGCTGACGCGCCGGGGAACACGCTGCTGCAAGCCAAGGTGACGGGTCTGGCGAAGGATTCGGTTGCCAACGCCTTGCAGCTCTTTGCGGTGGACCGCTGCTATCTGGTTGAGCGCGTGCGCGTGCGCGTGCTCGCGCCCAAGCGGCTCGCGGAGGTTCTGGTGAGCATCGACATTGTGTTGGGCCGTTGAGGGCACCTCTAAAAATACGATTTACTTCTTCTTTGCTTCAACATTTGGGCACCTCTCGACACGCGAGGACACCGATGATGGTACGGGCGCCACGTCGCGAAAAAGCGTCGAGGACACGCCGGGTATGAGCACGGTGAGCGAGGGCAGTGGACTGAGCTGGTGGGGGGGCTGTGGGCTGTGGGCTGTGGGCTCCCAGGCTTGGGGCTTTGGGCTGACGGCTAACGGCCGTGAGCCATGGGCCGTGGGCCATGGGTGACGAGCAGCGGTCAGCGGTCAGTTGCCAGTTTTCACCCACGGCCCATGGCCCATGGCTCACGGCGGATAGCTGATAGCGGTCAGCCCCAAGCCCGGGAGCCGACAGCTCACAGCGAATGCTCGCGTCGCCCAACAAAGAACCGTTTCGCCGCTCCCCTCCGCTCGCGGCACCGGCGCGAGGACCGGCCGGCGCTCGACGGGGGCACCGCTCAACACGCGATCGCACCGATGATGGCACGGGCGCCACGTCGCGGTGAAGCCTCCAGCCAGCACCGGATCAAGAAACGACTGGGCCGCCTTCGTCACGTCGGCGAGAGAGAGCCACGGCAGATGGTCCTCGCGCGCTCCAGGCGTAGCTCGAGGGCGAGGCCGCCCTTCGGCGTGCGCTGCGGGCTAATGCTCGGTGCCGAGCCGAACCACGCGCGATCTTCTGGAAGAACGTCGGCGTGGTGGAGCACGACACCGGCCGGGACGCGGAGCCAGAGCCACGCGGCGACCAGCTCTTCGTGCTCCCCAGCTGGGAGGTGAACTAGGCGGTAGATGCCGCGCCTCGAGCGGGCCACTCGGCCGGCGTGGGCGTGCTTTCTAAGGAGGTGGGTGGAATACCCCCGCCTCTTGGGCCTGCTTGGACGTGAAATAGCCGGCTTGGCCCGCCGCAATCTCGAAAAGGCGGTCCCAGTTGGGCCTGATGCTGTCGGAACCCATGGTTCCCCGGCTTGTCCGTCATCACGGCGCCGCACCTACCGGCCACGGCGACGAATACGGACACTCGCGTAACCGATGCCGCGCGAGAAACGCCTTCCACGCTGGCTCGGTGCGAATGGCGTCGTAGGGAGGGTGGCAGACGGGAAAGGGGTGTTCCCGAGGCCGCCGCCGGCAATGCGTTCGCGCAGCGTGCGTACCGCGTCCCACCGGCGTGATGCGGCCGCCGCGACGATCGCACTGCCGAAGCGCGCGCGCGATGCGGTGGCGAGACTGCGCTGGCTCACGGCGTAGGCGCTGTCGGCGAGCCCTGACCAGACGAGCGCCGCCGTGGCGTTGTCCGATAACGCCGGATTGAGCGACAAGACGCGCGCGAAGTTCTCCATCGCTCTGCCGAACTGCCAACGTTCCGTCAGCATGATCGCGCGCGAATTGAACGTCGTCGGCGACAGCGGATCGAGCGTGAGCGCCACCTCCATCTGGCGATCAGACTGCGCGGTATCGCCGACCGTGTGGAACTGGATGCCCGACCAGTGGGCGCCGATGGCGTTCTGCGGCTCCAACCGCCGTGCCGTGGCCATTGCCGCCGCCGCCAATTCGGGTTTGAGGCTTCGCATCAGCATGAAGCCCCGCGCGGCGTACGCGTCCGCCAGCGTCGAGTCGAGCCCCAGCGCCCGGCGTATGGCCACTTCGGCACGCGCACCGGACGCCTCGAAATCCACGGCCGCGTTGTAGTTCGGACGGATGACGTGAGCGAGCGCGAGCTCCGCCCAGCCGCGAGCGAACGTCGAGTCGCGCCGCACGGTCGCCTCCAGATACTTGACCGCACTGTCGAGCGGCGCGGCGCCGCGCTGCGCCCAATAAAAGCGCCCCTTGAGATACAGGTCGTATGCCACGGCGTCGGTGGTGCCTCGCGCTGCCACGCCAACCGGAGCGGCGGCGTTGCTGCCGCCCGTGCTCGCACCCGCCAGCCGCGGTGTGAGCGCGCTCACGATGGCGCTCGTGAACGCATCCTGCACCGCGAACACGTCCGCACCAGTACGCTCGAAGGCGTCGCTCCAGAGCAGCTGGCCATCGCGCGTACTGGTGAGTTGCGCGGTGAGGCGAATACGATTGTCGGCGCGCCGCACGGTACCTTCGATGATGGCCCCCACGTTGAGCGCGCGTCCGACCTCGGCGGCCTGAATGGTCTTGCCCTTGAACGCGAAGCTCGACGTGCGCCCCGCCAACCGCAGACCGGGGAGCTTCGACAAGCCATGCGCCAGTTCGTCGGTGAGGCCGTCGCTGAAGTACTCGTCTTCTGCGTTGCCGCTGGTGTTCACGAACGGCAGCACGGCGAGCGCGGAGATCACACCCGCGGGCTTTGCGGCATTGCTCTTTGCTACAGTCGCACCTGCGGCCGCGGCGTTCGTGTCAGCCGCGCCGCCGGGTGAGCGACCCCGCGCGACCCAGCGCCCACCAGCCACCACTGCGAGCAGCGCCACGCCGGCGACCATGATGGCGCCACGCCGGCGACCATGATGGCGCCTCGCCGCGATGCAGGTACCGGTGCGGCCGCACGCTCGGCGCTCGGCGTCGACACACTCGCCAGCCGTTCCAACAACGCGTTCGCGTTCGCCGGCCGCTCCATCGGATTCTTCGCGAGACATTGCATCACGAGAGCGGCCACCTCGCGCGAGAGCTTGGGTGCTCGCGACGCGAGCGACGCCGGGAGTTCGGCCAAGTGCGCCGCAATCAACTGCGAAGGGCCCGCCTTGCCCGCAAACGGGTGCGCGCCACACAGCAGCTCGCACGCCACCACGCCCCACGCGTAGAGATCGGCGCGATGGTCCACCACATCGCCCACCGCTTGCTCGGGCGCCATGTACGCCGGCGTGCCGATGCTGCTGCCGGCTTGCGTGAGCGTGCCATCTGGTGACGCGGGCGCCACACCACCAATGGTGCGCGACGCGCTGATGGCCTTCGTGATACCGAAGTCCGTGACCACCGCCGTGCCCGCCGACAACAGGATGTTTTCCGGCTTGATGTCACGGTGTACGACGCCCTCGCCATGCGCGTACGCCAGCGCGCGCGCCACATCGCGCAGCAAGTTCACACGGCCGTGCAGCGTGAGTACCGTACCGCGCGCCATCAGCGCGCGCAACGACTCGCCCTTCACGAAAGGCATCGTGTAGTACGGCAACCCACCCGACGCGCCCGCCGTGAGCACCGGCACGATGTTGGCTTGCTACAGGCGCGCCGCAGTAGCGATCTCGCGCGTAAAACGCTCGGCGCTCACGCCTTCCGCGAGTTCGGGCGCGATCACTTTCACCACGACTTCGCGCCCGAGTGCGTTCGCGCGCGCCACGAACACGCGCGACATGCCACCACCACCGAGTTCGCGCTCGAGGGTGTAGCCGCTGCCGAGGGTGGCTTGGAGTTGGGCGCGGAGGTCGGTCAATCGAGGGGGCTCATGCCGATGCGATCATGCGAGCACACAGTCCGTTTGCGGGAAGTCGTCACCAACGCACAACAACGGTTCCCC
>NZ_JBDNFF010000090.1:0-12607 GCF_041689975.1 Gemmatimonas sp.
CTGTTGATGGACACACTGGCGGGCAACGACCAGCAGATGGTGGAGATTCTGGCGAAGACGATCTATGCGACCGGTGTGCCGTTCGACGCGGTGATCAGCACTCCCAGCACGATCCCGCCGGCTCGCGCCGTTGCTGGTGCATTCGGCTTTCGCGATTAAGCGGTCGCAGTGCCCCCGTTCGGCCAGATCATCGGCGCACCGATCCGGGAGCAGGTCGATCCCGATATCATGACGGCCGACGTGTATCAGCAAAGCGGCATGCTTGCGAACGGTGCATACAATCGCGCTCCGTTCACCTTGAAAGGCGGGATGAAGGTGTCCATCGCGAGGGCGGTCGACGGAAACGACTATCGGCTGACGTATTGGGGAAAGGAGCATCGTCCGCCCTCGGTCGAGCAAAAAGCTGGACAGGGGGTCGCGGGCTTGATGAACACGTCTCCACTGGTACGGTAGCGACGAGGGACAAATGGTACGACTACGGCGGCCGCCCGATCGGGACGGCCGCCGTTCTTGTATCTGGTCACTGAGTTGCCGGCCAAAGCCAAAACGATCCACTCTGAAACTCCGATCACCGTCGCCGAGCGACGACACATTGGCTGCGGTCGGACCTGGTGGCCCAGCAGTGCGAACGTCGATGGTAGTCCTGGTCTGATTGTGCCTCCCCGTTTGAGCGCCCACGCATCTTTGACAACGCCACCAGCGCGACGTAGCATCACTTTTCCTGCATTCGTCCGAGCGCATCCCGTCTGAACATCCTGGAGGTTCGCGTCGTGCACAACACACCGACCCGTGCGGTCATCGGCTCGCTCGCCCTCGGTCTGCTCGCGGCCAGCTCCCCGGCACGCTCAGTCGCGCAGGCCGCATCGAAGCGCGCCGTCGGCTCAACGGCCCCTTTGACCATGCGCACCGCTGCTGGCCCGGGGCGGCGCGACAGTAGCCCTGAGGCGCAGGCACTGCGCGCCCTCCGCTGGCGGTCGCTCGGGCCAACGAATCAGGCCGGACGCATCTCGGTGGTAGCCGGCGTCCCCGGCGATCCGCTCACCTACTACGTCGGGGGCGCGAACGGCGGCGTCATTCGCACGACCAATGGCGGGGTGACCTTCATGCCGATCTTCGAAGGGCAGTCGTCCATCTCCATCGGGGCAATTGCCGTCGCCCCCAGCGACCGCAACATCGTGTATGTCGGCACGGGGGAGGGCAATCCCCGCAACAATGCCTCCGTGGGCGACGGCATGTACCGGTCGGTCGATGGCGGTGATCATTGGACGCACATCGGCCTGACGCGATCAGACAAGATCGCCCGTCTCATCGTCGATGCGAAGGACCCCGATCTCGTTTATGCGTGTGTCCTCGGTCGCGAGTGGGGACCGAGCGAGGAACGCGGTGTCTTCAAGACCATGGATGGCGGGGGGTCATGGAAGAAGGTGCTGTATGTCGATCCGCAGACCGCGTGCTCGGACATCTCAGCCGACCCGAACAACTCGAACATCCTGTACGCGGGCATGTACACCTACCGCCGCTGGGCGTGGCACCTGGAGAGTGGCGGAGGCAATACGGCGGTGTGGAAGTCGGTCAACGGTGGAGAGAGCTGGGAGCGGCTCTCGGGAAAGGATCGCGAACTCGGTCTGCCAACAACCGACATGGACCGGATCGGCATCGCGGTCAGCCCGAGCGATCCGGACATCGTCTATGTGCTGACGGAGACGAAATCAGAAGGAGAGCTCTGGCGCAGCGACGACGGCGGCAAGCGGTGGCGCATGATCAATCGCGACCCGAACATCAACTTCCGCCCGTTCTATTACGCCGACATCCGCGTGGATCCCAGGAACCCGAATCGGGTCTTCACCCTGTCGGGAGCGCTCTACTTTTCGGACGACGGCGGGCGCACGTTCACCACGATTGGTCGCGATGTGCATGGTGATCATCAGGCCATGTGGATCGACCCGGTCGATCCACGCCGCATCCTCTCCGGCTCCGATGGTGGGTGGCAGGTGAGCTACGACGGCGGCAAGAACTTCGAGGTCGTGAATACGTTCCCGTTCACCCAGTTCTACCACATCCACTACGACAATCAGCAGCCGTACTG
The DNA here is from genome assembly GCF_041689975.1 of Gemmatimonas sp. Lineage (GTDB taxonomy): Bacteria > Gemmatimonadota > Gemmatimonadetes > Gemmatimonadales > Gemmatimonadaceae > Gemmatimonas. The sequence goes on from NZ_JBDNFF010000090.1 coordinate 2,087, forward strand.
GGTATGCGGCGGCCTGCAGGACAACGGCACGTGGTGCGGCCCGTCGAACTCCCTCAGCCCGCAAGGCGTGATGCGCCGGGACTGGTACACGGTATCGGGCGGTGACGGGTTCTTCGGCGTACCCGACCTCGAGCGTCCATGGATCATTTACTCGGACGCGCAGGGCGGCATGATTTATGTCACCGATCGGCGCAGCGGATCCCAGAAGATGATCTATCCCTATCCGAATCGCGTCGGCTCGGTGGGCGATGCCATGGAGTCCCACACGTACCGCTTCAACTGGAACAGCCCCATCGAGCTGTCGCCGCAGGATCCGGCGACTGTGTACTTTGGCGGCAACGTCCTCTTCCGCAGTCGCGATCGCGGCCAGTCGTGGGAAGTGATCTCGCCCGATCTCACCACCAACGACAAGCGCAAGCAGGTGTCCAGCGGCGGCCCTATCGTGGTCGACAATACGGCCGCCGAGTTCCATAGTAGCCTCCTGAGCATCGCGCCCTCACCGGTCGACCCGAATGTGATCTGGGTCAGCACGGACGACGGCAACGTGCAGGTCACTAGAGACGGCGGCAAGACGTGGCGCAACGTGTTCACCAACCCGCCAGGTCTCAAGCCATTTGCTTGGCTGCCGAGCATGGAAGCCTCACGAGGCGACGCCGGTACCGCCTACGTCGTGGCGGATCATCACCAGGACGACGACTACGCGCCCTACGCGTACGTGACGACCGACTATGGGGCGACATGGACCAGCATCCGGGGCGACCTTCCGGACAACGCCGGGTGGGCCCACGTGATTCGTGAAGATCCGAAGAATCGTAATCTGCTGTACATCGGGACCGAGATGGGGGCGTGGGCGTCGTGGGACAAGGGCAAGCACTGGGTGTCCATCCTCAACCACCTGCCGGTCGTGCAGGTGCGCGACATCAAGATCCACCCGCGCGAGAACGACCTGATTCTGGCGACCCACGGTCGCGGCGTGTTCATCCTCGATGATCTGACGCCCCTGCAACAGCTCGGCGCGACGATGCCGTCCGCCGCTGCACTATTCGATATCCGGCCGGCGACGGCTTGGGTGACGTGGTCGAAGGATGGCGACCTTGGGCAAAAGCGGTGGTCGGGTGAGAATCCGCCGGCCGGAGCGATCATCTCGTACTGGCTCAAGGCGCAGCCGGAGGGTCCGGTGGATCTCGTGGTCAGCGACAAGGACGGCAAGGTCGTGCGTCGCCTCACCCGCGTCCCCGATGAGGCGGGGGTCAATCGCGCGGCGTGGGATCTGCGGGGGGAAGGCATGGCCGGTAGCAGCGGCGGCCGGGGCACGCCGGGCGCGGCAGCCGCGGATACGTCGCTCGCAGCGCTTCGCGCGCGCCGTCGTCTCGAGGCCACCGAACGTGGCGGCCCGAGCGAGGAAGAGCGCTTCTTCGGTCCCGCCACGCCGTTCGTGTTGCCGGGGACGTACACGGTCACGTTGGTTGCCAACGGGCAACGAGTGAGCAAGACGGTCGAGGTGCGGGCGGATCCGCGCTCCGAAATGACGACCGCACAGCTGGGGGCGCAGGCAGAGGCCGCGCAACGCCTCCAGACAATCGGCACCGGGGTCAATAAAACGATCGCCTCGGTCGATGATCTCACACGACAGCTCACGGCGCTGCAGGAGCAGCTACGTCGCGCCCCACGGGCGCCCGGTGATTCCTCAGGAACGGCGAATCGCGCGGTTCTCACCGAGATCGACGGGACCTTGAGCGACCTGCGGCAGTTCCGCGATTCGGTGCTCGCGCGGCCAATTCCGGGGCTCGGCTACCGGCAGTATCCGCGGCTCCGCGAGGAGGTCACCTCAGTCGCGCAGATGATCGCGCGGCCCTTCGGTCCCCCAACGCAGGGCGAAGCGCAGCGGTCCGGCGAGCTGCGCAGCGAAGCCGATGGGGCGCAAACCCGACTCGATGGCATGATCCTGAATCGGATCGGGCGCATCAACCAGATGCTGGTGGGCACTCCGCATGTCATCACAGTGCCACGACCAAGCATCGTGCCCTGAAGCGGGTACAGACGCGGATGATGGCGTGAGAACGTCATCATCCGCGTCGCCTCAACGCGACGCTCCGCTCGTTGCGCAGCTGCGTCGGCGTGTTCGGGCGCTCATGTCGCTGAACCGGGACAGTGGAGGATGGCGAGTAGGGTGTTGGCGGACAGACTCACGTGAGTCGTGAGTCGTGACTTGAATTTTCGAGTCGTGGGTTGCTTACTGATCAGTGCAGCAAATAGTTCTGGATTGTCTGCGGTAACATCCTAACGTTTTGGTATTGGAACGGCGTCCGTTATCGATGTGCTTCGGAAATGGGGTCGTTTTGTCTCGTCTCGACTTGAACGGCGAGGCGCTGCATGTCGATCGTTTACGCGGAGGCGCGCGGGACCGTCACGCACAGAAGCACCGCAACCACAGGAGTGGTGGTTCGGCGCGCCCGGGTCCGCCGGCGCTGACGGGCACCTCGCAACACTCGATCAACTCGATAATGGCAAGGAGCAACGTCGCGAAAAAGCGCCGTGTACACGCAGTCCGTAAAGCATTGTGAGCGGCTTTGCCACGTCGCCAGCGCAGATGCAGTGAATTTTTACAGGTGCCCTACACTGCCTGATCGCTGATGCTGGAGACTGCGCTCTGAGCAGTCAGAGCCTCAGCTCCCCCATCCCTCGCCCGACACGGCTCTTCGCCGTGGACAATGACCAAGTCGTCCGTGTCCGAGGAGGCCCTTCGCGATCGTGACCCGCGACAGTCCACACGCTCGACGACCCATCGACATGCCGCCGTGACGCGCGTAGCCTGTCGTCGACCGCACGTCCCGTCCGCCGCTCGCGACAGCTATCCTAGCGCCGCCCGGGGCTTCGCCATACAGTTCCGCTGAGACTCCAAGTTTCGGTCGCGGTCAACTTTGCAGGAGAAGTCGGAATGCCGCGCGCAGCGATTGTCTTGGCGGCGTACGTCACCTGTGTTTCCATGCTCCTCGCGGCGACAGCGCGCACTGGCAGTGCGCAGGGAGCGCCACCGGCTGACACCACGGTTGTCGCCAGCCTCCGTGGTTTGGTGTACGACAGTGTGGCGCGCGCGCCGGTCGCCGGAGCGCTGGTTCGCGTGTTCCGCAGCGACAATGCTGCCGTGGGGGTATATGCCCGCACGGATGCCGCAGGCGCCTTCACCGTGCCAACGCTGCGCGCCGGCACGTGGGTCGCGTCATTCCTGCACCCGCGCCTCGACTCCCTGCGCCTTGAGGCCCCCCACGCACGCGTGGATGTGGTGGAGGCCGGCGAGATCGAACTGACGCTGGCCCTGCCGAGTGCGGCGACGCTCGCGCGCGCCCTCTGTGGCCCGCCGTCCAACGACGGTATCGCGGTGCTCGTGGGCGATGTGCGTGACGCCAGTGCGCGCCGTCCGTTGCCCGGGGCGACCGTGCGGATCAGCTGGCCAGAGTGGGTCTTCGCCAGGAAGAAGCGCATGGGGCGTGAGGACGTGTCACAGGTGGCCCGCACCGACTCCAGCGGCCGCTTCGTCTTGTGCGGCGTCCCGCAGGCAACCACGGTCACCGCGCTCGCCTACGGTGGCCGCGACACGACCGGCCAGGTGGAGATCACGGTCCCGTCAACAGAGTATGTCGTGTTCGACTTTCTCATTGATCAGGACAGCGCGGTGTCGGCGGCGGTTACTGAAACAGTCTCCTCACCCACAGTATCGCCGACAGCGGCGGGGCGGCGCGGACGGGGCGCCGTGCGTGGCACCGTCCAGACCCCGGACGGCCGACCGTTCGCCAGCGCCATCGCGCGGATTCTGGGCAGCGGAAGTGCGACGCGCAGCGATAGTAGTGGGGTCTTTCGGATCAGCGATGCCGCCGCAGGCACCCAGACCCTGGAAGTGCGAGCGCTGGGATTTGAGCCACAGCGCCGTACGGTGGTCCTGACGCCGAATGATCCATTGGCAGTGACGTTCGTCGTGCAGAAGACGACCGTTCGCCTCGATACAGTGCGAGTGGTCGCCGGCCGAACTCTTCCCCCCGAGCTCGAACGTCTTGAGCGACGCTGGCGCGCGCGGCAAGGCGTTATCCTCGATCACGCGACCGTACGCGGATCCGCCTTCGGCATCACCAGCGCGCTGCTTGGAATTCCTGGCGCCCGCCTCGGGTTTCGTGCCGGCTACGGCAACGTCGTGTATATGCGGAACATGAAGGGACAAGAATGCAGCCCACCGTTCTTCCTCGACGGCTTCAGATTCCAGGCGGGCGATATGACCCTCGATGAGGTGATAGTCGCCGACGATGTGGCAGCCATCGAAGTTTACGTGAGGGGCAATGTCCCGGTCGAGTTCTACTCCGAGTGTGGGGCAGTCGTGGTGTGGACCAGGTCCTTCTTCGACTACATCCCGGTGCTTTCTCCGGAGAAAGATCGCACCCGGGGCCGGTGATCCCTCCGGCTATGTGTGCGCGGCACGCATTTCTCACCAGTGTCAGAAATCGCCGTGCGTCAGTTATTCATTCACAAGCCCTATGTGTAGACCAGAAACACATCACGAACAGGCGTCCCCGCCACGCAGACGCGCCTTGGCCCCACGGTGCGCCGGCGTGTGGTACTGCGCCACGGCGCTGCCGTGACGCAGCACTGGGGTGATCACGGCTGGATCGTACCGGGCAAGCCCTCGCCCGACGCCGACGCAATGCTGGACGCGCCAAGAACGACCACGACCATCGCCACCAAGGCGGCGACCAAGGCGACAGACCGTCGCCGCGAGAACCGGCGCGCGTCCACCCGTTCGATCATCGCGCGCTCCACGACCACGGTGGTCCCGGTCTGCGTGAGCCGCTCGCGGCTGACCGTCGTGATTCCCGACACGGTCATTTCCAGTGAGTCAGCCGTGACACGCCGAATGGTGCCGTCGATCTCCTTGACGCCGTCGCCGAGCGCGCGCTGCACGGCCCCGCTGCCGGCGGCCGTGAGCACGACTGTGGCGTCGCCGGGCAGCGGCGAGACTCCTGCTAAGACGGGCACGGACGCATAGCACCCCACCAACGGCAGGAGCGCACTCCAGATGACCACCGCCACCAAGGAGTGCCGAACGCACCGACCGGCCACCGAGCTCCGTGACCGGTCGGTGTGTACTGCAGGCGCGGACACGCGCCCTACTGACATGCCGCTGGACGATCCTGGGCCGGTTGCGGGGCCAGCAGATTCTGCTGTCGCTCGTTGGACGAGATCGGGAAGAAGCACGGACGCGCGCCACGGGCTGCGATCCACCGATCGGCGCGGATCTGGAAGCGGTAGTGATCGGTGAGGCGCCGCCCCTGCAGGAACAGCGACACGCTGCGCTCGTGCACGAGGAGGTCGCGGGCCGCCGGCGTGCCCGTCCACGCGGGCAGACCATCCACCGTGCGCACCGCGTTGATCTGCGTCGTGAAATCGGCCGTGTTATTGGTGGCCAGAGCGGCTTCCGCCAGAATGAGCCGCATCTCCTTGGCCGACGTGGCCGTCCACCCCACGTTCTGAGTGGACGCTAGGCGGCAGCACTCATCGATGTTCTTCAGGGTTGCCGGATCCGCTTGATTCGTGACCGGATCGACGAGGCGAATGCCCGCAATCCCAACGAGCGGTGACGTCCCGGCGCTATTCGCGACGATGTAGCGATTGCCGGCGCGAAGCTCGAGCCGCTGGTTCATCTCGAATCCGGTCGAGAAGTAGCCACCATTGTTGGTGGTGACCACGTCGAAGCGGTAACGGAAGGCGTCACTACCCATGGCCGTGAGCGCGGCCGAGGCATCGGCATTCGCACCGGCGTCGTTGATGAGCGGGTTGGCGGGAAATCCTCGGGGGGCGCGCAGTGTGCCCCACACCGCCTTCGAGTACTTGGCCCGCGCCCGCATGCCGAGAATGCGGCCACGCAGCGGCTGATTGTTGAGGGCGGTCGCGGCCGCGAGGCCCTTGTCGAGGTTCACCACCGCGGAATCGAACATACTGCGCATGTTCAACTCACCGATCGGCGCCGCGTTCTTCGTGCGGTCGGAGGCGATAATGAAGTCTTCGTAGTGCTCGCCGATCAGCGTATAGATGGTGCCCGAGAGGAAGTACGCCTGAGGCAGATCCGCGCGACTGCGGAGCGCTCCGCTCTTGTCGTAGCCCTCGAGCTTGGGCACGGTGTAATTGGCCAGCCAGCGGGCCTGACTGACGAACGGATACAGGCCGTCGGTGTACTCGTTTTGCGGATCGCCGATGTCACCGATGTCGAGCAAGTTCCAGTACTCGCGCGATCCCACCCACATCAGCTCATCGGAGGCGGCGCCGGTGACCCCGGCGAGCTGATTACCAGCGGCATTGACTGCGCCGTAGAGGCCGATCACGAGCGAGCTGGCCGCCGATGCCGCCTCGGCGATGGCGTCCTCGGTGACCGCGTTCGGGTTTTTAACTTCGGTGGAGAACATCTGGCATGCCGAGAGCGCGAGCGAGGCGAGCGCCGTGACCACCAAGGTACGGCGACGGGGCTGGCGCTTGGGTCGGTCGTGCGGGGTTCCGCTCATCATAAAGAACAAGCTCCGGATCAGAAGTTGAGGTTGATGGCGAGCGACACGCGACGAGGGATGGGCAGGCCAAATGCATCCGAGGCGTTCTGGAAATTGTCCGCCAACGTGCCGACCGAACCGCGACCGTTATCGTTCGACTCCGGATCCTGACCCGGATAGCGCGTCAACATGAAGATGTTGCGTCCGGCAATCGTCGCGCTCGCGTTGCGGAAGCCAAGCTTCTTGGCGACGTTTGCGCCAAAGTCATAGGTCACCGCGAGCTCACGCCACCTCATGAAACTGCCGTTCTGCGCCTGATTCAACCCCGGCTCCAGCAGCCGCCGATACTGGCTGATGTAGGTCTCGGCTGCGGTCACGCGCTGCTCCGGCGTGCTGGCGGGATTCTCCATCACCGACTGAATGTCGGAGAACGCTTTGCGGTTGGATCCGATGGAGGGGTGCTGCGACAAGCGGAAGCCATCCGTGAGATTGGATACCATGTAGCCGGTGCGATACTCGATCGTGGACTGGATCTTCCAGTGCTGTCGGAACGAGTACGTTCCGCCGAAGGCACCGGTCCAGGTAGGAATATTCTTGCCGACCCTCTGCTCGAAGAGAATCCCGCTGCCGTCGTAGTCGGCAAGCAGCGGCTGGAGCACGTTCTGCACCGCCGACTGTTGGATATTTCGCGGCGTGGCGAAGTAGGCCAACAGTTCGTCGCGCGTCGCGGCAGTGCCCCGTCCGTTGAAGTTGATGGGGATGCTGCCCGCGTTGTAGCAGGCGATGGGCTTCCCCACCGAGTTGCTGGCGGGCACGGTTCCACATTGCGAGGCCAACCGCGGTTCGTAGAGCGACCCCAGTGGGGCCCCGTCCTTCAGGTAAACGCGCAACCTCGCATAGCCACCCGACACGCGAATTGGCGGTGCGCCGCCCAGACTCGCGAGCGTCTGATTGAGATAGGCGCCGTTGACGAACAGATCGAGCTTGCTGTTGGCCTTCTGAATCGGTGAGCCACGGAGCGCGACTTCGAGTCCGTTCGCATTGATCTCACCGATGTTGGTGAGCTGGGGGTTGCGAAAACCGCCCGAGGTGGCGTAGAGGCGCGGAACGAGCGCGTCACTCACCGTACGCTTCCACGCCGTGAACTCGAGCGCGACGCGGTTTTGGAACAGCCCGGCCTCGAAGCCACCCTCGAGCTCGGTGGAAATTTCGGGCTTGAGGTCTGGATTGCCGAGCTGTGACGGCAAGAGGCCCGCCCCCGCCGACGTGACGAGCGGCGAGAACGTGGTGAACTGATCGAAGGCGCCCGGCTGGCGACCCGACTGCCCGAGGGCACCACGCAGGCGGAACGTAGAGAGCGTGGTGCTCGTCCAGTTCTTTCGATCCGAGAGCACGACCGACAGCGACACCTTCGGATATAACACGCCGCCCGCGCTCTTGCCAAACGCTGACGAGAAGTCGTACCGGCCGCCCACGGTGCCGAAGATCCAGTCTCGCCAGCCGAGCTGTGACTGGGCGAAGTAGCCACCATTCACCGTGGTGAGGAACGACTCACCGGCGGTAATGTTCAGGCCGCCCGCGCTCACCACCTCGATGCCGGGACCGGGGAAGTTCGTCGACCCACCTGAGGACGCGGTGCTGCTGTTATTAAAGACCTGCAGGCCCACGACCGACGCCGTCGTCCAGTTCGACCCGAAATCCCGATTGTACGCGGCCTTGCTATCCAGCGTGAGGACGCGGGTGCCGCTCGCAAACACCTGTCGCGCCCCGTCCGCGTTATTCGCGGTCAACAGGTCCACATTGTAGCCGAAGGGCGAGAGCCCGAAATCACGCTGCGCGGCATAGTCGAAGCCGAACGTCGTGCTGAGCGTGAGGCGCGACCCTGCCGTGTACGAACCGTCGAGCGTTCCGACGTAGCGCTGCGTACCCGTCTCATTCGTGACTTGCATCGCCTCGCGGGCGGTGGCAAACGCCTGATTGCCAAACGGATTGCCGGCCCCGGAGCAGCGGCCCGGCGACACGTACGACGACAAGTTGCAGTTGGCAAGCTCCGGACGCGCCATGTACGACAACGAGTTCACACCAAAAATGTTGTTGTTGTTCTCCGGCGACTTGTTCTGCGTGTTGTAGTACGCATTGTTGAAGCGCAACCGCAGGTTCTTGGTCGGGACAATCGACAGATTCGCCGACGTCTGGATGCGGCGCACGTTGTCACGCGCCGGCCCGAGGTCCGCCCCTCCGAATGGACCGTTCTCGTAGTAGTAGCGGCCCGAGGCGAAGTAGGTGACAGCCTGGCCGCCACCCTGCACCGAGGTCGAGAGCACGTTGGCGGTACCGGTCTCGGTGAAGTAGTCCTTGAACACGGGGACCTCAAACACTTCGAAGGCCTTGAGGCCGGGCTTGTTCCAGTACGTCGCGAGCGAGTCCGCGCGCGCCTGCGTCCGTGCGTAACCGGAATTCGCTCCCACCCGGTTGCCGAAGTCCACGGCGTCCTGCTGCAGTTGCATGCTCCAGCGCGGCGCGCCCGTGGAGCCCGTCTTGGTGAAGAACTGAATCACGCCGTTGGACGCTTCGGTGCCGTACAACGTCGCCGCGGCGGCGCCCTTCAGCACCTCGACGCGTTCGATCGTGCTGGGATCGATGTCGTCGATGCGCGAGGGCGAACCGCCGCCGCCATTGCCGATCCCGTAGCCGCCGCCGGAGTTGATGCGCACGCCGTCCAAAAAGATGATAGGCTCATTGGACTGCGAGAGTGAGGCATTGCCGCGAATACGGATCTTGGCGCCTTCGCCCGATAGACCGCCCGACACGAGACCGGTCAGGCCCGGCTCACGCCCCGTGAGCAGGTTCGAGATGTCGTTGATGGGCGCGTTGGCGGGGGGGATGATGATCGCCACCGTGTTGCCGAGTCGCTTCACTTCGGTTTTCTGCCCACTACCGGTAACGACCACCTGATTGAGCTGAACGGCCGACACCGTGACGTTGAAGTCCCGACGCGTCGTTTGGCCCGCGCTGACCGACACTGTACGAATTTCCCGCGAGTAACCGATCGCCCGCACACGGACGACGACGTCAGCCGTGCCGCCAGGTACGGGAATCGCCGTTATGCGGTAGTTGCCCTGCGCGTTGGTGGCAGCGCCTAACGTCGTACCGTCGATCGTGACTTGCACGTTTTCGAGCGGACGGGACGTGGCGGCATCGGTCACACGTCCCTCAACGATCGCAGTCGCGCCCTGCGCCGTGGCGAGCGTGAATGGCGCGGCGACGGCCAGCGCCAGCCACGTGATGAGGCGTCGGCCTCGCGTACGAAAGAGTCCTGACATGCGCCCCCTCCCTGAGTTCGGACATGGCCGCGCCGAAGGGCGCGGCACAAGAACGGGGGTAATATGAAGCGAGCCGTTGCACTAGGCAACGTTTTCGTACCACAATAGTCGCTCTTGGTCCCGTGGTGATTCACTTGGTCCCCCGGCCGGGAATATCTGACGGGAGTTAAGGCGAGCGGGGCCCACTTCCGGACCCGCTTCCGCCCGTGCGCGCCTCACGGAGCGGCGGTGTTGCCGGGCACCCCACCGGCGGTGCCGTGCGTCGAGCGACGCCAAACCGCCACCATCTGCGCGTGACACGTGCCACACGCGTCCGATCCCGCGAACGCCTCCGCCGTGGGTGGCGGCGGAGGATCCGCCACACGAGCGGTGAAGAGCGGCACAGCGTCCCCGGTGGCGGTAACGCCCGGTTCGTCCTGTCGCGGCCCGCATCCCACCAGGGCACTCACGGCGAGCACCGCGCGCAGGGCACACGCCTGGCGCGCGGACCACTGGCCGCTCACGAGCGCAACTCCGCACGCGACCAGGCCGGTCCCTCGCACCGGCACAGGATCCGAATCCGGCGCACGAGCGCACGAATTTGCACGCTCGTGAGCGTCCCGCCAAAGGCGGGCATGCGCGCGCTTCTATTCATGATCGCGCCGCCGCCGCCGATCGTGTCGAAGAGCGCATCA
>NZ_JBDNFF010000091.1:0-5478 GCF_041689975.1 Gemmatimonas sp.
AGCGATCGATGCTGGCCGTGCATGAAACCGTTCACGACCGTACGCGCCAACAGCGCGAGATCGGAGATACGCGCCAACAAGGCGGGGTCGAGAAAGGACGCGGGAGCGGTCGCCACGAATCGCTCAGAGCGACGAGCGGGGAAGTGGCACGCTCTCGAGCAGACGCCCGATGAGCGAATCAGTGGAGACCTTCTCCGACTGCGCCGTGAAGTTCACCAGCACGCGATGCCGCAGCACGGGACGTGCGAGCGCCCGCACGTCTTCGAAGCTGGCACTGGCGCGCCCCTGCAGCAGCGCCCGCGCCTTGGCGCCCAGCACCAACGCCTGCGCCGCGCGCACCGACGCGCCGTACGACACGAACTGCTTCACATAATCGGGGGCACCGTCGCCGGGGCGGGAGGTGCGCACCAGCTTTACGGCATAGCGTGTGACGGCGTCGGCGATCGGCAGGCGACGCACCACGCGCTGATACGCCAGAATCTCCTCCTTCGACACCACCGGCTGCACCGCCTCCGGCGGCAGCGATGTGGTCGACTTCACCACGGCCACTTCGTCTTCTTCCGGGAGGTAGTCCAGCAAGATTTCAAGCATGAAGCGATCGAGCTGCGCTTCCGGCAGCGGATACGTGCCTTCGAGTTCGATCGGATTCTGCGTGGCGAACACGAAGAACGGCTTGTCGAGTTCGTAAGTGCGCCCCTGTACGGTCACGCGACGTTCCTGCATCGCTTCGAGCAGCGCGGCTTGTGTCTTGGGCGGCGTGCGGTTGATCTCGTCGGCCAGCAACACGTTGGTAAACACCGGACCCGGCATGAACGCGAGACGACGCTGGCCCGTGGCCGGATCGTCCTGAATAACGTCGGTACCGGTCACGTCGCTGGGCATGAGGTCGGGTGTGAACTGAATGCGCGAGAACTTGAGATCGAGCGCACGCGCCAGCGTCGAGATCAACAGGGTTTTGGCGAGACCGGGAACGCCTACCAACAGACAGTTGCCGCCGGCGAAGAGCGCGATCAGCGCCTGCTCCACCACGACGTCCTGACCGACGATGACTTTGCGGAGTTCGGTCGCGATGCGTTGACCGGCGCCCTGCAGGCGGTCGGCAAGAGCGCCGTCATCGAGACGGTCGAGTTCAGACGTAGAAGGGGCCGGAGCGGTCAACTGATTCCTCGGGGGCTAGCGGGTCAACGCGTAGATGATGTAGTTCACGCCGAGCTTGTACGCTTCGTTCGACATGTCGAGCGGGAACATCCCCGTGTCGGAGAACTCCCAGTACTCGGACAGGTCGTTGTTGTAATTCACGATCGCCAGCATGCGCTTCTTCGGATCATTCTCCTCGAACACTCCGTAAAACACCGACTTCATGCCTCGGTAAATCGGATGATCGTACTCGAGACTCTTGATGCGGTAGAACGAGTCGAAGATCGGATGCGACAAATCCAGCTCGATGGGCCGCAAGTTCGGCAGCACCTTCTTCATCTGGCTTTCGAAGTTCATCCAGTGCTCGCCGGCGAAGTCGTCGAAAATGATGAAGCCGCCCTTCGCCAGATAATTCCGGAGCCCAAGCGCCTCCGCGTCAGAGGGTCGCCAGAAGCCTGCCTCGGCCATGTACGCAATGGGGTACTTACCGAGCTGTGGATCGTCGAGCGTCAGGATATTGCTGGCATCGATCCGCACGCGGCTGGTCGAGAGCTCACTGATGATCTTCGTGAAGTGGCGCTCCCCGCGCGGATAGTCGTGACTCCACGGGATGTCGCGACCGCCACGGAATCCGCCGCCGCCAAACTCCGGCATCTGGTACTTCACGCGCACAAAGGTCAAGCGTCCGTCGTAGGGCACGTTCGGCAAAAACTCGGGCGGGCCGCGTCGCTGAGCTTGCGCCGACTCCAATGGCGCCGTCGTGGACAGCAGAAGTGCGCCGAGCAGCAGCGCGCGGGTAAGTGATGTCATTTTCCGCGAAGCTCCAGTAACAGGGTCTGTGCCTTTTCGAACGACGGCGCCTCTTCGAGCACCTGCAACAGCTCGCGACGGGCACCGGCGATATCACCGGCATCCCGCAACGCGCGCGCCAGTTCGTATCGCGCATCGAGCAGGTCAGTGGGACCTATGGCAATGATCGCACGACGCTCCAGCACCGCGCGGGCGTGATCGCCCTGTGAGGCGGCCAGTGCGGCCAGGCGCGTGTGCACCGTGGGCTCGTACGGCCAGATCCAGTTCAGCCGGTCGAGTGCGCGGATGGCACCGCCCTTGTCGCCGCGCTTCTCACGGAGATTCGCCTCGAACATATTGGCGATCCACGCCGTTTCGTTGCGGCTGGTCACCTGCTCGACCATCGTGAGGGCGAGGGTAGTGTCGCCCGCCGCCCCCGCCATTTCCGCGAGGTACCACGCCGGACCGTCATCGCCGCCGTACTCGGGGAACATGGTGCGCGCCTGCTCGAACAGTTGGCGTGCGGAATTACGGTCGGTGCCCATCTTCGACGCGGCCTCGCGCATCGTGGCTACGAACTTGCCGCCGCTGCTGTCGTTCGGCGACGTACCACGCACCGCACTGATCGCCTGCGCGAACTTGCGCTGTGTGTAGGCCTCGAACTCGACGTCGATCTGCGCCGGCGTTTTGCCGAGCACCTTCTGAAACACGCCGGGCGTGTCCATACCGTCGCGATATGCCGTCAGCATGGCCGGCAACGCGGCCGCACCGCGCGTCGCTTCCACCATCTCGCAGAACAACGACGCCTGGTAGTAGCTGAACTGCGTCTCCTCGGGGAATCGAGGCCTGAGAAAGCCGTCACTGAGCTGACTGATGGGACGCAGCTTCCCGTTGGCCATGGCGATCACGTACGACACCGTGGCGTCGGCGCCCCAGCCACGTCCCACGCGCCGCTCTTCGAGTACGGACAGTCCTTCCGACAGCCACCGTGGTACGCGATGGTCCGACGCGCCCAGCGTGAACGCGTGCGTCAGCTCGTGCCACGCCGTCGAGCCCCAATTGAAATCACCCTTCGCACGACCGTTCGGTGTGTCCATCGCCAGCAGGCTGCCGAAGCTCACGCCCAGCGCGCCAAGTCCGGCGAGGCCCACCGTGCGCACCGAGAAGTCGGCATGGTAGCGATAGAACTCGAGACGGATCGGTGTGGGAGGCTTGTAGCCATAACGTACGGCGAGCGAATCGTACGCCTGCTCCAGTAACGGTACGACGTACAGCGCCAGCAGATCGGCTTCTTCCTGCGGCGCGACCACGCGGAACCGTCCGCGGTCGATCGTGCGGAATGACTTCATCTTGTCGAGCAGATCGAGCGTGTTCTTGTGCCACAGATTGAATGGGTCGAGGGCGAACGCGCGCTCCAGCGCGGTGCGACCTGCGGCCATCTGCCCGATGCGCAACTGGTTCGTCCCCATCACCCCATAGGCCGGCACATACAGTGAGTCGTAGCCGATGGCTCGCCGCGCGAGCGCTACCGATTCCGTGTATCGACGCTGACGCACCGAGGCTTCCGCCAGGTCGGTATAGAACTCCGCGAGTGCCGGCTGCACCGCCGTGACCGCCGCCAGCGCCTTGCGGAACGTGGCGCTGTCGCCGTTCAGAAAGGCCATAGAGCCCAGCACCGACCAGCCCGCGGTCGACGTCGAGTCGGCATCGATCGCTCGTTGTGCATACACGCGCGCCGAGTCATACGCCTCGGCGTCGCGGTGCATCTTCGCCACGAACGCCAATGCGTCGGCATACCGCGGGTCGCTGGCGATGCTGAGACGCGCTGTGGCCATTGGGTTACCCTTACCCTCGAACTCCTCCACACGCGCCAACGCCAGCAACGCCTTGGCGTCGGTGGGCGAGCGACGCAGAATCCCTTCAAAGGACAACCGCGCATCGGGCGCGTTGTACTTCTCGAGGAACAACTCACCGGCGCGGCGCTGCGCGTCGAAGTTGTTGGAGTCGGCGGCCGTGGCACGATCGAACGCGGCCAGCGCCGATCGCACCGCCTGCGCATTGCCGATCCCCAGCAGTACATACGCGCGACCCGCCGATAGGTACTCGTCGCTGTTGCGTGCGCCACCCTGCTCGTAAGCGGCCGCAATGCGCGCGGCCCGCTGCGTGGCGTCGCGACGTTCACCGCGGCGAGTCGAGGCCTCCGCGGCGGCGATCTCCGTGGCCCATCGGTCGGGGCCCGGCACGCGCGGAGCAATCGGCGACATTACGCGCACCGCCTGTTGCGCCGCCGCGCGGTCCTGCCCGCAGGCCGCCATCGGCGTCAGCGCCATCGGCGTGAGCACCGATACGACGGACAGCAGCCACGCAGAACGTGTCGACGCGGAACATCTCATGTGCCACCTCCCGCAGCGCGAATCGCCTTCGTCTTTTCCGCCAGTGCGAGCAACAACCGCTCGAGTTCCGCATTGTACGCGTCGGCGGTCATCGTCGCCTTTTTGCTGCGCAGCGACGCCACTTCTGACTCGAGCGCCTGGCGCGTAGCGATCAAACCTGCGATACGCGGATCGGCCGAGGCCGCCGTCTTACCGAACGCTACGCGCGACGCCAGCAACGAGTCACTGACCAGCGCGTGCTCGGTCTGCATGCGATTCGAGCTGGTGTACACCTTGCCCACTTCGGTGCGGGCGAAGCGGAATACTTCGAACACGGACAGACGTCCGTCCTTGTCGGCATCGGCAGCATCCATACCGAGAGCGCCGGCGAAGTACTGCAGAAACATCGACTCGTTACGCTCGTTGGAGGTCTTGGTCGCGGTCACTACCACGCGATTCTGTGCCTTGAGGACGGGCACGAAATCCCCACTGCCGGTGGCGGCGTTCACGAACACCACATGCTGCTTACTGAAACCGGCCAGCCAGGACGCATACTCGGCCGCCGTGGCATCGGGACCCGGCAGGTTCACCTTCGATTGCGCGCCTTCACCACTGCCGTGGCCCATGAGCATCACGAACAGCACATCGCCCGGCTGCACACGCGACGACAGTCGCAGGAGCGCCTGCGCGATGTTCTCGCGCGTGGATCGGCCCGACGAGAGCGCGGTGCGCGTGGAGTCTTCCGTGAGCACGATCAGGCTGGAATCACTCACGCCCCAACGGTTCGTCGCCGCACTGCGCGCTGACTGCGCAGCCGCTTCGAACGAGCGCTTGAACTGTGGCGCTCCCGACAGGCCGACCACCAGCAGCACATGGGTACGCTGCGCGCTGAGCGGTAGCGCGACCATCAGCGCGAGCGCCCCCTGCAGCGCCATTGCGCGTGTGATCCGTACGATTCGAAAAATCATGCCGCGACGCATCATGCGAGTCCCCTCCACCGACGATATCCCCACTCCGCGCCAAGCAGTAGCGCCACCAGCAGGAATACCGCGGGCATGTCCCACAGATCCTTCGCCTCGCGCACCGTTACGCCCGCTTCGGTGAAGACGGCGTCTTCGGCCAGCTTGCCGGCGTCCGCCAGCGGGTAGTAACGACCACCGGTCTGTTCGGCGATACGGCG
>NZ_JBDNFF010000092.1:0-2886 GCF_041689975.1 Gemmatimonas sp.
GAAACCAACACACTCAACGCGTCATCGATGCCCTCCGATCAATCAATCAAGGCGATCGCGTTTTACCTTCCGCAGTTCCACCCGATAGCTGAAAATGATGAGTGGTGGGGCAAAGGCTTTACCGAATGGACGAACGTAGTCCGATCAGTGCCCAAGTTCCGCGGCCACGTTCAACCGCGCTTTCCCACTGATCTTGGCTTCTGCGATCTGCGACTCCCGGATGTCCGAAAAGCGCAGGCAGATCTCGCGCGAGCGCATGGAGTGACGGCATTCTGCTATTACCACTACTGGTTCAACGGCCGCAGACTCCTGAATCGGCCGCTCGACGAGGTCGTGGCTTCAGGTGAACCCAACTTTCCTTTTTGTATTTGCTGGGCGAACGAGAATTGGACGCGCCGATGGGACGGCTCAGCCCAACAGGTTCTTCTTGGGCAGGAACATTCAATTGCGGATGATGAGCAGCACATTCGCGCGCTTTTGCCGACACTTGCCGATCCGCGCTATGTGCGCGTGAAGGGCAAGCCGCTCGTGTTGATTTACCGAACTGAGCTTTTACCAGAGCCCGCACGGACGGCCGAGATCTGGCAAAGAGAAGCCGTTGCGTATGGGTTGGGCGAACTCTATCTCGCACGCGTGGACAGCTTTTCTGGTGGTTACGATCCGCGGAGTATTGGTTTTAATGCCGCAGTCGAGTTTGCGCCCAACTGGAGCATTTTGCCCGGAGCCAGGCAGCAGAGTATTCCAGGACGCATAGCTAAAAAGTTTTTGGGAAGGAAGCCGTTTTGGGGTGATCATACGCTCTACCGGTACTCAGATCTCGTTACTCACATGCTGTCGCAGGGCTTACCGGATTATCCGCGATTCCGTTGTGCCTGTCCCTCGTGGGACAATTCCCCTCGGAGGAAGGCGAACGCCACGATCTTCGAGGGCGCGACACCAGAGCTTTATGAACACTGGCTCCGAAAGTTGATCGCGCAGCGTCAGGATATCGGTGGCGAACTCGCGCCGGTCTTCATCAATGCGTGGAACGAGTGGGCCGAAGGAGCTCACCTGGAGCCGTGTTCCGTGTATGGGCGAGGGTTTCTCGAGGCCACGCGGGCTGCCGTCTCCGAGTAGCGAATCATGCGGCTCAGCACATCGGCGTATTTTTTTCACGCGCGGTAAGAAGTCGACTGCACCGCGAAGCTGAAAGTCTTTATCACCGGTATTTTTAAATCTTCGCCAATCGGTGCGCGCCTGCGGATGCGGCTGGTGCTTGTGGCGCCGGCGTCACAGGTGCCCTGCAAATGTAGTGTCCGCGCAACATTCCCCGTCCTCGCCATTCGGCGGCTTGGCCATAAGTCCCTGCTCCGCACAATTTTACTACTGCAGGCGATGCGGCGGTTGAGTGGACCGACTTTTGCAGAATCGTCCTTCAGACCGCAGCTCGTCTAGACAAGGCCGTGCGGACTGGCGGTACGTACCACGAATCCTTTACACAGGTGGATGCATGAAATTTTCAAAGTCTCTGCTGGCGTCCGCGGCGCTCGTTGCGTCGGTCGGCACCAGCGCCAGCGCTCAGGTTGCTGGATCGATGGGCGGCCCCTTGGGGGGATTTCTGGGGTTGTCGACGGGTGCGTGCACCTTTGGCACGCCTTGCACGCTCGGTTCGATCGGTAGCATTGTAGGTGGCACCGTCTACATGGCAGATCAGCCTTTTGCCGATATTCCGGCCGGGGGAATTTTCCAGGGCCGTTTCCTAGCTGCTGGCCCGACGCCAACGGCACCGGCAACTCTGACCTTCTCGACGGGGATCCGGGATATCGGCTTCGTCTGGGGCTCCCCTGATCTTTACAACGTGTTGACGGTCAATTGGACGAACATCGGCGGCTCATTCAGCACGCAGTTTACGGCCGTCGGCCTTGGATTCCCCGTGACCAACGGCGACCAGAGCGTCTCGACGTCCGTGCGGTTCGTCGCGAACACGGGTAGCCAGATCACCAGCTTGGTGTTCAACAACAGCCCGCAGGTCAACGCCTTTGAGGCCGCTAATTTCAGCACCACGGTTCCGGAGCCCTCTACGTACGTGCTCATGGCCGCGGGGTTGGCAGCACTTGGACTCGTTTCGAAGCGTCGCAAGCAGGCGTAAACAGGGATGGTCAGCAGCTCGATTGGGAAAAAGCGGACTTCGGTCCGCTTTTTTCGTTCGTATAGCTGCCCTCGCTTGCCACCAGAAGAACCGGCCGTTGCAACTGCCTTCGGTTGCGCTGGTCGGCACCGCGTTGTCACCCTCACCATCGTGTTCTATGTCGATCCGTTGCGTCATCCATACCCTGTTGCGCTTGCGCTACACAAGTGTCAGCTACGCCACACCCATTTTTACTCTTGGTTCGGTCCGGCACCACCGGCACTTGCGATGGTGCTGCCAACTGTCCGGCGAAGCTTCGCTAAAAGTTCGAAAGCCGTACGGCCTGCGAATGACGAAAGAATCATCATTAAAACCTTAATGTCGGGCTGGAGACGGTACGCCTCGAGCAGCTGCATCCTCGCAGTCTGCATGTGGCCCAGACGGGCCTCCTCGCGGGCCAGCGAGACTAACAGCTGCCCAAGCTCTGCTTGCAAACGACGCACAAACGCTTGTGGGTAGATCTCTGGCGTACCCAGTGCATCACGAGTCAGCGCAAGTCGCCCCCGCAACATTCCCACGTGGTCCCGGTGTGTGTTTGTCTCATGAATGCGCCAGCGCGTGAGCGGCCGATCGACAATAACGCTCGATGCCTGGACCATCAGCTTGAGAAAGCAGGCGACGTCCTCATTCAGTGTGATAGCCTCGCTAAACATCCCGACTCGTAGCAAGGCGTCTCGCCGAATGAGGGTGGCACTTGGTAGGATAAACCAACCGGTTTC
>NZ_JBDNFF010000093.1:0-5690 GCF_041689975.1 Gemmatimonas sp.
CTGACGTCGATCAGCGGTGTGGCGCCGCTGGCCAAGTTGGTGAGCCTCAAGGTCATTGCCGATGTCACGCGCACCGATGAGCACAAGCAGACGCGCGGGCAGGGCAAAGTGAGTTGGGTGCTGCGCGCGCTCGAGGATATTCAGCGCTGGAATCAGTACGGCCGACGCCTGCTCGTGCACGGCGTGAACATGAGCATCGGCTATGATTTTGATCCGCGCTGGTTCGCCTGCGGTCAGAGCCCCATCTGTTCCGAAGTGAATCGTCTCGTGAAGTCCGGCGTCTGTGTGGTGGTGTCGGCCGGCAACAGCGGCTACTCGTCGTATATCACGGGTGCCGGCGTGGAGCAGAGCAGCTATCGCGATCTGAGCATCACTGATCCGGGCAACGCGGAGTTGGCGATCACCGTGGGCTCGACCCACCGCGATATGCCACACACCTATGGTGTGTCGTACTTCTCGTCGCGAGGTCCCACCGGAGACGGGCGACGCAAGCCGGACGTGCTCGCACCCGGTGAACGCATCCGCTCCTGCGCAGCCGGTCGCGAACGCGAGCGCTTCGGTCGTGACACGACCGCTCCGGTACCCGTATCCGATGCTGCAGCGGAGTCGGTGGCCACCGCGCCCGGCATGACGGCGCACGCACCGGAAGACACCACGCTTTCGGAACCGTCCGAATCGGCTGCGCGGGCGCTGGAGCGCGGCATGGTGCTGTACTGCGAACAAACGGGCACCAGTATGGCGGCGGCCCATATGTCCGGTGCAGCTGCCGCATTTCTGTCGGTACGTACGGAGTTCATCGGCCAACCGGAGCGTGTGAAGGCACTTTTCCTGATGAATGCCGTCGACCTCGGTCGTGAGCCCGCGTTTCAGGGGCACGGCCTGCTTGATCTCATGAAGGTGCTGCAGGCCGTCTGATCGTTCGAGGAGATTCTACATGGAAACACTGGGCGGCTTTCCGTTCGAGGCACTCGAGTACGACCAGCGTGGTGAACCCACATCGACGGCGCTCGATGCGTTGCAAGCGCACGTGCAGTCTACCGGCACCACCGATCTGCTCATGATCGCGCATGGCTTTCGCAACAACGCGGGCGAGGCGCGAGACCTGTACCGCCGATTTCTCCAGAACTTCAGCGCGCACATTACGCGGGAGGAGCTCGCACCCGCGCTTGCATCGCGCTCATACGCTACCGCTGGCGTCTTCTGGCCGTCCAAGGCCTTCTCTGAGGGGCCGAGCAGGAGCGAAGGCGAAGCGCAGCATCTCGAAGACCGCGAAGCGGCGGCGCTCGATGACGCACGGGCGGAGCTCCTGGTATTACGCAACGACATCGTGACGGCCGGGCAGCGCGACACGGTCGACCGCGCGCTGGCGTTGCTCGATGCACTCGAGGCGAGCACGGACACGCAGGACGAGTTCGTGGCACTCCTGCTGTCCCTTGTGGGCACGTCGGCCGACGCCGATCCCACTGAGGGATTCGAGGAAGTCACTGCCCAGCGCGGCGCCGACCTGTTCGCGAAGCTTGCAGCGCCCATCATCCTCCCCACAGTGCGTCGTGATGGCGACGGTGGCGTCATGATGCTCGACAGCGGCGGCGCCTCCGGCAGTGGCAGCAGCGATGGTGCTCCGCTGTTCATCGGCGGCGCCCTGAAATCGATTGCCGGTCGGGTAGGACAGGTGCTCAATCTCACCACGTGGTACATGATGAAGAACCGCTCGGGGAGCGTCGGCACGAACGGTGTGGCGGCAGCAGTCCGTGCACTCAAGGCGCGCCATCCAGCGCTGCGCGTACACTTGATCGGTCACAGTCTTGGCGGGCGGTGCATGGCGGCGTGCGCGAAGGCACTCTGCGCCGATCCCAGGGTGCAGCCCGATTCGCTATCGCTGTTGCAAGCCGCGTTCTCGCACGACGGCCTGAGTCAGGACAACGGACACGGTGATCGTGGATTTTTTCGCGAGGTGATCGAGCATGGCATTGTGAGGGGTCCGTTCATCTCCACGTTTTCGTATCAGGATACGATAGTGGGAAAGGCGTACGCGATTTCATCGCGCTTGGCTGGTGACAATGTGAAGGCGGTCGGTGACAAGGACGATCAGTACGGCGGCATCGGAAGGAACGGCACGCAGCGCACCAGCGAATCCACCACGCAGGTGGTGGGTAGTGTCGGGATGCGTTACAGCTACCCGCCTCGCGTGGTGAACAACCTTGATGGGAGTGGTGGCCGGATCAAGGATCACGGTGATGTGACCAACCATGAGGTCACGTATGCCGTGGCGTGCGCGGTGGCCGAGACGTGAACAGGGTGACGCTGGGATGGGCGCGGTCGGTGTCGTCGGGTAACCGAATGGTGGTCCGCACCAGCCAGGTGGACCGCGATCGACGTTGCGTTCGCCTTGGATCCGAAATGTTGTGAACGCAAGCGATTCCGTCGTCGAGTCGATCCCCGCTGACGCATTCTCCTTCGCGGACGGTGATGAGCGGGCGACGGGGCGGGTCGACGGGTGCGGGCGCGGCGCAGACGCCGTTGACGGCAGCCGCCCGAAGTGGGTAACTTTATTTTGGTTGCAGCGATACAACTTGTAGAGCTGCAAGTTGTAGTGCTACAACTTATGTAATAACACCAGAAGCGCTTGCAAAGGAACTGCGATGCCACCTCGTCCTTCTTCCCAGGGAGCCGCCGCCGCGGTTAAGCCGGCCGAGGTCATCAACCGGGACGCCATCTGGAGCGAATTGGCCACGGTCTGGGCGCGACCAGATCCTGCACTACTCATCGGACTCGGTCGGCGTCGTGCGGGCAAGAGTTGGGTGCTGGCGCGTTTTGCCCGAGCCGTCAACGGCATCTACTATCAAGCCACCAAACGCACAGAAACAGAACAGCTGGCAGCACTGAGCCGGATCGTCGGCCAGCATTACAAAGATGCCGCACTGGCCCGTGGCACAGGATTCGGGACGTGGGAGGACCTCTTCGGGTACCTCACGGACCGCGCCGCCGGCGCGCCGCTCCTGTTGATCCTGGACGAGTTTCCGTACCTCGCCGACGCTGCTCCGGCGCTTCCATCGATCTTGCAGAGCGTGTGGGATCACCACTGGGTGGGTTCCCGGATGAAGGTCGTTCTCGCCGGCTCGCACTTCACAGCGATGAGGCGGCTGGAGGAGGTCGACCAACCGCTGTACGGCCGCCGCACGGGACGCCTCCACTTCCCACCGTTCCACCTCGAGTACGTCCGGGCCTTTGTTCCCGACTACGACGCCCGGGACGTGCTCCTGGCGCATGGCATCTTTGGCGGACTCCCCGGCCACCTGGCCCTCCTTCGGCGGGACGAGGATCTGGCCACCAACGTCGCGCGGCTCATCCTCGATCCGAGCGGCCGACTGGCCGACGACGCAGAGCGCATGTTGGACGCGTTCCTTCGCGAGGCCGACGTGCACTACTCGATCATTCAGGCCATCGCCACCGGCGCACAGACGTGGAAAGACATCACGCAGCGGGTCGGCAAGCCAGGGGGCTCGCTGTCGCGACCCATGAAGTGGCTGGAGGAAATGCAGTTCGTCGCACGCATCATTCCCGTCACGGAGAACCCCCGGACGTCGCGCCGGACGCGGTACCGAATCGTCGACCACTATGTCGCGTTCTGGCACCGCTTTGTCGCACCGCTGCTCGCCGGCGGCGAAACCAGCCTCACGCCAGCCGACGCCCTGTGGGCCGGTCGAGTCGTCCCGGGGCTCGACGACTACATGGGGCACGCGTTCGAGGAGATGTGTCGTGCCTGGGTCGGCCGTACGAGTCGGCTGCCCTTCCGGCCGAGCCGCGTCGGCGCCTGGTGGGATACCACCTCGCAGAACGAGGTCGACATCGTCGCCCTCGGTGCCCAGCGCGAGCTCCTGGTCGGTGAGTGCAAATGGGGATCGTTCGACGATGACGACCTCACCAAACTGCGGACCCGCGCCGCCCTCCTGCACGCTGAACTGCCCAAAGCTGCGCAAGGTGGCCCCCTCATCCTCGCGTGCTTCTCGGCACGCGGCGACTGGAGCCCGAGTGTCGCGCGAGCGATACAGGCCGGAACCGTGCTCGGCTTCACCGCCGAAGACTTGCTGACGGTCTGACACTACGGCTCAGCGATCAAAGAGGCCGCGAGATGGTCGGCCACGCTGTCGCGAGCCTTCGAGGAGGTCAGCGTGGGCGCACGATAAGGTGAATCGTGCCGATCACCACCGCATCTCCACGAAATTTCTGAACAGAGCCTTCATCAAACAGCACGACTTGCCGATTCGACTTGCCGGCAAACGCGCTCCCACCATCGCGCGTAATCGTCGCGGACGTCAGGTCAGCCTTGAACGGAATACCGTCAGCCTCGCGAAGGAATGATCCGCCCTCAATGCATAGCAACTGCGTCCAGGAGAATCCTGTCTCGTGCCGCTCGCGAAGATGCTACATGAAAGAAGTGGCGACATCAGCCCGTTGGTGACCGGTTGCCTTGGCGGCACGGTTGAACTGATCACACAGAGAAAAAGAGACCAAGAGAAAAGGAGAACAGGGACCTCTGTGTTCTGCTTTTCTCTGTGTCTCTCTGTGATCAGTTCAACGTGAAAATCGCAGACAGGAACGCACCCTCTTCAGAGAGGGATCGGTCAATCGGCACAGTATTTTCATGTAGGCGTCGAGGGGGGTTCTTTCATCAAGAATGGCCGTCAGGGAGCTTGCGGAACGATTGCGACCCGTCACGCCGGGCCATCAAGGTCACGCCGACATCACCGGAATGCAGGGTCGCCCGTAGCGCAGACTCCAGCGTGCTACGGCATGTGCGCTGCTGCGCGACTACAGCCAACTGCGCATCGGCATGGCTCGCGAGAATTCGTGTGACAGGCGCCGGGGCGGGCACGAGCTCGGTGTGGTGGTGCCGCCGGCGCTGCTGCAGTTGTACTTCTACGCTCAGGAACGCGGTGGCGTATGGGCACCACGGTTGGTCGCGTACGGCCTGTTCACACTCGCACTGCTGACAGACGCCGTCATCGCCAGTGTCTCGATGATCAGATGGCGGCCCGCCATGCGATGACCCTCGGACGCGGCAAACGCTATGACACTGCTACGGCTCCCACGGCGCGTGGTGCAAGTCGGAGCCTTTCATTTGAAAGACTCTTCTGGGTTTCGTGTGGGTGATTCTCGGCCGACTCGCCTGAGAACCGCGTCACTGCGACCGGCCGCTGAAATGCACGGACAAACAACAGGGGTATCGGGAAGGGGCCGATAGTTCAGCGGACAATGCGGCCCATGGCAACGGACCGAAACGTCAACGGCCTCACCTTGGACTGTTTCTTCGCGTTCTCTGCGCCTGCGCGTCCTCTGCGTGATCAGTTCGGCAGACGGTCCATCGACGTCTGCTCCGTTCAGCGGCAGATCACTGGCGGCGATGCTCGGGTAGATCGAGAACGGATCACGCAGAGAAACGGAGAACGCAGCGGCGCAGAGATCTCTTCCCGATAGGTCGATTCAAAATGGCCACCTTCATGTATTTGGCGCGTTGGGATTTCGTGTGGGTGAATCTCGGCCGACACGACGCGGATTGGAGCCGTGCGAG
This sequence comes from Gemmatimonas sp., assembly GCF_041689975.1. Taxonomy (GTDB): domain Bacteria; phylum Gemmatimonadota; class Gemmatimonadetes; order Gemmatimonadales; family Gemmatimonadaceae; genus Gemmatimonas. The sequence goes on from NZ_JBDNFF010000093.1 coordinate 5,573, forward strand.
ACGACGGTGTACCGCGCGTTACTCTTCAGGTTGTCGTCGTTGATCTGCGGCATGTCAGCGGCCATGCTCGGTGGGGTTACGCAGCGGGTCGTTGGGCGAGAGTCACCCACACGAAACC
>NZ_JBDNFF010000094.1:0-19781 GCF_041689975.1 Gemmatimonas sp.
ACCCAAAACTCGAGACTCACGTGAGTGCTGGGTCATGAGCCAACGTTCCGGGTCATGAATCACCCACAACTCCGAACTTCAACCCAAAACTCCAGACTCACGTGAGTGCTGGGTCATGAGCCAACGTTCCGGGTCATGAATCACCCACAACTCCAGACGTGAACTCGCGGCGCTACGGCCAGGTGAAGAGGCTGGACGGTGCCGTGCGTTCACGTCCCACCTGCACGTCCCGCGGATCGTTCCAGAACACACGCGAACGATCGACGCTCGAAAAGCGTACTTCGAATCGGCGCTGCGGATCGGCGCTGATCGGCAGCGCGAAGTCGACGCGCCACAACCGCCGCGATCGCGGCGGCACGGCGGCGAGCACCGACACGCCAACCGCGCCACGCCACGGCGTCGAGATCCCGTACGGCACCGTCTGATCGGCCCAGAGACGGCCGGCCTCGGCGAATCCGGCGAAGCCCACGTCGGCCACATTCAGTCGCGTGGGCACCACCAGTCGCTGCTCTGCGCGGAACACCAGACGCCGCGCGCCTGCCTGACGCGACGCGCCATGACCCAACACCCCGCCTTCGCGATCCGCGAGCGAGAGCTGAAAGGGCACGCGCATATCGCGACCGGCACTCCACTCCGACTCGACGACCGTTGTCTGGCCAATGGCCGGACGAAAATACCAAGCGAGTCGACCGCTGGAGACAAAATTGTCCCATGCCTTCGTGTCGCGATCGTAGCGCCCTTCGGTGACCGCTTGCAGACCCATGAAGCTGCGCGTTCCACCAAACCCCGCGTACAGATTTGCAGCCAAAAAATTGTCGCGATCACGCGCCTGCCGCACGACCATCGACCGTCCGGCGACAAGTCCAAACTGCATACCGACACGAACGTCCTGAGCGCCGGTGAGCGCGTCGAACCCTTGCACCTGCACGAAGCGGATGGCGCGCACACCGAGGAGGGCGTTCAGGCGTACCACTCGCTGTGGCCGGAAGGTCGGCACGGCGGCCCTGCTGGTGTCGGACCTCACTCCGTCGCGCGTGAGCAGATACGAGTGCGCATCCGTGCTCTGCACCTCGCGCGTGAGCGACGCACCGACCAGCCGGAGTCGCCCCACCGAACCGAAACGCTGCACGGCGCCGACGTTCGCAAACTCACGGCGCACCGTGAGCGCATTGCGCGGCAGATCGCCGCGTCGAAACTCAATCGGTTCTCGCGTGCCGCCCAGACTTCCGATCCAGGCATAGCGTTGGAAGTCGGTGTAGTACGGCCGGACCACCTCGAGTCGCATATCCTGCCCGAACCGATTGCGCTGAGCCGCGAGGCGGAACTCGTTCCGTCCGCGTCCGAAGGCGTAGTTCTCGACGTTCACGCCAAGATTATCGTTGTACCCGCGACCATCCCGCCAGTTGATTGACGCCAACGTGGCCGATCCACCGAGATTCGAATCGCCGAGACGCATACCGCGCAGCAACGGCGACTGCAACTGCAGCATCGGCGCGAAGATCATACTGAAATCGTCGCGCGTCTCCACCTCGAGCCGCACGCCGCCGGCCTCGTCGTCGAACGCTCGGATACGGGCATCCACGAGGAACGGCTGCGCACGCAGAATGCGCTCCGATTCCGCGCGCCGGATCTGGTTGCACGGTTCCCCGACCTTCATGAGGAGGAATCGTCGGACCACATCGTCTCGGGTGTTCACATGTGTCCGGCGAACCGTACGTCGCACCCATTCGAGCCGCTTGGGAAGGCGATCGGTGAACGGCGGCTGCGTGATGACGATGATGTCGCTGATCGGTTGCCCCGCACAGCCCGTCACGGGCAGGCGGCCGCGACTCGATACCGGAGGCTGCTTCGGCCCGTCGGCGCGTACGTCCTGACCCGACACCGTGCACCACGGCAGGCAGACGGCCAGACACGCCCCCGCGATCGCACAGCGCTCCATCACTTGCCCATTCGGCGCTTCAGGGCCGCCAGTCGCGCTTCCGCATCCGCTTCGCGCTCAACACGCGTGCGGCGCGCCGGCGACAGCAGTGAGTCCGTCTGCGAACCTGCCCGCGAATCATCCAACCCGTCATCCAACCCGTCGTCCAACCCGTCGTCCGTACCCACGGTAGGGGAGTCGCCAAGATCCAGATCTGCTCCCGAACTGCCGGACCGCTCAACCGAAGGGGCGCCCGGTGCGACGCCCGAAAGAATCAGACGGAGCTCGCCCGCCATGTCTTCATAGTCGCGCTCGGCGAGCGACAGTTCCTGCTGCTGTACCATCTGCTTGCTCTCGAGCATCGCCACGCGTTCCCGATGCTGTACGGCAAAACGCTCGGCGATCGCGACCGTTTCCTGGTCGTTGATGTCCGCGGCCAGGCCCTGTCGGCGACGCACGGTATCGAGCTCGGCACGCTCAGCGGCCAAGCGCGTATTGGTCGACACCAACCACGCGCGCAGGTCATTGAGCCCAAGCTTGGCATGCACGAGCGCGTCGCGCATCGCCTGCGTCGCCGCGCGGCGTTCATCTGGATCGAGGCGCGTGGAGAATCCGCGCAGGGCGTCGCGTAACGGTTCGAACATGGGCGGGAAGAAGATCGGTGAACGTACCCGTCGTGCGTCCGAAGGATAGTCGCGGTCAGCTGGAAGCCCGCCACCTCGTCTCATCGCGCACCTGGCGCATCAGACGTTCCGGCGTATGCACGTTGGGAAACAGCAAGCGGTCGCTCACCCGGTTGAGTGCCACCCGCAACCGCGGAAAACCTTCCGCGGCCACGGCGAAGAGTGGGGCCAGACCGTGCTCGCTCGCCAGCCGGTGGTCGGCGGCGAGCCGAAAGCCACGTTGCCCCATTTCCTCGAAATACCCCAGATCGGGACCACCTCGATGCCAACGCCGATGTTCGATGTGGTCCGGGAAAAGCCCACTGAGCCATAGAGCATAATTGCCCAGATGCGCTCTGGCCACGAAGCTCCTCGACGCGTCTCCCCCCTCCAGATCGTCGCCAAGGGACGCCAGCGTGTCGTACGTGGCGTCGTCGTGATCGGCGATTTGCCGCGCCCGCTGCCGCAGCCCGAAGTGGAGCAGGATCGAGGCCACATAGTCGGCGATCGGCCGATCGTCTTCACCAGCCGTGCGTAGCGCGTGCCGCACCACCACGTAGGTGAAGAGCGGCCAAGAGGCGTGCGCGCCCTGCCGCGCACCGAGCAGTCCTTCGAGCAGGAGCGGATCGTCGAGCAACGGATCGAGCCCCTGATCGGCCAGCTTGGCCTCGGCATGCTCTTGGGCGCGCCCGGAACCGCGCGCCACGAGCCGAACCACCAGTTGCGCATCTTCGCGCCCGAGCCGAGCGCGTGTGTTCGCGAGAATCATGGCGCAGACTCCTTGATTTCACGTACCCCGATCTCCCCTCGCCGGAAACGCTCCGCCGGAGGCCTCACTCTGTTATTATCGGACGCACACCAGTACGTCAGCGTTTTTTCTGCTGGCTCGCGCGTCCCGTTACCGGCTCCTGTGCTCTACCTCGCCATTCCCGCACACAATGAGGTCGCCACCATCGGCGTCCTGCTTTGGCGTATCCGCACCGTGCTCGCTGAATTCCCTCGCGAGTACGAGGTCGTCGTGTACGATGATGCGAGCGCCGACGAAACGGCGGACGTGGCGGAGCAGTACGCGCACGCGATGCCCGTCACCGTGCTGCGGGGCGCAGCGCACGTCGGATACGCCGGTGCTCTCGACGCGCTGATTCGGCACGTCTCGGCCCAGACGCGCTACCCGCGCCGCGATGCCATGTTGCTCGTGCAGGGGGACTTCACCGATCCGCCGGGTATCGTCCCCGAGTTCGCGCGACGCTTCGAAGGTGGTGCCGACCTGGTGGTTGGTGAGCGGATGGTGGTCGCTGACGCGCCGGTGCCGGTGCGTCGGCTGTTCAAGGCCGCGCATTGGGTCATGCGTCCGTTCGTGCGCGTGGACGGGGTCAACGACCTCACGGCATCGATGCGATTGATCCGGATTTCCGCGCTGCGCGATCTCGTGCGCCAGGCCGGCTCCGAGCCGATCTGCGTCGGGGATTCGTGGACGGCGAACGCTGATCTGCTGCTCAAGCTGGTCCCGCTGGCCCGTCGAGTCGAGTCGGTCCCGATGGAGCCCACGTACGGCGTGCGGATGCGCGACACACGCCGCGTGGCCGTACGTGACGCCCTCGCTGCGCTCAAGTGGGCCTGGGGAGCGCGCGGTCGACGTGCAGTGGCTGGATCAGCCGCCGAGACTGCGGGCGAGGCCGAGCGCCGTCCGGCGCGTGGTGGCGCGCCGACCGGCAAGCGCCGCGAAGAGACCGAACTCTCGGTCGAGAAGCTGCGCGAGCGGGTACGGGACCGCCCGCGTACCGAAGACGAAGAATCGTTCAATGGCCGTCGTGAGGGTCGTCGTCGCGAGCGCGAGCGCGCGAAGAGTGATCGGCCGGCCGAGGAGCAGGGAGACGCGCCATCCGGACAAGTGATGGAACGGACGCCGGAACTGCCTGCGTACAAAGTGGTCGCCGACACGCGTCCTCCCCGTGCCGAACGCCCAGAACGCCCCAACCGCCAGCGCGCGGACGCGACGGAAGGGGAAGTCAAGCCACCGCGCCCTGAACGTCTGCCGCGGGGCGAGCGTGCCGCGCGGAGCGGTGCGCCGAAGCCGCGCTCTCCCTACAGCGATCCGTCCATCGAGCTCGACGATCCGTTCGCAGCACCCGCGCCCAAACGCGATGGCCAAGAGCGCGCACTGGAGCGCGCGCTCGGACCGGCCGACCGCGACAGCCGAGCCGAAACGGAAGCCGACACGGAATCCGACACGAAAGCCGAGGCGGAGTCGTTGTATGTCGAGCGGTCCCCAACGCCGCCGGTGATCGACGAGCGCGACGAGGACCGCGATGACGACGAGAACGAGTCGGGTGATGCTGCCGAAAGCGCCGACGCATCTGAAGCCGAGGGTGCCGAGGACACGGCGCCGCGCAAGAAGCGGCGCCGCAACCGTCGATCGCGGCGTGGCCGCGCCAAGAAGGACGGCACGATCGACGGCGCTTCAGCCGACACGGACGAGGGTGCTGCTGGCAGCGCCACGGAAGGCGGGACCGACTCGATCGGCGAGCCGACAATGGCTCGGGACGATGCTGACGATTCGCTTGGTGACAGCGGCGAGTCGGATCTCGACAGCGCCGCGCGAGCGCGGCGCCGAGGACGCCGCGGACGTCGAGGAGGTGCCCGCCGGTCACGCGGGAAGCGCGACCAGGACGGCGGCGAAAGCGGTGGTGCGGAAGCCGGTGAAGATGCCGACGGGGTCTGACCTCTCAGCCCGCCTGTCGAATCAGCGCCGGATCGCCTTCTCGATGCGCTCGGCTGTGCTCGGACTGACCACCCGGATCACGAAATAAATCACGGCGGCGATCAGCACCACCCGGATCGCGAAGCCCAGCAGCATGAACAAGAGCCCGACCAGCGGACCGAGGAGCCCGAAGACCAACTTCAGGGCAACCAGGCCAAGCATGGCGATCAGGCCGACGGTGAACAGGGTACGGAGCATGGTCTGCCTCAGAGCAAAGTGGGTTGTCTTTCCTGTACGATAGCCATCCCAGGAAGTTTCCGCCCTCTTGAATTCCGGCTATTCTTGATTTGATGGTTACCGAGCCGTTTCCTGAGAAGCAACAGCGGGGTATCTTCTCAAGATCACGTCCCGGACCACCCCGGGCCTTTCCTGGCAGAATATGGCCGAGCAGTTGGTTCAGATTATGGGACGCCACCGTCGGGAAGCGCTCCCCGAGCGCAAACCGTCGTGGCTCAAGGTCAAGGCCCCCGGCGGCGAGAACTACGTGCGCCTCAAAAAGATGATGCAGGAACTCGACCTGCACACCGTTTGCCAAGAGGCCCACTGCCCCAACATCGGCGAATGCTGGGAGCACGGCACCGCCACCTTCATGATCCTTGGTGACGTCTGCACGCGTAACTGCGCGTACTGCGCCGTGTCGCATGGCCGTCCGCCCAAGTACGACCTCGACGAGCCGTCGCGCGTGGGTCAGGCGATCGCGGAGCTCAACCTGCGCCACGCCGTCATCACCTCGGTCGACCGCGACGATCTCCCCGACTTCGGCGCCTTCATCTTCGCCGAAACGATTCGGCAGATCCATCAGCGCCTGCCCGGCTGCTCGATCGAAGTGCTGGTGCCCGATTTTCAGGGCAACGAAGACTCCATCCGCACCGTCCTCGATGCGCGCCCCGACATCTACAACCACAATACGGAAACGGTGCCGCGCCTGTACAAGAAGGCGCGCCCCGGTGGTCGGTACGAGCGACTGTTGGAAATCTTCCGGATCGCCAAGCGAATCGCGCCCGATATCCCGACCAAGACCGGCATCATTCTCGGCCTCGGCGAAACCAACGAAGAAGTCGTCGAAGTCATGAAGGAGCTGCGCGCCGTCGACGTCGACATCCTCACACTCGGCCAGTACCTCCGCCCCTCCGACGGACACATCGCGCTCGATCGCTATGTCACACCCGAAGAGTTCCGTGAGCTGTACCAGGTCGGGATGCAGCTCGGCTTCAAGCATGTCGAGAGCGGTCCGCTCGTGCGCTCGAGTTATCACGCCTGGGAGCAAGTGCAGGCCGCAGGCGTCTAGCGCCGTTTTCTCGCCTCAGAATTCACCACCCGTCCATTCCCCCATGCCGACAGTGAAACCCCGCAAGAAGGGCGAGCCCGTACGGGCCGATATTCAGGCCGATGCCAAGGCCGGTGCCAACGCATCGGAAGGCACGTCGGCGGCCACGAATCGCGAGCTGCTCTACTCGATGCTGCTGCAGCGTCGGTTCGAGGAACGCGTCGCCGAGATGTACGCCATCGGTCGGATCGGCGGTTTCTGTCACCTGTACATCGGTCAGGAAGCCATCTCCACCGGCGTCATGTCGCTCCTGCGCGCCGACGATTACATCATCACGACGTATCGGGATCATGGCCAGGCGCTCGCGCGCGGCATGACGCCACGGGCGGTGATGTCGGAGCTGTTCGGACGACAAGACGGCTGCTCGAAGGGCAAGGGCGGGTCGATGCATCTGTTCGACAAGCAACTCGGCTTTCTCGGGGGGCACGGCATCGTCGGCGGACATATCCCGATCGCCGCCGGCGTAGGATTCGCGATCAAGTATCGCGGCGGTGACCAGGTCATCGTGTGCTTCATGGGCGAAGCGGCGGTGAACAACGGCGCGTTTCACGAAGCGCTCAACATGGCCGCGTTGTGGAAGCTGCCGTGCCTGTTCATCATCGAGAACAACCGTTACGGCATGGGCACCTCGCTCGAGCGCGCCTCGGCCATTCACGACATCTACAAGCGCGGCGCATCGTATGATATGCCGCGTGATGTGGTGGACGGTCAGGACGTGTACGCCGTACGCAAGGCGACCGCAGAAGCGATCGTCCGCGCGCGCACCGACGGCACGCCCACGCTGCTGGAGATCCGCACGTACCGCTTCATGGGCCACTCGATGTCCGACGCGGTCAGCGGCACCTACCGCACGAAGGAAGAGCTCGAGCAGTATCTCAAGCGCGACCCCATCTCCCTGCACCGTCAACGCATGGAAGAAGCCGGCGAGATTACGCCGGCCGACCTGACCGCGATGGACGAAGAGATCAAGAAGATCGTGCAGGACAGCATCGACTTTGCTGAGCAGAGCCCGGAGTTGCCACTCGAGGCGCTCATGGAAGACATTCTCGTCGAAACCACGAGCTGAGAGCCCAACGACCATGGCCGTGATCACGTACCGCGATGCGCTCAACATGGCGCTCCGCGAAGAAATGCAGCGCGACGACCGCGTCTTCCTCATGGGTGAGGAAGTCGCCGTCTATCAGGGCGCGTACAAAGTCTCCAAGGGACTGTTACAGGAATTCGGCGAGATGCGCGTCGTCGACACGCCGATCACCGAACTCGGATTCGCCGGCGTCGGCGTCGGCGCGGCGATGGCCGGCCTGCGTCCGATCATCGAATTCATGACGTGGAATTTCGCGCTGCTGGCAATAGACCAAGTGGTGAACGCCGCCGCGAAGATGCTGTATATGTCGGGGGGACAGTTCCCGATGCCGATGGTGTTCCGCGGCCCGAATGGCGCGGCGTTGCAACTCGGGGCGCAGCATTCACAGGCGTGGGAATCATGGCTGGCGCACATCCCCGGTCTCAAGGTCGTGGCCCCGGCCACGCCGTACGATGCCAAGGGACTCCTCAAAGCCGCCATCCGCGACGACAATCCGGTGTGCTTCCTCGAAGGCGAAATGTTGTACAACACCAAGGGCGAAGTGCCCGACACCGATTACATCGTGCCGATCGGCAAGGCCGAGCTCAAGCGCGAAGGGGAGCACGTCACGCTCGTGTCGCACGGCAAGATGGTGCTGGTGGCGCTGCAGGCCGCCGACCAGATGGCGAAGGAAGGCATCACCTGCGACGTCGTCGACCTGCGCACGATCCGTCCGATGGACGTCGAGGCGATCACCGCGTCGGTAAAGAAGACGAGCCGGTGCGTGGTGGTGGAAGAAGGATGGGAAGTGTGCGGCGTGGGCGCGCAGGTGGTGGATTACGTGCAGCGCTACTGCTTCGACTACCTCGATGCACCGGTGCTCCGCGTGCATCAGGCCGATGCGCCGATGCCGTATACCAAGAGTCTCGAAAAGGCCGCCAAGCCCGACTTGCCGAAGACGATCGCGGCAATCCGACAGGTTCTCTACCTCGACTGACCAAGCGATCATGGCAACGAAAGTGATGATGGAGGCGCTTTCTCCCACGATGGAGGAAGGACGCCTCGTGAAGTGGGTCAAGAACGTCGGTGACGCCGTGAAGACGGGCGACACGATCGGTGAAGTGGAAACCGACAAGGCGATCATGGAACTCGTCGCACGCGGCGATGGTGTGCTGCGCGCGCAGTTGGTTCCCGAGGGCACCACAGCCGCCGTGGGCGCGGTGATCGGCGTGATCGCCGCCGCCGACGAGGACATCGCCGCATTGACTGGCGGATCGGCGCCGGCTCCAGTTGTCGCCGCAGCACCCGCCGCAGCACCCGCCGCAGCACCCGCCGCAGCACCCGCCGCCGAGGTCGCACCTGAAGCGACGCCGACCGCGGCGCCCGCCGCCGACGCCCCGTCGGGTCCCGTGCGCTCGTCACCGCTGGCGCGACGCATGGCCGCCGAGAAAGGCGTGGACATCGGCGCGATTCACGGCAGCGGCCCCGGGGGCCGTGTGATTCGTCGCGACATCGAAGGCGCCGCCGCGTCGGATTCCGCGGCATCGGCGCCGATCGCGGCAACCACCGCGCCTGCCGTTGCAGCCGCACCCGCCGCCACCTCGTCGAAGTCCGCGCCGACCGCCGTCGCCACCACGATGCAGATCGACGGCGAGTTCAAGGACGTGGCACTCACGCAGATGCGCAAAACGATCGCGCGTCGCCTGAGCGAGTCCATCGGCCCCGTGCCCACGTTCTACCTCACGTCGGAAATCGACATGACGAAGGTGGGACAGCTGCGCGAGCAGATGGTGGCGAACGGCGACCAGTACAAGGTGTCGGTCAACGACATCGTGATCAAAGCGGTGGCCATCGCACTCACGCGGCACCCCGAGTGCAACGCGCACTGGATGACCGATCACATCCGCTATTTCAGTGCGGCGCACATCGGTATGGCGGTGGCGACCGACGACGGACTGATCGTACCGGTGATCCGCGACGCCCATCTCAAGGGACTCGGACAGATCGGCAAGGACGCGCGCGAACTGGCGAAGAAGGCGCGTGAACGGAAACTGCAGCCCGCCGAGTTCACGGGCGGCACCTTCTCCGTGTCCAACCTCGGCATGTTCGGCATCGACCAATTCACGGCGATCATCAACCCACCCGAAGCGGCGATCCTGGCGGTCGGTGCCACGGAAACGAAGCCGGTGTGGGAGAACGGTCAGTTCGTGCCGCGGCAGCGCATGCGCGTCACGCTAAGCTGCGATCATCGCGTGATCGACGGCGCCGTAGGGGCCAAGTTCCTGCAGACACTACGTAGTTTGCTCGAAGCGCCGATGATGATGCTGTTTTAGGCCAGAAGTTTTGAGTACCCATGACTCAAAACTTCAACTCACAACGCGAGACTCACGTGAGTGATGGGTAGTGAGTCAAAGTTCGGAGTCGTGAGTGAAAACCCATAACTCCAAACTTCAACTCACAACGCGAGACTCACGTGAGTGATGGGAATTGAGTCAAAGTTCGGAGTCGTGAGTGAAAACCCATGACTCCAAACTTCAACTCACAACTCGAGACTCACGTGAGTGGTGGGTCGTGAGTCAAAGTTCGGAGTCGTGAGTGAAAACCCATGACTCCAAACTTCAACTCACAACGCGAGACTCACGTGAGTGGTGCGTTTTGCGCGATCGATCGTCTTTCTGGCATCCCCCAACGCCTGGTCCATGCGACGATTCTCTCCGCGCTTTGCGCTGCTCTGTGTCCTGTCCCTCCTGTCGGCCTGCGCCGGCGGCGATTCGCCGGCCGGACCCCTCACGCGCCCGCCGCCACCCGCGCCGGCGCCGATTCCGCCTGGAATCCTGAGCCTCGCGATAGCGGGACTCCCCACCGGCACGAACGCGGACATCACCGTCGCCGGCGCCGCGTTTACGCGCGCCGCGACCGGCACCGTGAGTTGGGTCGACGTGCCGGCCGGCCAGCACACCGTGACCGTGCACGCCGTGCGAACGGCCGACGGCACGTATGCCGCCACACCGTCCACCTTTACCGTGACGGTCGTGAGCGGATCCACACCCACCACGGCCACCATCACGTACGCGCCGCTGCCCACCGCCATCGATCTCACCATTCTGGGAATGCCGGGCGGGGTCGACGCCCCCGTGACCGTGTCCACGCCGGGCGTCGGCGACGTCGCGGTTGCTGCCTCGCGAGTGGTGACCTCGCCCAATCCGGGCCGCTGGAAAGTCACCGCGGGGACGCTGCTCTCGGGCGGCTTCCGCTACGCGCCGTCGCCCGCGGCGATCGACACGCTCGTGCTGTTCGGCGACACCGCGCGCCTCGCGCTGCGTTACGACGTGTCCAGCGGTGCGCTGGCCGTCGCCGTGACCGGTCTGCCGACAGGGCTGGCCGGTGCCGTGCAGGTCAGCGGTCCCGAAGGGTTCAGCCGGACGGTGACCGCGACGAGCACCCTCACGGAACTCACGCCGGGCGCCTACCGGCTGATCGCCGCCACCATAACGGCCGGCGGCATCAGCTTTCGCCCCGCCGCCGATACTGTCACCGTCACCGTGAGCGCCTCGCTGGTGGCGGCTCCGGCAACCGTGGCCTACGCCGCTCAGGTGGGCCGTTTGGTCGTCACCACCAGCGGCTTGCCCACCGACGCGGCGCCGGCGATGACCCTGACTGGCAATGGCGCCACGCGGGCCCTCAGTGGCCCCGCCACGCTCGATTCACTGCCGATTGGCAGCTACGTCCTGTCGGCCGCGCCGCTCACCGTGGCAGGGGTGCGCTACCGGCCAGCCACCGCCACCCAAACGCTCGCCGTCACGACCGGCACGACCTCCACAGCCGACGTCGCCTTCACGGTCGTGCCCACGGTCGTCGAGGTACCGGTGACCGGCTTGCCGAACGGCACCGCGGCCAACATCACGCTCACGGCACCAGCGGGTAGCGCGTCGCCCATCACGGCCACCACGCGCATCAGCCCTGCTGCCGCCGGACGCTGGCAGTTGACGGCGGCCGGCGTGACCAGTGGCGGCGCGAACTATCTACCCACCCCGACCACGCGCGACGCCACCGTCGCCGCCGGTGACACGCTGCGCTTGCCGGTGCAATACACGATCACGACCGGCGCGATCGCCGTGGTCGTGAGCGGCCTCCCCGGCGGCGGCACCGGCAGCGTGATCGTGACCGGACCCGGCGGCTACGCGCAGAGCGTGTCCGGCACCACGACGCTCACCCTGCTGGCGCCCGGCAGCTACACCGTGACCGCCGCCAGCGTGTCGGCGGCCGGCGCTACGTATGTGCCGTCGCCTACCTCGCAGTCGATTACGGTGACGGCCTCGCTCGCAGCCGCGCCGGCCACGGTGTCGTATGCGCTGGCTACCGGTGCCGTGACCATCTCCACCAGCGGCATCCCGGGTGGCATCACGCCGACCTTCTCCCTTACGGGCACCGGCGCGCCGCGTATGGCCAACGGTGCCGGAACGGTATCGTCACTGGCGGTGGGTAGCTGGACGATCACCGCCAACACGGTGGTGAGTGGCTCGACCACCTACACGCCGTCGCCGTCGTCGCTGAACGTATCGATCACGCCGAACGGCAACGCCAGCGCCAGCTTCGCGTACGCCACGAACATGGCCGCGAACTACGCGATCACGAACGTCTATCTCACGCAAGCGATTCAGCGGCTCGATAATTCAGTCACGCTGGTGGCCGGACGCGACGCGCTGCTGCGGGTGTTCGTGCGGGCCAACGCCACCAATAGCGCGCGCCCCGACGTGCGCGTGCGCATCTACGACGGCGCCGCCTTGCTGCAGACGGCCACGATCACGGCTCCCGAAACCAGTGTCCGCACCACGATCGACGAAGGCACGATGGCCTCCACCTGGAACGTGGCGGTACCCGGCGCGAACATCCGCCCCACCACGCGCGTGCTGGTCGATCTCGATCCCACGCTGGCCGTCACCGACGCCGACCGCAGCGACAACACGTGGCCGACCACCGGCTCGCCACAAAGCGTAAGCGTGAATACCGTGCCCACGTTCAACGTGCGATTCGTCCCGATCGTGGTCGGCGCCCTCACCGGCAACGTGACCACGGGCAACCGGGCGTCGTTCCTGTCGTCGGTGCAGCGCATGTTTCCGCTGAACACCATTTCCGCCGACGTGCGCGCGCCGTTCACCTCGAGCGCCACCGATATCCAGAGCAACGATGGCAACGGGCAGTGGCTCACGGTGCTCAGTGAGATCAACGCGCTGCGGACCACCGATGGCGCGCCGACCACGATGCATTACTACGGCGTGGTCAAGGTGTCGTACACCAGCGGCATCGCGGGTTATGGCTACGTGCCCGGTCGCGCCGCGATCGGTTGGGACCACCTCCCCAGCGGCGATCGCGTGGCCGCGCACGAGTGGGGCCACAACTTCTCCCGCCACCATGCCCCCTGCGGCACCTCCGGCGACGCCAACTATCCGCATGCGGGCGGCGTGATCAACTTCTGGGGATGGAACAGTCTCTCCAACACGCTCGTGTCGCCCACCGCGACCGACGTCATGGGCTACTGCGGCAACCAGTGGATCAGCGACTACAACTGGGCTGCCGTGATGCAGTACCGCAGTGCGTCGGGCGGCATCGCATCGACAAACGCGCCGGGCGAGGGGCTGCTGGTGTGGGGACGCGTGGTGAACGGCGTGATCCAGCTCGAACCGGCGTTCCGCGTGATCGCTCCGGTCAGCGCCAGCACGACGTCGGCGTCGCATCGCCTCGAACTGCTCGATGCCACCGGCGCCACGCTGCTCGACACCCCCATCGAGGCGCTGCGGGTGGACCACGCCACCGCGACCGATGAACGGCAGTTCGCCGTGATCGTGCCGTGGAGCAGCGCCCTCGAAGAGCGACTGGCAACCATCCGGGTGCGCGACGCACGCTCCCCGCTTTTGGCGGTGGCACGTCAGAGCGCCCGCATGACCGCACCCGGCACCGGTGGCACGCCGATCGCCCCGCAGCTTCAGGCCCAGGTCGATCGCACCACCACCGGCCGCGCGCGCGTCACGTGGAACAGCGCGGCCTACCCCATGGCCATGGTGCGCGACGCAGCAACCGGCGCGCTGATGGGCTTCGTGAGGCGTTCCGGCGACGCGGTGGTGACCGGCGGACGGGCGGTCGAGGTGGTGTACTCGGACGGCGTGCGTACGATACGCCAATAGAGGAATTTATCCTTCCCACAAGGACAAACATGGCATAATTTATCCTTATGGAAAGGACAGTATCCGCCGACTTGCTGCGCGCGAAGCTCGCAGAGGCACTGACCGTGCGCCCTCGTAGGCTCACACGTCGGGACGTTCGGATCCCGGGAATTCCGGGCAAACCCCTCGCCGTGATCGGCGTGCGTCGCGGTGGGAAAACCTCGTTTCTGCACCAGCTTCGGGCAGACCGTATCGCCGACGGGCGTCCCCCGGAATCGCAAGTCCTGCTCGGGCTCGAGGACGAGCGCTTGGTCGGCATGAACGCGCTGGATCTCGGATGGGTCATTGAGGAGCACGCGCGGCAATTCCCGAATGTCCGAGCCGACGGCCTCCTCTCCGTATACTTCGACGAAATCCAGATTGTCACGGGGTGGGAGTCGCTGGTCCACCGCCTCGTCGAAGCGCAGGATGTGGACATCGTCATCTCCGGATCCTCGGCGAAGCTGCTGAGCCAGGAAGTCGCCACGGCCGTTCGGGGACGGTTGCTCGAGGTGCTGGTGCATCCCTTTTCCTTTCGCGAAGTCCTCCGCCATGCGGAGGCGGAGCCGACCGCAGCGTGGCACAGCCTCGACGCCTCGGAGCGAGCAGCGCTCGACACACGGCTCCGCGAGTATCTCGAGTCGGGGGGATTCCCGGAGGCGCAGGGCATCGACTTCCGAGACCGCGCACGACTGCTCACGGGATACGTCGACACGATGGTCCTTCGCGACGTCATCGAGCGCCACAATGTCTCGAACCCGACCGCGCTGCGCGCGCTCCAGCGGCACCTGCTCTCCACGCCAGGCGGAAGCTTCAGCGTGCAAAAGTTCTACAACTTTTTGAAATCGCAGGGCGTACCGATCGGCAAGGACTCCCTGCACGCCTACCTCGCCCACCTGCAGGATGCCTTTCTGGTCCGCGTGCTCGACATGCACAGCACGTCGGAACGACAGCGAATGGTGAACCCGCGGAAGGTGTACCCGATAGACGCCGGTCTCATCCCGCTGTACGAGCGGCCCGGCCGCGAGCACCGGGGGCGTGCCCTCGAAACGGCGGTCCTGCTTGAGTTGGAACGCCGAGAGTACGCCGTTTCGTGGCTACGGGTCGGCGACGACCGAGAAGTGGACTTCTTTGCCACGCGGCCCGGAGAGAGCCTTTTGGTGCAGGTCTGCCTCGAGACCACGAACGACGCGACTTGGGAGCGGGAAGTACGCGCGCTCCACGAGGCGGCATCGATGCACCCCGGTGCCGTCGCGCTGCTCATCACACAGGACCAGTCCCCGCCCACGCGCAGCTTGCCCGGAACACTGCAGTGGCGTTCGGCCGTCCAGTGGCTGCTCGGAAAGGAGTAAGGAGTCGGGGGTAAAGCGAGTACGGGGCACACCAACGGGTGCTTTCCGCTACGTTTCGGTGGCTCTCCCTAGATCCCGTCTATCCCCGACTATCATGGCTTTGTTCGACGTCATCATTCTTGGCGGCGGTCCCGCCGGCTACGTCTGCGCCATCCGCTGCGCCCAGCTGGGCATGCAGGTGGCCGTTATCGAACGTGAAGGCCTCGGCGGCACCTGCGTGCTGTGGGGCTGCATCCCGGCCAAGTCGCTGCTGGAAAGCGCGGGCCTCGCCATCAAGGTCGGCAAGGCCGCCGAACACGGCATCACGCTCGACGGTATTACGCTCGACTTCGGTCCGGCCATGAAGCGCTCGCGCGGCATCAGCGCGCAGAACTCGAAGGGCGTCGAGTTCCTGTTCAAGAAGTACAAGGTGCAGTGGCTCCGCGGCGAAGGCATGCTCGACAAGGGCAAGAAGGTCACCGTGACGCTCGCCGACGGCAAGAAGGAAACGCACGAGGCCAGGAAGGCTGTGGTCATCGCCACCGGCTCGCGCGTGAAGGGCTTGCCGCAGGCGGGGCTCGAACTCGACCGGAACGTGGTGCTCTCCAGCGATGAAGTGCTGATCATCGAGAAGGCCCCGAAAACGATGGTCGTGGTGGGCGCCGGCGCAGTGGGGTGCGAGTTCGCGGATGTGTTCAACGCGTTCGGCTCGCAGGTCACGATGGTGGAAGTGGCATCCACGATTCTGCCCATCGAAGACGCCGACTCCAGCGCCGAGCTCACGAAGGCGTTCAAGAAGCGGAAGATCGAGATACTGACCGGGGCCAGGATCACCAAAACCACGGTCACGAAAACGGGCGCGACGCTCGTGGTGGAGTCGGGTGGCAAAACCCACACGCTCGAAGTCGAGAAGGTGCTCGTGGCCGCCGGCCGTGCGCCGAACGTGGAGAAGATCGGCCTCGAGACCGTCGGCATCGCCAAGTCGGCACGCGGCTTCGTGAAGATCACCGAGAAGTTCGAGACCAACGTGCCGGGCTATTACGCCATCGGCGACGTGGCCGGCAATCAGATGCTCGCCCACAAGGGCTCACGCGAAGGGCATGTACTGGCCGACCTGCTGGGCGGCGAGCATCCGCATTTGGTGAACTACGGCAACATCCCGAGCTGCACCTACTGTCATCCGGAAGTCGCCAGCATCGGCCTCACCGAGCAACAGTGCAAGGACCAGAAACTCGACTACAAGATCGGCAAGTTCCCGTTCTCAGCCAACGGACGCGCCCGCACCAGCGGCGAAACCGATGGCTTCGTGAAGATCATTCGCGACGCCAAGTACGGAGAGATTCTGGGAGCGCACATCGTGGGCGCCCATGCCACCGAGCTGATTCACGAGCTCGTAGTGGCGCGTGAGAACGAGTTCACCGTAGAAGAAATCGATCTCGCGGTGCACGCGCATCCCACGCTGTCCGAAGCGATCGGCGAGGCCGTGTTGGACTCGATGGGGAAGATGCTGCATGCTTGACGGCTGAGTAGGGAGTCGGGGGTACGGGGTCGGGAGTAGGATGCCCTGGCTTCGTACCCTTCGCCGTACTCCCTACCCCGTACTCCCTACTCGCCCGCATACAGATCCGCGAGTGTCCACGCCACGATCGGATGTCCATCCTCGCTAGCGCGTTCTACGAAGTTCGGCGCAAGCGTGCCTCCGCAGACATAGAGCAGTGGGGCGCTGGGTTGAATCGCCTCCTGCGCCCACCGGTGGCCGGCATCGGCGAGCACGTTCAACTCGCGCAGGTGTTTTGCGTGCACGTTGAGGCCGAGATCGCCCCATTTCACCGCGCCCGTCATCATCGAGCCGCCGGTGAGTCGCGCGACGATGTCAATTTCATATGAGCGGGGTTCGACGGCTGCGCTCTGTCGATGGGTCACGGTGCCCTCCCAGCGTCCCCACTCATCGAGCATCGGGAGTCCGAGCAACGGGCCAAGGCGGATGTACGCTTCGCGGGCGATCCGCTCGAACACGTGGCCCATGTACGTGTCGAGGCGTGGAGCGATGTGTTGTCGAAAGACGTCAGGGGCCGAGTATCGAGCGAGTTCCGAACGGTAGCGTTCGACGAATTCGTGATGGAAACGGAGTGCGTTGTCGTCCAAGACATAGCGGATCGGCGCATTCGGTTTGGCGGCGAAGTTGCGCTCGGCGGCGACGTAGCCTAGTAAGACCAGCTTGTCGAGCATGATCTTCGTCGCGTTCCCAGGCTCTGTACCGGCAAACGTCGCGATGTTGCTGGCGGTGGTATGGCCGGCGCCCATAGCGCGCAGCAGCGCCTTGTACTCATGCTGCTTCCTCAAGCCGCGTTCCTGATCGATGACCGTCTCGACTTGCACGCGCACATCCCCACCTGGTGCGAGGACTTCGGCGGAAATCGCTTCCTCCACGGTGCACCCGGACCGTAGCGTCGTGAGATACCGCGGAGTGCCACCGAAGACGCCATACGCCAGAGCACGGTCCCGCAACGCGGGGAATGTCATCATCGCCGCGGCATCGAAATAGTCGAACGGCTTCAATGAAAATACGCGACTGAAGCGCCCGTACAGGGGGGCATCGCCGGCGTTCAAATGCTCCATCGTCCGGACGGCCGATCCACTGAGGACCAAGACAAACGGTCGCTGATCGCGGTGGACGTCGAAGACGGCCGAGAGCTGTGACGGAATACCGTCCTTCTTGCCCATCAAGAACTGGAACTCGTCCAGCACGATGACGAGGGGATGTGGCGCGGCCAGCTCGAAGAGAAGGCGGAAAACCGTGCGCCACGTCGGATAATCTTCAGGGTTGATGTCTTGGCCGAACGTGCGACTGATCGCTTGCAGCAACTCGCGCCGGTTCACGGTGCTGGTGGCTTCGGTCGCGACGAAGTAGAACAGCTGCGCGTCCGGCCATGTGTTGCTGAGAAGAAACGTCTTGCCCACCCGACGGCGCCCAGTGACCAAGGCAAGTACCGGTCCTTGCCGCTCGAGCAATTGCCGAAGCCCGGTGCGTTCGGTTTGCCGGTCGACCAGGAGGTCGGATGGGGGCATGAAAGAAACCCATGAGTCGTGGAGTGCGGCCGGATCGAGGGACGCCAGCCCGTAACAGTGTTCCGCAAGAGTGCTTCATTAGTATAGTGTCACACAAGGATATCTTCCACCTAGTACACATGCAAGCAAGTACACTACGTAACAGATTTGGCGTCGTTCTTAAGTAAGATCGACCACGGAACCGTTTTGGGGTCTAGCGCCGACGACATGCGGGGAACGTAAGACGAGTAGGGAGCTTGGGGTACGGGGTCGGGAGTCGGACCTCTTTCCCCGCCCTACCCCGTACTCCATACCCCCGACTCCCTACTTTGCTGTTAGAATCTCACCCCAATCCCGCCGCCGAACGTGAGCGGATTCAACCCGAGGTCCGACACCGGGTTCAGGCCTGCCGTGAGCGTCGTCTTCACCAGCGCGTAGCGTACGTCGGCGTTGAGAAACACGCGCTTGCTGAGTTTGATGTCCGCGCCGAGCTGCCCTACGGGACCAACCGCTGGCGTGTCCAGACCGAAGCGCCCGACACCGTTTGCCGCGAGATCCACATTGGAGATCGGCGCCACGAACACACCGGCGCCCACGTAGGGCCGCACGCGCGCGGTGGGCCAGAAGTACACCATGGCGCGCGCCGTGAGCGACGTCTGCTTGAAGGTGCCGATTTTGGTGCCGTTGATGAACGCGTCGTGTGACACGGGATAGCTACCACTCACGGAAAGCGCCACATGCGACGTCACGAAGTAGCTGAGATCGAGCTCCGCAAACGCCACGTCGCTCGCCGTAATGCGATCGGCGGGCAACCCCAGCAACGGCACGGCGTCGGACTTGTCGCCGGTGATCAGTCCCAGTCCCCGCACGCGGAGCAGGAACTTCCCTTCGGCCGCCTCGGTCGTCGGCTTGGGGGGCACGGGAGCGACGGCGGGAGTGGCGGCCGGAGCGGCGGCCTGCGCGGTAAGGGCAGCCGGCAACACGGTGAACGCCGCGGTGACGAGGATGCGGTGGACGGCACTGAACATTGAAGACTCCATCGAGTGGACCGAGTTACCGGAAGCTTGCGTAAGATGGGCTTCCGCGTGACTTATCGCTATATGCACCACACATCGTTCGACGCACGACACGCGCACGGCGACGGTCGTCACCGAGGGGGCACATGAATGAACGACTGCTGTCCGTCCGCGCGCTGGGCCTCGTGCCTTACGACGAGGTCTGGGCCCTCCAACGCGAGACGGCGCGTCGGCGCATTTCGGGTGAAGAACCGCATGATGTGCTGCTGTTGGTGCAGCACCCACCAGTGGTCACGCTCGGCCGTCGGACCAAACCCGAGCACCTGCTCGCCACCGCCGACCAACTCGCCGCTCTCGGCGTACAGCTACGCGACGTAGAGCGCGGCGGCGACGTCACGGTGCATGAGCCCGGACAACTGGTCGCGTATCCCATCATCGACCTCAAGCAGCACACG
>NZ_JBDNFF010000095.1:0-20795 GCF_041689975.1 Gemmatimonas sp.
CACCGCGCGGCTATCCGTTGCGTGGCGAGGTGCATGACGAGAACGCCTATGCCCTCGGTGGCGTGGCCGGACATGCGGGGCTATTCAGCACCGCCGAAGACCTGTCGGTGTTCGCCCAGATGCTGCTCGACGGAGGCGTGTACAACGGCGTGCGGGTGGTCTCCGATTCGGCGGTGGCGCTTTTCACGAAGAGGGCCGCCGGCCATCGTGCGTTGGGCTGGGATACCTGCGACGGCGGGGCGGGCTGCGGTCAGTACATGTCGGAGCGCGCGTTCGGCCACACCGGTTTTACCGGTACGTCGCTCTGGATCGATCCCGACCGGCAGATGTTCGTCATTCTGCTCACCAACCGGGTGCACGCCGCCCGCGCCCGCCGTCCAAGCAAGGTCATCGCCGATGTGCGGAACGACCTCGCTGACGCTGCGGTACTGGCGGTGATGGACGACCCCAATGGGGTCATGGCGATGCCGGTCAGCTTCCGCGCTGACTTAGCGCAGGACTGGAACCGCCCACTTCGCTCGAGGCGAGCCAGCAGCGCCGCCTCGCGCCGACGGGCTGCGGCCGCTACGCGAGCTTCGGTGAAGCGAGCTTCCGCAAAGAGAGCCTCGGCCAAGCGGTCTTCCGCCAAGCGTACCACAGCGAGCTCGTCGGCCAAATCGTCCAGCAGCAAGTCGTCCGCCTCCAAGTCCTCCGCCGGCGCCATCAAGAAGAAAGCGCCGGTCAAGAAGTCCGTGGTCAAGAAGGCGACGGCCAGGAAGAACACCAACAAGACGCGATAAAGCCGCATTGGCGGAACAGGGACTGGAGTTATCGGTTATTGTTCTTACATGGATCAGATCCAAGACCCGACGCCTGACGCGGAGCCAGCCAGCACGGAGATATCCGGTGCAGCCCCGCAGGACCCCTCCACCGGTGGCGCAATTTCCGCCGATCAGGCGCGCTTGGTGCTGCGGCGCGTCAAGGACCCGGATCTCAATATCAACATTGTCGATCTCGGGTTGGTCTACGAAGTGCACGTAAACGGAGCGAACGTGCAAATCGACATAAGTCTCACGTCTCCAGGATGTCCTTCGGGTCCGGAAATCATGGGCGAGGCCGAACAGCAGCTGCGCTTGATCCCCGGCATCGGCGACGTCACGATGAACCTGGTGTGGTCACCACCTTGGACGCCCGAGCGCATCGAGCCGCGCGTCCGCGCCTACATGGGTTTCTAGCTTTAATACTGTCCAGTTATGCTGATCGCCGCCGCCATTCGCGCGCGGCAGATCCACCATCCACCGCGTCGTCCGACACCGGCCGGCAAGGTCTTGGTCGAGGCGGCGATCACGTGAGCGGGGCCCTCGTGTGCTTCACCGCCGATCGGCGGGAGTGTTCGCGAATACGACGCCACTACGACATGTGGTTGTTCGCGTTGATCCGCAGTAATTCCGTTCTCGGCGATCGCTGACGAACAACTTCACCGTGGATTGGCACGAATTGTGGCGGATACATCGCAACGACAACAATTGCATGTGCTGCGCGGCGGGCGGACGCGGCGTCGCGCGACTCCGGCCTTGGAAGTACGGGTCACAGCGATCGTCACCATATCCGGACAGTGTTGCCTTTAGATCACCTTAATACGCTCAGGACAGCTTGACTGCCGTCAGCGCTGCGCGTTCAGCGCGCTCGGCGCGCACCAGACGGATCAGCAGCACTGCCACAGGCGCCAGCATCACCGCACCAGTCCAGAGCGCGAAATCGGCCACATTCGCCACGATCGTGGTGTCGCCGCTCAAGCGAATGGCAAGGAAGTCGGCCACGCCGTCGGGTCCGAAGAGCATGCTGAGCAGATTGCCCACCGCGCCACCGGCGACGAGCGCCAGCGCCCGCGTGGCCCGCCGATCCACTGCGGCCATGGCCTGCACTACCGACGCGATCATTCCAACCGCCAGTAACGTGACCAGCACGTTGAGCTGCCAGGTGTACGGTCCGACATGGACGCCGCCCGCACTCCCGGTGTTGAACACGACAAACAGTGAAAACCGCTCGCTGATCGGCACGACGCCGGTGGAGCCCAGGGACCGGACGGCGACGTCCTTGGCCAACAGATCGACGGCGGCAACGGCGGCCGTAATGCCGACAAAGCGGCCGCGGACCGTGTTGAACAGTCCATGGATGCGTGAAGCGCGGATGGTATCGAGTCGCATACAATTGGTAGGCGGAAGGATCGGACGAAACCGGCTTGGGTCTTGTCTACTTCCTAAGGCACTCTACGTGCCGCGCCGACATGACTACATCGAAATGTAGTTGGCGACCACGGCAGCGCTCGCTAAGCGCATTAAGCCATTGTAAAACTGTGAGTTGCACCGAATGGAATGCTGTCGGGAGCAACCGAGATCGGTCAGCCCATTGCGGTAAAGTTGTTGGGCGAGGAGCACACCTCGTGCGTCTCCGATACGATAGTAGCGGCCGCGCAACACTGCGGCCCGGCGGGCCGAGCGCTAGTCGGCCTTGTACGGCGAGTCCGATACCGTGGCGAACGGGGCTAACGCCTTCACGAAGCCCGGGCCAAGGACCTCGGCTTGCCACTTGCGGAGTTCGGGGAGCTCCTGCAGGTCATCGACGTGACGTGGACGACGGCGCGCCACGGCTTCCATACGATCGCGCGAGCAGAGCACGCCGGGATCGAGATCGAGATCGGTGGCGACGACGTCTCGGACCGCCTTGAGACGTGCGACGCGGTCATCGAAATCCGCCTCACGATCCCAGCGCGCCGCTTTCGCGAAGCGCGGCAGATCGGCTTCAGCGACCTCGTTGCCGCGCGCGATGGCCTGTAGCGCCTCCTGTGCACGGGCGTCGTTCATGCCGCGCGGGAAGCCCTTGACGGCGAAAAGCGTGTCCCGCGATATCGGTGCGAGACGGGTGAGATCGAGCAGCGTTTCATTGCCGGCTACGCGGAACGTGGCGCGATCGAGTTCCGCTGCGATGGAATCACGCCACTTCACCAGTTCACGAAGACGCGCGAGTTCTCGACGGGTGAGATCGCGCGCGCCCTTCATACGCAGAAAGCTGTTCTCGGCCTGATCGGGATCCCACCGCGTGGTTTCCGCGCGCACGAATTCTTCCTGAGCCCAGTGCCAGCGCCCCTTCGCCACCAGTTGCTGATGCAGCTGGTCGCGAAGCCCGAGCAGGTGGCGTGTGTCTTGCGCTGCATAGTCGAGCATGTCTGCCGTAAGCGGACGCATACTCCAGTCGGCACGCTGATGCTTCTTGTCGAGCTTCAGACCGAAATATTGTTCCAGCAACGCCGCGAGACCGAACGCCCGAATTCCCAGCAACTGCGCCGCTACGCGCGTATCGAAGAGATTCTTCACCTGCCATCCATAATCCTGATGCAGCAACCGCAGATCATAATCGGCATCGTGCAACACGATTTCGACCTGCGGATCTTCGATCAGCGCGCCCAATCGCGCCGGCTTGCCGATCGGCAGCGGATCAATCACGGCTTCATGACGATCGGTCGACAGCTGCAGCAGATAGATGCGGTCGACGAAGCGGTGAAAACTCGCGCCCTCTGTGTCGAGCGCGAGGGCACGAACCGGCGGGAGATTCGCGAGGAACTGATCGACGGCGTCGACCGTATCGAGATAAAGCGGAGCGGATGCTGACATGGCAGTCGGAAAGGTACATCGGTCCTCTTCACAGAGGGGGAAATTTGCCGAATGAATGCGACTGGAACCTACCGCACGGCGTCGGCGTGTTCTTCGCAGTAGTTTCGTCGATATGACCACTGTCGATCAGAATCTGCTTCCCGAGCCCCTCGCCCCCGAGCGGCGGGGCTGGCGTACGGCCGATCTCGCCCGGACGTCCATCGTTGCCCTTGCCGTATGGTTTGGGCTGCAGCTGCTCTGGTCCGTGAGCTCGCTTGTCTTTCTCGTGTTTCTCGCGACGCTCTTTGGCCTCGCGGTCGGTCGGGGGGTGGACTACCTGGAGCGCTTTAAGATCCGGCGCGGTATCGCCTCGGCGCTCCTCGTGCTTGGGACCTTGGGCACGATCGGGGGCGTGCTCGCCTGGACCGCGCCCACGCTCATCGAGCAGGGCAAACAGCTCCAAGCCGACTTTCCGGAAGCGATCCACAAGGTGCAGACGTGGATCGACTCCAAGCGGACCGGGCTGATGGGCACGCTGATCAAGTCGGCGGCGACGCCGCCGGCCAGTGCCGGCAGTCTGGCCGTCGCGGTCCCGGTAACGGTGGCAGGTCCATCGACCAGCGCGCGAAAGCCAACGGTTGCGCAGGCCATGCGCCAGGTGGCCGACTCGATCGCGGCGTCGCCGAGCGAGGCGATCAAGAAGCGCATCACCGAGCAACTGGGCGGCGCGTCGCGTTACCTGTTCTCGTTCGTGTCGAACACGCTGGCCGCCGTGGCTGCGTTCGTCCTGCTGGTGTTTCTCGCGATGTACATCGGCGCCGAGCCCGAGGTGTATCGCGGCTGGCTCCTGTCGGTGGTGCCGGCCACATCGCGGGCGCAAGTCCGTCTTGTGCTGGCAGAAATCGCGAAGGTACTGCGCAAATGGCTCGTCACACAAATGATCGCGATGGTGGTGATCGGTGTAGTCAGCATGATCGTGTTGCTGGTACTGGGGGTGAAGGCGCCATTTGCGTTGGCCTTCATTGCGGGGCTGTTCGAGTTCATCCCCACGGTGGGCCCGGTGCTGAGCGCGGTGCCGGCGGTGCTGATGGCGTTCGTGGACTCGCCCGAAAAAGCGCTCGCCGTATTGATCGCCTACTGGGGGATTCAGTTCCTCGAGAACAACCTGCTGATTCCGTATCTCATGCGCGGCGAGATGGATCTGCCGCCGGCGATCACGCTCGTGGCGCAAGCGCTGATGACGCTGGTGTTCGGTTTCGTGGGACTGATGGTGGCGGTCCCGCTCACGGCCACGGTTCTGGTGCCGCTACGTATGATGGCTGAACGCGAAAATGCCCGCGAGAAGGCGATGAAGCGGCAGAGCAAGCTGGACGACATGGCGCGTGCGGACGTCGATCCGGACACGGTGATGGACGTGGCGGACAGCGGTCCGGCACGGGGGTTGAAATGATCGCTCAACTTCCCGGGTATCAGGTTGGCTTCGATGATAACGGCGAGGGACTTCCCGTCGTCTTCCTGCACGGTTTTCCGCACGATCGCACCCTGTGGACGGCGCAGCGCATGTCGCTGTCGCCTCACGTACGCTGCGTCGTGCCGGACCTACGCGGCTTTGGGCATTCGAGCACGCACGGTCCGTTTTCGATGGACCAGTACGCCGACGACGTGGTCGCGTTGCTAGACTGGCTGCGGATCGAGGCGGCCGTGGTGTGCGGCCTGTCTATGGGCGGGTACGTCGCGATGGCAATGTGGCGGCGGCACCCCGAGCGCATCCGCGCCTTCATTTTCTCCGATACCAAGGCGGGGCCCGACGACGAAGAAACCCGCGCGCGGCGGGACGAGGCGATCGCGCTGGTGAAGCGTGACGGCTCGCGGGCGATCGCCGACGCACAGCTTCAGGGGATGCTGGGGAAGGAGTCGCGGGCCCGGCGTCCCGACGTGGTGAACACGATCCGGGTGATGATGGCGCGGCAGTCGGCGGCCGGGATCACGGGGGCGCTGCAGGCGCTCCGGGATCGTCCAGACTCACGGGAAACGCTCGGGACGATTACCGTTCCCACACTCGTGGTGGTGGGGGAAGACGACGTGCTGACGCCGATCAAGGAGGCGCGCGCGATCGCCGAAGCCCTTCCTGCTGCGGCGCGCGTTCGCATGGAGATCATTGCGGGGGCGGGTCACCTGCCGTGCGTGGAGCGTCCTGCGGCGACGACGCATGCACTCTCCGATTTCCTCGCGACGCTCGCCGATTCGGTCTGACCGACTCGACGACGGCGCCTTTCATATTCGCTCTATTCCGCCGTCGATGACTGCTACTGTTTCCGAAGCCGAACGTTCTCCTGCCGCCCGCATCGGGCAGGTGCTGTTCAAGAACCGGGGCTGGCTTCCGGTGCCGTTTCTGGCCGTGCCGCTGCTGGTGCCGGGCGTGCAGTCGCCGCAGACCTGGATTGCCGGACTGCTCCTGGTGCTGCTTGGTGAGTTGGTGCGGATCGCGGGCGTCGCCGCCGCCGGGACGGTGACGCGTCGTCGCTCGCGCGACGTGCAGCGCCTCGTGACCTACGGCGCGTTCGCGTGGTGCCGAAACCCGCTGTACGTCGGCAATTTTCTGGCGTGGATCGGCTTCACGGTGGTGTCGGGCGTGAACTGGTTCATTCCCGTCGCGATCGTGATCTTCGCGATCGAGTACACCTTGATCGTGCGCTACGAAGAAGGCGTGCTCGAATCGATTTTTGGCCAGGAGTATCTGGACTACAAGGCGCGAACGCCGCGTTGGTTCGGTCGTCCGCCTGGTGGGAGCACGGAAGGGCAGCACGATTGGGCTGAGGCGATCTGGAGCGAGCGCTCGACGGTGCTCCAGTACGTGGTCCTGTGCGGATTGTTCTGGCTCAAGAACCGCGGCTGGGCGTTATAGTTCGCTCGAGACCACACGACAGAAGCGGGCCGCGACTTCATGTCGCGGCCCGCTTTGCATCGCGTACGAATTCGCTTCAGCGCGTGGGGCGCCCCGGCGGATTTGGTGCAACGAAGACTTCCTTGTTCTTGCCGATGAAGCTCTTGAGCTGCACGGGCACGTCTTCTTCGGGGAAGATCGCGGTAACGGGGCACTCCGGCTCACACGCGCCGCAGTCGATGCACTCGTCGGGATGGATATAGAGCTGATCGTCTCCCTCGTAGATGCAATCTACGGGGCAGACGTCCACACACGACTTGTCCTTGACGGAAATGCAGGCTTCAGTAATGACGTAGGGCATGAGCGAAGTCTCGGGTCCGACGCAACCAGGAATGGTAGCGATTGAGAGGGGAAGATACTCGACGGTGCACGCGCGACAAGCGGAAAGGCGGCGGGAACTTATCCGCGCCAGGGCGGCGTTTCACCGCGTTTGAGCTCTGGATTTTCGCGGTAGAGCGTGAACGTGCGGCCGATCACCTGAATTACCTCGGCGCGCGCGCGCTCGGCGGCATCACGGGCGGCCTCCTTGGCCGTCAGGTCGCCCGCCTTGGCCACCTGCAGCTTCACCAATTCATGCGTGCGCAGCACGTCGTTGAGCGTGGCGAGCAACGCCGGGGTGAGTCCGGCGTGACCGATATGTACCTGCACGCTCAGGTGGTGCGCTTCCGCGCGCAACGCCGCGCGGTCCTTGCCCTTCATGCTCATGACTCCCTCGGGCGCCAGCGAGCCGGCGTCATGGACGCAGGGCATCGAGCGCAAAGAACGAAAACGGGTTGATGGCAGGACCGTCCCACCACGCACGCCCCACGGCCCGCTTCATCACCTGAAAATGGAGATGCGGCGAATCCGGTGGTGCATTGCCCGTGGTTCCAACGTAGCCGATCACCGACCCCTTGGCGACTCGGTCGCCTACCGCCAGCCCTTTTCGGTAGCGCTGGAGGTGGGCGTAGTAGTACACGAATCGCTGGTCCGGATCGCACGCGTAGATCACAATGCCGCCCACGGGTCCGGAGAACAGGCGGCCGATGATCAAGTCAGCCGAGGCCACGACGGCGGCGTATCGGGGGGCCAGGATATCGAGGGCCCCGTGAATACCGGACCCGCGCTTCGCCGTGTAGTTGTCGCGGAGCGAGCCGCGCGGGATCCCCTCCACCGGGACCATCAGCTGCCGCTCCCAGAGGGCGTCGAGGTCGTCAGCACCGACCCGCGCATCGAGCGGACCCAAGTGCGCCGGTGTCGGGCCAATCGGCCCCGCGGCTGCCGATCGTGGCACGGGCTCCGCCACGGACCGAATCGCGCGGGAAGTCGAACAGGCGGCCAACACGGACAGCAACGCGGCAGCCGTCGCCGGTCGCGCCAGCGAGCGCCACGCACTCACCCCCTGACCACTTCCGGGCGAAAAAACGGCTCGAGGTAGCGCAGGAGATCGTCCACCGAGTGCACCTTCGCCTTCAACTCGTCGAGCTCGTTGGCGCGCGGCAGCCGCGCACCGGCACGATCGGCAATCACCAACACGGCATCCTCGAGATCGAGATCGATCAGCGCGTACTCGCTCTCGAGATTGTCATTGGGATTCACGAGGTAGTGCGGTCCCACCGCGCCGTGGCGCTCAGCGAGGTACGCATACACCTGCGCCAGCAGCAGCTCGGGATACCGCCCGCGAAACGCGTCACGAAAACGCGACAGCCCGTCGCGCTCGATCGACGCGCGATTGATACGCTGAGCGCGAATCAGCGCGATGAGTCCGATGACCAGTACCACGATGGCAACGATGACGGTCAGACGCACGACGTTCGATGCCTCCGGTAAAAACCACGTTGGGAATGGGCTGCGTGCAATCGCACAACCCCCATATGGTACTCTGTCACAGGCGTCGGCGCGACGCTGTCGACAAACTTTCCTGATTTCGAGAAGACCCGCGTACAACGCGCCCCGAGGCGCGGGCGCTGGGGAACTGCAGTTGAGCTCGCCTCAAATGCTCGTGATTCATCAATTCGTCAACAGATTCGTTGACGTAATGGGCAAACCCGAGTTATACTATCCCTCATGCAGGATGTGATCGGGGCATTAGGAGGGTTTCGAGGAGTGCGAGCCGAGTTACTGGTGGCGCTGAAGAAAGCGCAGCCGCTCACAGCGCACGAGCTCGGCGAACAGTTCGGCTTCACGGCCAACGGGCTTCGTCGCTATCTCAAGGCCCTCGAAGAGGATGGTTTGGTGCGTTACGAGCGCGCGGTGCACGGCGTCGGAGCGCCGGTGTTTGCGTACTCGCTCACACCAGCCGGTGAGGCCCTCTTTCCCCGTAGTTACGTGTCGGTACTCGCTATCGCCCTCGATACGCTGCGAGCCGAGCATGGCACGGCGGCCGTGGCCGGCGTACTGGAGTCGGAATGGAACCGATTGGCCGACGAGGCCGAACCGGTGCTGGCGGCGCTGCCGCTCGAAGAGCGCGTGACGTTGGTGGCCGAGTTGTTGACGGCCAAGGGTTATATGGCGGAAGCGGTGCAGGTCGACCGCGCTGATGGGGAGCCTGCGGTGACCACGCTGCGCATTCACAACTGCGCGGTGCGTGAGATCGCGGAGCAGTTCCCGGAAGCGTGTGAGGCGGAAGCAAAGTTCGTGGAGCGGCTGCTTGGTGTTCCGCTGGTGCGCGGCGCGCATCGGAAGGACGGCTGTGGCCGATGTGAATACGGCGTGTTGAGCCACCCTTTGGCTGAGAAACAGGAGCAGGCATGAGTTCGACTATCGAGTCGCTCGTCAATCGCGAGTACCAGTACGGCTTCACGACGGATTTCGAGGCGGATACGCTCCCGCCCGGTCTGTCCGAGGAAACGGTGCGCTTCATTTCGGCGAAGAAGGGTGAGCCGCAGTGGCTGCTCGACTGGCGCCTCAAAGCGTTCCGCCGCTGGCTCACGATGACTGAGCCGCATTGGGGTAACGTGCAGTATCCTCCCATCGACTATCAGGCTGCGAGCTACTACTCGGCGCCGAAGTCGGTGAATCCGCTGGCTTCGCTCGACGAGGTCGATCCGCAGCTGCTCGAGATGTACAGCAAACTCGGCATTTCGCTGAGCGAGCAGAAGCGCATGAATGGCGTCGCCGTCGATGCCGTCATCGACTCGGTATCGGTCGGCACGACGTACAAGGAAGAATTGAGCAGGCATGGTATCCTCTTCATGTCGTTCAGCGAAGCGGTGCGCGAGCATCCGGAGCTGGTCCAGAAGTACCTCGGCTCGGTGGTGCCCTACAGCGACAACTTCTTCGCGGCGCTGAACAGCGCGGTGTTCTCCGACGGTTCGTTCTGCTACATCCCGAAGGGTGTGCGTTGTCCGATGGATCTGAGCACGTACTTCCGCATCAATGCAGCGGATACGGGTCAGTTCGAGCGCACGCTGATCATCGCCGATGAAGGCTCGTACGTGAGCTACCTGGAAGGCTGCACTGCGCCCAAGCGCGACACGAATCAGCTGCACGCGGCCATCGTGGAGATCATCGCACTCGATGGCGCGACGGTGAAGTACAGCACCGTGCAGAACTGGTACTCCGGCGACGAGAACGGGCTGGGTGGTATCTACAATTTCGTCACCAAGCGTGCGAAGGCGATGGCGAATGCGAAGGTGTCATGGACACAGGTGGAAACCGGTTCCGCGATCACCTGGAAGTACCCGAGCGTGATCCTGCAGGGCGACAACAGCGTGGGCGAGTTCTACTCGGTGGCGGTGGCGAGCAAGATGCAGCAGGCCGACACGGGCACGAAGATGATCCACATCGGCCGCAACACGAAGTCCACCATCGTGTCGAAGGGCATTTCGGCGATGAAGGGACAGAACAGCTACCGCGGCAAGGTGCAGATTCTCCCGAAGGCCGAGGGCGCACGCAACTACACGCAGTGCGACTCGATGCTGGTAGGCAATGCCTGCGGCGCGCACACATTCCCGTACGTCGAAGTCGGCAACAACAGCGCGATCCTCGAGCACGAAGCGAGTACGAGCAAGATCGGCGAAGACCAGATCTTCTACCTCAAGGCGCGTGGGCTCGACGCTGAGCAGGCGGTCTCGATGATCGTGAGCGGTTTCTGCAAGGAAGTCTTCAAGGAGCTGCCGATGGAATTCGCGCTCGAAGCGCAGCAACTCCTGGGGATCACGCTTGAAGGAAGCGTTGGATAGTGACTGCGAAGTGAGGGGTGGGGAGTAGGGAATAGGGGGTACTCCGCACTCCGCACTTCCTAATTCATGCTCCCTACTTCGTTTTCCGTACTTCGACTCCCCACTCCGTACCCCTACTCAGTTCTCATATGCTCCAGATCAACGATCTTCACGCTGCCATCGACGGCAAGCCCATTTTGAAGGGTATCACGCTTACTGTGAACGCCGGCGAAGTGCATGCGGTCATGGGCCCCAACGGTTCGGGCAAGAGCACGCTGGCGCAGGTTCTGGCCGGCCACCCGGCGTATGAAGTGACCGGCGGATCGGTGACGTACAACGGCGTCGACCTGCTGGAGATGGCGCCGGAAGTGCGCGCGCAGAGCGGGGTGTTCCTAGCCTTCCAGTATCCCATCGAGATTCCGGGCGTGACCAACGCGTATTTCCTGCGTGCCGCCTACAACCAGATCCGCAAGTCGAAGGGACTCGAGGAAGTCGATCCCATGGAGTTCCTCGACGTGGTCGAAGAGAAGCTCAAGCTGGTGGACATGGATGCCAGCATGATGAGCCGCTCGGTGAACGTCGGCTTCTCGGGTGGTGAGAAGAAGCGCAACGAGATCCTGCAGATGGCCGTGCTACAGCCGATGCTCGCCATTCTCGACGAAACCGACTCGGGCCTCGACATCGATGCCTTGCGCATCGTGGCGAACGGCGTGAACGCACTCAAGCGTGCGGACAACGCCACGATCGTGGTCACGCACTATCAGCGCCTGCTCAACTACATCGTTCCCGATTACGTGCACGTGCTGGCCGGCGGCCGCATTGTGAAGTCAGGCGACAAGTCGCTCGCGCTGGAGCTCGAAGCCCGCGGATACGACTGGGTGTTGGAGGCGGCGTGAGCACGACCGTGACCTTCCAGAAGCAGGCCAGCGCGTTCGCCGCCTCGGCGGCCGACAGCGCCCCGGCCCCACTCACTACGTTGCGCGCCGCCGGCGCCGAGGCGTTTGCGAGCCTGGGCTTCCCGACTACGCGCGATGAAGACTGGCGTTACACGAGCGTGTCGACGATCGCCACGACGCCGTTCGTGGCCGCGCTGGAGCGCGCCGTGGGCACGCTCGACGTGGCGGCGCTGGAGCCGTACACCTTCGGCGGCACGTGGCCGCTGGTGGTGTTTCTCAACGGCCGCTATGCGCCGGCGTTGTCGTCGATCGGCGCGCTGCCCGACGGTGTGCGCGTGATGGACCTCGCCACGGCGGCCGTGCAGGAGCCGGAGCTGCTGGCTCGCCATCTGGGCGTGTCGGCACCGGCCGACCGCGATGGGTTCACGGCGCTCAACGCCGCGTTCGCCGGCGAAGGCGCGCTGATTCACGTGGCCAAGGAGATGGTGATCGACGTGCCGGTGCACATCCTGCACGTGACCGACGCCAACGGCGCTGGTGTGATGAGCCATCCGCGTCACGTGCTGATTGCCGAGCGGCATGCGAAGGCGGCGGTGATCGAGAGTTATGTGTCACTGGCCGACGTGTCGTACTTCACGAACACCGTGGTCGAGGTCTACGTGGACAACGGCGCCACGCTGCAGCTGCTGCGCATTCAGCGGGAGTCGCCCACGGCGTTTCATGTGGGTACGGTGGAAGCGCGTCAGGGTCGCGACAGTCACTTCATGGCGTTCACCTTCCAGACTGGTGCGGCGCTCTCGCGCAGCAACGTGTTCACCGTACTGGCGGGCGAAGGCTGCGGCACCACACTGAACGGCCTGTACATGCTGGGCGACACGCAGCATGGCGATCATCAGACGCGCGTCGAGCATGTCGCGCCGAACTGCTTCAGCCGCGAGGCGTACAAAGGCCTGCTTGACGACGCTTCGCACGGCGTGTTCAACGGCAAGGTGTACGTGCACCCCGAAGCGCAGAAGACCGATGGCAAGCAGACCAACAATACGCTGCTGTTGTCGAAGGACGCGCGGATCGACACCAAGCCACAGCTCGAGATCTTCGCCGACGACGTGAAGTGCACCCACGGCGCGACCGTGGGGCGCATCGACGAGACGGCGCTGTTCTACCTGAAGAGCCGCGGCGTTGGCCAGTTGCTGGCGCGCCAGTTGCTCATGTATGCCTTTGCCGCCGACGTGCTCGAGACCATCGAGAACGACGCCGTGAAGGAATCGCTGCAGCAGCTGACGATGGTGCGGTTCACGGGTGAGACACATCACTGACTGCGACGTAAGGAGTTGAACTTTTGTGAGCTGTGAGTGGTGAGTTCAGGTTCGGAGTCGTGCGTACTTACAACCCGAAACTTGAACTCATCACCCGAGACTCACCGGCTTCACCATAGGCATCATGTCCGACCTTCAAGAGCTTTACCAGTCCGTCATCCTCGACCACAACCGGAAGCCGCGGAATTTCGGCGTGCTCGAGGGCTCGAATCGGGCGGCGGATGGCAAGAATCCGCTGTGCGGTGACGAAGTCCATGTCGCGCTGCACGTCGTCGACGACGTCATCACCGATGTGAAGTTCACCGGTCACGGTTGTGCGATTTCCAAGGCATCGGCATCGCTCATGACGGCGGCGGTGAAGGGCAAGACGCGCACGGAGGCGGAGGCGCTCTTTCAGCGATTCCACGCGCTGGTGCTTGGGCAGGACGCCAGCGGCGGGAAAGATCTCGGGCCGCTGGTGGTGTTCTCGGGCGTGTCGCGCTTTCCGGTGCGCGTGAAGTGTGCGTCGTTGGCGTGGCATACGCTCAAGGCGGCGCTCGACGACGGGCCGACCGATCCGGTCCCCTCGGTCAGTATCGACGCGTGAGTGTGCCCGCAGGGTTCGTCCGTGCGGCGGCGCTGCGTGACATCGACGTCGGACTGCCGCTGGGCGTGGTGATGAGTGACGGTCGGCGGGTGTGCCTGGTGCGCCACGAAGACACGGTGCACGCGGTGGACGATCGCTGTCCGCACCGTGATTTCGCGATTTCCGGCGGTGATCTGGTGGAACCATGTGTGCTCGAGTGTCCTTGGCATGGTGCGCGCTTCGATGTGCGAACCGGCGCGGTGCTCTCCGGTCCATCCACCGACGATCTGGGTACGTATGCCGTGCAGGTCACCGATGGTGAGGTCTTCGTAGGTTTGCATTTGAGAGTTAAGAGCTAGTCATCGAGAGGTTCTATGTCGCTCCGGTCCCTGGCGCCCCGCGCTGATTTCCCCTTGCTCGCCGCCAACCCGGGGCTGCACTACCTCGACTCGGCCGCCACGTCGCAGAAGCCGAAGGCGATGCTCGATGCGCTGCGCCATTTCTACGAGACGGCGAACGCCAATCCGCATCGCGGCGCCTACGCGCTGTCGGCGTTGGCCACCGATGCGTACCACGATGCGCGCGCGACCATCGCGCGGTTCGTCGGCGTGGCCGACGCCGACTGTCTGATCTTCACGCGCGGCACCACCGAGTCGATGAACCTGGTGTCGTCGAGCTGGGGCGGCGCGCACGTGGGGCCCGGCGATGAGATCGTGGTGTCGGCGCTCGAACATCATGCGAACTTCGTGACCTGGCAGCAGCTTGCGCTGCGCACCGGGGCCACGCTGCGCATCGTGGAGCTCACGCCCACGCAGACCATCGATCTCGACATGCTGCGCGACGTGGTCAGCGCGCGCACCAAAATTGTCGCCATTACGCACGTGTCGAACGCGGTGGGCTCGATCACGCCGCTGCAGGAGGTGGTGCGCATTGTGCGCTCGCGTTCGGCGGCCGTGATCGTGGTGGATGGTGCCCAGGCGGTGCCGCACCTTGCGGTCAACTTCGATGCGCTCGACATCGACTTTTACGCCTTCAGCGGTCACAAGCTGCTCGGGCCGATGGGGATCGGCGTGCTGGTCGGCCGGCGCGCGTTGCTGGAAGCGATGCCGCCCTATCAGTTCGGCGGCGACATGATCGAGTGGGTGCGTGACACCGACAGCACCTGGAATGTGCTACCACACAAGTTCGAGGCCGGCACCCCCAACGCAGCGGATGCAGTGGCGCTGGCGGCCGCTGTGCGGTATCTGCAGGAGCTGGGCATGGACAAGGTGCGCGCGCATGAGGTCGCGCTTCTGGAGGCGGCTGAGGCCAGCGTACGGGCCCTGCCGGGTGTCACGGTGTACGGTCCGCCGCCGGCGCAGCGGAGCGGCGTGCTCAGTTTCTCGCTGGCCGATGTGCATCCGCACGACCTCGCCACGATTCTGGATCAGCATGGCGTGTGTATCCGGGCCGGCCATCACTGCGCGCAGCCCCTCATGCGGCGGCTCGGCGTGAGCGCCACGGCGCGTGCCAGCTTTTACGTGTACAGCGACGGCAGCGATGTAGACGCGCTGGTCGGCGCACTGGCGGCGGCGCAGCAGCTGTTCGCGACCGTCGGTTGAGCGAGACTCGAGTGACGGATTGACGTCGGTGACTACGGTCGCTCCCGTGTCCGCCAGCATCGCGGCGATGTACCAGGACGCGTTGCTGTCCCACCATCGCGCGCCGCACAACCGGCGGGTGATCGAAGCACCCAGTGCCAGCGGGGCGCGCAAGAATCCCGTGTGCGGTGACGAGATCACCGTCATGGTGTCGCTCGTGGGGGACGTGGTGCAGGATGTGGCCTTCACCGGACGCGGCTGCTCGATCTCCACCGCGTCGGCGTCGATGATGACCGACGCCGTGCAGGGGCTCGCGATCGGCGAGGCGGTAGCGCTGGCCGACGCAGTGGACCGGATGCTACACCCGGCCGGTCGCAGCGCGGGTGCGCAGTCGGCTGTCGAGGCCTTGCCCGAGCTTCTCACCCCATTACGTGGGGTGGCGCCGTTCCCGGGGCGTCACGGCTGCGCGATGTTGCCGTGGCAAGCGTTGCGCGAGGCGCTCACGGGAAAACGGTAGAACGGCGATTGCCGTGCTGACGCAGTTGACGCGGTACACGCACCGCGTTCCATTCCATGCCATGTATGCACTCGCCATCATTCGCTACCGTCGCCCTTTCGAAGAGATTGCTCCGTATGTCGAGGAGCATCGGGCCTACTTGAAGGAGCTCAAGGCACAGGGCACGCTACTGGCGTCGGGTCCGTTCGATCCGCGTGTCGGCGGCGGACTGCTGCTGCGTCTGCCCGACGGCGATGGCATGGCGGCGCTCGATCGCATCCGCGACGGCGATCCGTTTACGCGGCGCGCGTTGGCGCAGTACGAATTGCTACCGTGGAATCCGGTGATCGGGAAGGAAGACCTCGACCGGTTGTAGTCGTGTCGATCTACCGCCCGCGGCAACTCCCCAGCACGGCCAGTGCATTCCCCACCGGACGTTCGCCACTGGGATCGGATGGTGTGTTCCGCACGCGCAGCGCGCCGGTGGCTTTGTCACGCACGACCATTGCCGACGAGCCGCCGCCATCGAGATTGACCGCTCGGGTCGCACCGAGTGCTTGCAACAACTCAGCCGTCTGCCGAAGGGTCATGCCCACGCTGTAGCCGGGCTGGCGTCCGTCGATCACGGCCAACAGCAGGCGCTGATGGTTGCCCACGCGGGAAATACCCGCTGCGGTGCGCGGATTGCGCCCCTGAAAGCCGGCGTTGCCTTCACGGTTTACGTCGCCGCTCACCACGCTGTCGACAAGCAACACGCCGCGTCCTCCCACGGTCTCGCGCGGCCAGAACGGTGTGATGCGCCGCTGCACCGAAACCGTATCGCCGATCACGGCCCGCACGCGTATGGCGGGCGGAACGACGAACAGCAGCGTGTCGCCGAACACCAACGTGTCGCCGGGTCGTGCCGCGCGTACGACGTACCGGCCGATGCTTGTGTCCTGTCGCACAGGCACGATGGGATCGAGCCGCAGGGCGCGGGTGCGCACCAGTGTGTCGAGCGGCACACCCCAGCGGGTGTCGACGAGTCCAGCGCGGTTGGGCGCGGGGCGATTCCAGCTCTGCAGTTCGACGATGCCGTGGGCGGAGGTAACTGTACCGCTCACGCGCACGGAGTCGATGAACAGGCCGCGTTGCGCGTCGTACCCCAACAGCACGTTGGGGCCGGGGCCGGCGATCACAGTACCGCGCTCGATGTGCGCGTTGGTGAGCACGCCCGGCGGCGCAAACAGAAAGAAATCGGCATTGACGGCCGCGAGGGGGTGCGACGACGCCGGCAGTCGTGACAGCAGCACGCTGGTCGTGTTACGACCTATGGCGGTGCCCTCACCCTTCACCGCCTGCACACTGGCGCAGGCCGATATGTTCACGTCGAGCACCCAGGCGCGCCACGGCGCTTTCACGTTCACCAGTCGATGCAACCGCACCGCGCTGGAAAGCACTTCGGTCTCGATGGTGTCGGCCACGGTGGATGACACCTTGAACGGAAAGCGCGGCGCACGACCTAAAGCGAGGGTGCGACAGCCCGACAGCAATGGCAGCGTGACGAGCATCGGCCAGAGGAGAGATCGAATTCGCATTGGTGAAATATCTGTCAGTCGGGAGGCGACGGTGTGATCGGACACATCGGCAACCGCCAGAAAACGGAGGCCGCGGATTGCACGGAAACGACACGGATCTGCTCCGCTTTAGCGACCGGCGGCGGAGGCTCGACGATGCGCGCGCTGTTTCTTGATTCAAAAGCATAATACGATCTGGCCGGCGCGCTCTGGAAACGGCTCTCACGCCGATCGGCTTATCCGTGCTTTTCCGTGTAATCCGCGGCCTCCGTGTTCCAGCGGTTGCGGTCTCGCCGATCGGCCATCGGTAATGTTACCGGCCAGATCGAAAACAGCCGGAACACGGAGGCCGCGGATTGCACGGAAACAACACGGATCTGCTCCGCTTAAGCGACCGGCGGCAGAAGCTCGACGATGCGCGCGCTGTTTCTTGATTTCAAGAACAAAACGCGTGAGGCCATCACACTCGAGCGGCGGCCCATTGACCGTAGGGCCTATCCATACCGCCTCGTGAGCTGTTGCTGGTCAACAGCGAGCACGGAATGCAGCGCTAACCGAAACGTCCGTCGGCAGCCAACGTCGTGTGACAGGATCGTGCTATCTTTCACGTTATGGCACGGGAGTCGACCTGGCTGGCGCGCACGCACGCGCGCTTCGAGCAATGGGCTGACGCGGGGTGGTCGAACAGCGTGGTGTTCGGTTGGGGACTGCTGCAGGGCTGCGTCTTCCCCGGCTTCGCCGACTTGTTCTTCCTCCCGCTAGCCCTCGCGCGTCCGACGCGCGCCTACCGCTACGCGTTGGTGGCCACCGCCGGCACGCTGATCGGGAGTATCGTGTTGTATTTCGCTGGCGCCGAGGCGTTGGGTTGGCTTGAAGGGCCGGTGTCACGCTACTTCGCGGTGACGCCGGCCACGATCAACGAGTACCGCGCCACGCTGGCGACCTACGGAGGCTGGGCCATTTTTGCCAGTACCATGTCGCCGCTCTCCACCAAGCTCACGAGCATCGCCTCGGGTGCGGCCGGCGTCCCATTTCCGCAGTTCGTGCTGGCGCTGGCCGCGGGACGGTTCACGCGCACGATGGTGTTTGCATGGCTAGTGCGTCACGGCGGCGCCGAGGCGGTCTCGCGATTCACCAAGCACCGTCCCGTGGCTGCAGCCCAGCCGTCGTCAACCGATTCGTCAACCCAGTCGTTATGAGTGAGCTTCCCACGGCGCCGAGTGGCGTGGATGTGCAGGGTACGCTGGCCTTTCTGCGCTCGGCCGAATCGCTGAAGTACATGACCCGCACGTCGTGGACGTCGCACGGTAGCCAGGAAACCGTAGCCGCGCACACCTGGCGGCTGTGTCTCATGGCGCTGGTGCTGGCGCCGCACTTTCCCGACATAGACGTGGGGAAGCTGCTACGCATTTGTCTCGTACACGATCTGGGCGAAGCCATCAGCGGCGACATCTCGGCCGCTCTTCAGGCATCATTGCCGAACAAGGCCGACCAGGAGCGGGCCGACCTGGTGCAACTGGTGCAGCCGTTGCCGGATACCGTGCGAGCCGAGCTCGTGGGGCTTTGGGATGAATACGAAGCGGTCACCAGCCCCGAGGCAAAGCTGGCCAAAGGCCTCGACAAGCTCGAGACGATTCTGCAGCACAACCAAGGCGTGATGCCCGCGGGTTTCGACTTTCTGTTCAACATCGAGTACGGCGCAGCGTACACGCGCGATCACCCGGTACTCGCGACGTTGCGCGGCGTGCTGGATGTTGAAACGCACCAGCGCGCTCGTGCGCAGGCAGCGCATGACCCAACGATGCACGACGCTTTGCGGTACGACGCCGCGACCCCGAAGGCCTCGTGAGTTACACGAGCTCACCCGGCTTCGCGTTTCGCACGTCGCACGATCGCGAAGGCGCACGACTAGGGTGGTTTACCACCCCGCACGGGGTGGTCGAGACGCCGGAGTTCATGCCGGTGGGCACGCGTGCCGCCGTGCGTGGCCTCGATATGCGCGAGTTGCGCACGGCGGGAGCGCAGATGATCCTTTCCAACGCGTATCACCTGTATCTGAATCCGGGCGACCGGATGGTGCGGGCATTGGGGGGACTGCATGCGTTCTCGCGCTTCAGCGGCCCCATGCTCACCGACTCCGGTGGCTATCAGGTGTTCTCGCTGTCGAAGTTCCGGCAGGTGCGCGAAGAGGGCGTGACGTTCAAGAGCATCTCGGACGGGTCACGACACAACTACACACCTGAACGCGTGATGCAGATCGAGCGCAATCTCGGTGCCGATGTGATCATGCAGCTCGACGAACTGATCGAAGGCGGCGCTGAACATGCGGCATCACGTTCGGCGATGGAGCGTAGCCTGCGTTGGCTCGAGCGTTGTCGTATCGAATTCGACCGCCTCGAGCGTGAAGGACGGGAGCCGGCCACGTCGTTTGCGGTGCCCGAGGGCGCGCCCCCGATGTATGGTGGCGATGTCGAACTCGAACGATTGGCACCACCACAGGCGTTGTTTCCGATCATCCAAGGCGGCACCAGCGACGATCTGCGTACGGCGTCGATCAACGGCATTCTACAAACGGGAGACTGGGCGGGGATTGCCATGGGTGGGTTGTCGGTGGGCGAGGCCAAGCCGCTCATGTACGCCACCTTCGACAGTTGTGCACCGCTGCTGCCGCGCGATAAGCCGCGCTACCTCATGGGCGTCGGGTTTCCCGACGATCTGATCGAGGCGGTGCGTCGCGGCATGGACCTGTTCGACTGCGTGGCGCCGACCAAAATGGGCCGGCACGGCACCGTGTTCACCGAAGACGGCAAGGTCTCGATTCGCAAGAGCAGCCACCGCACCGATCGCAGGCCACTCACCGACACGTGCACCTGCCCCGCCTGCACGGACTACGATCGGGCGTATTTACGGCATCTCCACGACAACGAGGAGCCGCTGGGGCAGCGACTGCTGGCGCTGCACAATCTGACCTTTCTGCTGCGCCTCATGGAGCAGATCCGTTCGGCGATCAAGGACGAGCGGTTCGAGTCGTGGTCAGCGGCCTGGCTGGATCGCTACCGCGCAAAAGGCGCGTAGCGACCAACCGCCTGCAACGCTCGTTCTGGCGTTATTTTATCGCCATGAGCGATCTGCTAGCCGAACTCCGGGCCCAGTTTAGCGA
This sequence comes from Gemmatimonas sp., assembly GCF_041689975.1. Taxonomy (GTDB): domain Bacteria; phylum Gemmatimonadota; class Gemmatimonadetes; order Gemmatimonadales; family Gemmatimonadaceae; genus Gemmatimonas. The sequence continues at coordinate 20,285 of NZ_JBDNFF010000095.1, forward strand.
CCGTTATCGTGTCAAGCGGGAGCTCGGTGGCGGTGGCATGAGTCGCGTGTTCGTGGCCGAGGAGATCGCGCTTGGTCGACGCGTGGTGCTGAAGGTGTTGCCGCCGGATATGGCGGCCACGGTGAACATCGATCGGTTCCGTCGTGAAGTGCAGTTCGTGGCGCGGTTGCAACATCCGCACATCGTGCCGGTGCTCGCCACCGGTGAAGACGCGGGCTCGCTGTGGTATTCGATGCCATACGTCGAGGGCGATACACTCCGCGGCCGGATGAGCCGGGGGAGCATGTCCGTGCGCGAAGTGATCACGGTCTGGCGTGATGCTCGATGCGCTGTCGTATGCCCACAAGGCCGGCGTAGTGCACCGCGAAATCAAGCCCGACAACGTGTTGTTGAGTGGTCGCCACGCCGTCGTCACCGACTTCGGTATCGCCAAGGCCGTGGCTTTGGCCACCTCCGCCGACGGTAGCTCGGCCGCGCTCACGGGCATCGGTTTCGTGGTGGGCACGCCGGC
>NZ_JBDNFF010000096.1:0-47078 GCF_041689975.1 Gemmatimonas sp.
CGATCGCCGTTACCGCGATCGCCGTTACCGCGATCGCCGCCCCCGCTGGCGGCGACGCCGTCACCTCGTGCCCCGTCGGTGTCATACCTCGGGCAGCGTGTACTGATTGATCGTGCCGATGTCCTTGTCACCGCGGCCACTGACGCACAGCAGCACCGGCTCCTGTTCCGACCAGCGTCCCGCTTCGCGCTCGATCCACGCGACCGCATGCGCGGTCTCGAGCGCCGGGATAATGCCCTCGAGCCGGCTCAACAACGCCACACCACGAAGCGCTTCGGTGTCGTCGACCGATACGTACTCGGCGCGACCGGTGTCGTGCATCCACGCATGCTCCGGGCCGACGCCGGGATAGTCCAGTCCGGCCGATATGCTATGCGCCGGGTGCACCTGTCCGTTCGCATCTTGTAGGAGGTAGCTGAGCGACCCGTGCAGTACACCAGGCGTCCCGCGAGTGATCGACGCGCTGTGACGCTCGGTGTGGAGTCCTTCACCCGCCGCTTCGACACCGACGAGTTCCACAGCGGCATCGTCCACGAATCCGGCGAAGATCCCCATCGCGTTCGATCCGCCACCGACGCACGCCACGACCGTCTTCGGCAGCGCGCCCGCGCGCGCCAACATCTGCGCCCGTGCTTCACGCCCGATGACCGACTGGAACTCGCGCACCATGCGCGGATACGGTGCCGGCCCAACTACCGATCCGATGATGTAGTGGCTGTCGTTTACCGACCCCACCCAATCGCGGATCGCTTCCGTGGTCGCATCCTTGAGCGTGCGAGTACCCGACAACACCGGAACGACCTTGGCGCCCAGGAGGCCCATGCGGAACACGTTGAGCGCCTGACGCTGCATGTCCTCTTCGCCCATGTACACGACGCACTCGAGGCCGAAGCGCGCGCAGATCGTGGCCGTGGCCACGCCGTGCTGGCCGGCACCGGTTTCGGCGATGATGCGGCGCTTTCCCATCACACGCGCCAGCATCGCTTGCCCAACCGTATTGTTGATCTTGTGTGCACCCGTGTGGCAGAGATCTTCGCGCTTCATCCACACCGGCGCGCCGATGCGCGCGCTCAAACGCGGCGCGAACGAGAGCGCGGTCGGACGTCCCACGTACTCGCGGAGCAACGCGTCGAGCTCAGCCTGAAACGCCGCATCGTGACGCGTCTCCTCGAACGCCGCCTCGAGCGCATCCAGCGCCGGGATCAGCGTTTCCGGAACATACCGTCCACCGAACGGGCCAAAACGATCCTTCGACGCGATCGCGCCGGTCGCCGTATCCACCATGGTCATCGCTGTATTCCTGCGGCCGACCGTACGGCCGCGACGAACTGTTCGACCAACACCGGATCCTTGACACCCGTCACGGACTCCACTCCTGAAGATACGTCGACGACGTCAGGAGAAAGCAATCGGACGGCGTCGATCACGTTCGCCGGACGTAAGCCACCAGCGAGGACGACACGTACCCCTGGTACAGACGCGCGAAGCGCGAGAACGGCATGCTGAAGTCCAGACCAGTCCAATGCGACGCCGGTACCTCCGAGCTGCCCCAGCACATGGGTATCGAGCACCACCACTCCGGCCGCGGCGGCGAGCGCCGCGGCACCATCGGGTAAGGTAGTTCCGGCGACGCGCAGTACCGGCCACACCGCTCGCCCGGTCTCACGCCGAATAGTTTCGATGACGTCCGGCGTGCACGTACCGTGCATCTGCGCGATGTCGAGATCGAGCGCTCTCACCATGACGATTACTTCATCAAGATGCTGCTCGCCGAACACGACGACGCGCTGCACATCGTGACGGCGCGGGCCCAGCACGGCACGGGCCCGATCCAACGTGAGCAGTCGGGGACCACCGGCCATGATTGCACCCAGGTAGGCCGCCCCGGTGTGCGCCGCGTGCGCGGCATCACCGACGCGCGTCAGCCCGCAGATCTTGACCGCGATGGTCGCGGTCCGCACGTGGCCCGTTGCGTCCTCCGGCATCACCGGCGCGCCGTGGTCGACCGAGCGATCCCGGAGAGCGCGCGCACCGCCGCCGCTGGATCGGCCGACGCGGAGATGGCGCTGCCCACGAGAATCGCATCGGCACCCGCGAGGGCCGAGGGCGTGACATCGTGCGCGTGCTGCATGCCACTCTCGGCCACGGCCACACAATGCACCGGAATCCGTGGGATCAGCGCGGGGGCCGTGGCAGGGTCGATGGTGAGCGTTTCAAGGTTTCGATTGTTCACCCCGATCACCGTGGCCCCAACCGCGAGTGCGCGTTCGAGCTCCGCCTCGTTGCGGATTTCCACGAGCGTCGCCAAGCCGCATTCGCGGGCGGCGTCCATCAACATCGGCAGCTCGTCCGGTGAGAGCGCGCGTACGATCAACAGCGCGGCGGTGGCGCCGCGAACCCGCGCCTCCCAGAGTTGGACGGGATGGACCAGGAAGTCCTTGCGAATGGCCGGCACTCCCACCCGCGCGGCCACGGCCGAGAGGTCGTCGAGCGACCCGCCGAAGCGCGTGGGTTCGGTCAGCACGGAAATGGCCGCGGCGCCGCCGGCGGCATAGTGCGCGGCCTGTGATGCAGCATCGATGCCGGCGTTGATCGCTCCCTTCGACGGGGAGGCACGCTTGACCTCGGCGATTACCCGAATCGCCGGACCGCGAAGGGCGGTGGCAAAGGCCTCGGCCGCCAAGGGCGCGGGCGGCATATCGCGGGCCGCGCTCCGCAGGTCGGGCAGCGTGGATCGAACGAGGTTGGCCCGTTCATGGGCCGCGCGCGTGAGCTCGCCGAGCGTCCCGGACGGGAAGGTCCACACCAGTCGTGAAGAAAATGCTTGCACTTCGGCCTGTGTTCGGTTAGCGTGGCGTTTGGTGGATTCGGCCTGCATTCGGGGGCCGACTCTGTAGGTCCCCTTTCGTGGAGCAACCATGCCGCTCACCAAGCGACAGCGGGAAATCCTGTCTTTTCTCTCCGGCTACAACGAAGAGAACGGATACGCCCCGAGTTTCGAAGAGATCGCATCGCGATTCAACTATAACTCGCTGGCAACGGTGCACGAGCACCTCACCAACCTCGAACGCAAAGGCTACATCAAGCGCTCGTACAACGAGAGTCGCGCCATCGAGATCCTGCCCTCCGAGCTGTTTCAACGTTCCGTAGAGCTCCCGTTGCTCGGCTCCGTTGCGGCCGGTGCACCGATCGAGGCGATGCATACGGGTGAAACGATGTCGGTGCCGGATGGTTTCCTGCGGCGCAGCGGTAGTCATTACGTCCTGAAGGTGCGCGGCGACTCGATGATCGAGGAGCAGATCAAGGACGGCGACTACGTCGTCATCAACGATCGGAATGCGGCGGACAACGGTGAGATGGTGATCGCGATGCTCGACGGGTCCGGTGCCACGGTCAAGCGCTACTATCGCGAGCGAGACGGACGCATTCGCCTGCAGCCGGCCAACGAAACGATGTCCCCCCTGTTCGTGCACGAAGACGATGTGCGCATTCAAGGCATCGTGGTCGGCGTGCTACGCCGCTACTGACCGGTGCGACCCGCCGCGCGGCGGGTCGCGTGCGACGCGCGGCGCAGTCGCTGCAGCGCGGCGAGGCCGACCCCGTCTGCCATCGCCCGCCGCGTCAGCTCGACCGCGTAAGCATAACTCCTGTCGTCACGGCTGACATACAGCGCGGCCGCGGCGTTCAGCAGCACGGCGGATTGCGCCCCATGCGAACCACCGCCGCTGAGCACGGTCTCGATCAGCGCCGCATTGTGAGCGGGATCACCGCCGACCAGATCGTCGAGCGCAATCCCAGAGATTCCGTGGGCGGCGGGATCGATCGTCCACGACGCCGTGCGCCCGTCGCGCACTTCGGTCACATGCGTGGGGCCGAGGGGCGAGATTTCGTCCAGTCCCGGCTCCCCATGAACCACCATCGCCCGAATGGTACCCAGTGCCAACAGCGTATCGGCGAGTAGTTCGAGGCGCGCAAGTTCGGCCACACCGACGACCTGACGACCGGCGCGCGCCGGGTTCGCGAGCGGACCCACGATGTTCATCACCGTCGGCACCGCGAGTTCACGGCGCACCGGGCCGACGTGGCGAAGTGCGGGGTGCATCAGCGGCGCGAACATGAACACGATGCCGGCGTCGGCCAACGTGGCCGCCATCGCCGCCGGCGTCGTATCGATGATCACCCCAAGCGCCTCGAGCACGTCGGCACTGCCTGACCGGGAGGTGAATGACCGATTGCCGTGCTTTGCGACGCGCACCCCCATACCCGCGGCGACCAGTGCCGCCGCCGTGGAGATGTTGAACGTGGTCAGCGAGCCGCCGCCGGTTCCGCACGTATCGACCAACTCGTCGGGACGGTCGGCCGAAAGTACGATCATGGCTTCGCGTAGCGCCTCGACCACGCCGGCCACTTCGGCCGGCGTCTCGCCCTTGACCCGCAGCGCCATCAGGAGCGCCGCCACCTGCACCGGCGTGCCTTCGCCGCGCATGATGACTCCGAACGCGCTCCGCACCTCATCGGCGTCGAGCGACTCATGAGCGGCCAGACGCCGAATCGCGAGGCTCAACGACTCAGTGGACATTGATCGCCTCGAGCAGACGGTCCGCAAGCGTATTCCGCGTCATGATGAGGGAAATCACCAGGCCGAGCAGTCGTACACGCTCGACGTCCTCGTCGGTGTAGATGCCGCGCTGCGCCCGGTTAGTGAGATTGAGCACGCCGACCAGTTCATCGTGATAGACGAGCGGGAAACTGATGAAGCTTCCGGTGGTGAAATACTGGTCACGAAGCAGTGGATGCTGCGACGCTTCCCGGACGTCTTGCACCAGCAGCGGCTCCCGCGCGGCTGCCACGCGTCCCGCGACGCCTTCGCCGATACGGATGCGCATACCCTCCACAATATTCGGCGCGATGCCGCGCGCGGCGGCGAGGTAGAGATAGTCGGGCTCCGGCGCTCGCAGCATGAGGGAGCACCGCTGTGCTTGCATGTCATCGCCCACCAACGCCAGCAATCCGTCCACCAGTTTCCGGGCATCTGTGGTCTCGGCATCGAGCGAAAGCGCGCGGTCGAGCAGATACAGCGTGCGTGTGCGTTGCCGAAGAGCTTCGCTGCGGCGATGCAGCTCGACGTGGGCCTGCTCGAGTTGCCCCACCGCAGACGTCAGTTGTTGGTCGGCGAGTTCCGCCCGTCGTAGCGACCGACGGGCTTCCTCACCGGACCGTGCCGAGTCGGCCTGTATGGCAATGGCCTCCGCTGGGTTGAGCGCGGCGATGTTCGCAGGCGTGTTGCGAACCTCGCGCAGCTCGGCCTCCAGGGCCGTGAGCTTGCGCACGTATTCCCCGTGCACGCGCTGCGTTACGTCCTCGAGCGTCCGCACCGCCTCTTCACGGGCGTCCCGCTCGGCGAGGCGCACATAGGCCAGGTCGAAGAGCGCCACGGCCGGTGCCAGCCGCTCGGTCGTGCGCGTGCCGAAGATCTTGCGGGGCTCATAGAGCGCCAGCACGGCACCCAGCAGGCCCTCTACTTTGAGGCCACGCACGGCGAGGATCCCGCCGTCGAGCGCCGCCGTGAACCCGCACAGCCGTGCGTAGTCAGCCGACCGATCATTTACATCCACAAAGGGCCCACCCGCCAGAATCTTGGCACGAGCGGCCTCTGGGAGATGATCGAACGTTGTCTCCATCGATGTGCGGACGACCTGCGCGCCGATGGGTGTGAGCCGGTCGCGAAGCATATCGCGCCGGGCGTCATACTGTATCAGCGCGACCGACGCGCCGCGGTCCAACTCGGCGAGACACTCACCGAGAGCGATAAGGGCACCGTCGAGATCGGATGTGGCGGACAGCGCGTACGCCAGCGAGGCAAGTGAGCGAGGAGGCATGGCGTGTGGAGGAAACGTCGGCGGACGCGACAGCGCAATAGTCGAGCGCCTTTGAACTCGCATCAGTTGAAGCGAACGCCTCTGGTGCCTAGCTTCCCCCTGTCATGGACCCGCGACCGATCCTCCTGGTAACGCAGTATGACGGGGGGCGCTTCGCCGGCTGGCAGCGTCAGCCCGTCGTCCGCACCGTGCAAGGCGACATGGAAGTGGCCTTGGCGCGCCTCTGCGCGACCGCTGTTCCGGCCCTCGGTGCCGGCCGGACCGACGCGGGGGTCCACGCGCATGGACAAGGCGTTGGCGTACGCGTCCCGGAGCGCTGGAATCCAGAGACCCTTCGCCGGGCCATGAATGCCATCCTACCCAGCGATATCTGGGTCGCGGAGTCGCACCGGATGGCCCCCGAATTCCACCCACGCCGAAGCGCGATCGCCCGTCGATACAGTTATCTTATCGGAACGGACGAGGGGGCACGGTCCCCGTTCCGTCGGCGGTACGAGTGGGCGGTCCGCCACCCGCTCGATCCGTCAGCGCTCCAGGGCGAAGCCGAGAGTGTGTTGGGTGAACACACGTTCCGTGCGTTCGCTGTCGCGCACACGGCGCCCGTCGATGATCACCACCGCTGCATCATACAGCATGCCCGGTGGGTCGAGCGCGACGGCGGCTGGGTGTTCGAAGTTGCGGCGAACCGTTTTCTCCATCACATGGTGCGTTTTTTAGTTGGAACGATGGTTGAAGTGGCGCAGGGGCGTCGTCCGCGCGGTACGATCGCGCGGTTGCTCGTCGCGCCCGACAATTCGGGGACGCCGGCTCCAGCGCCGGCTCAGGGTCTCTCGCTGCGTGAGGTTAGGTATCCGGCCGAGCTCTACATCGATGCCTCGTGACTCGTGGATCCCGGTGATGGTGCAGCGTTCCACGCTCACGCTGCTGCTCTCTCTGGCGCTCGTCGGCTGCGAGGGAGCCAACCCCAGCACGTCGAACGCGCAGGCCCGCACGCTGCCGCCCGGCCCCACCAAGCCGGTCGGTCCGGTCCCGGCGCAGTCCATCGATGCCTCGCGGCGGACCGCCATCACGGCCGCGGTCGAGCGCGTTGCTCCGGCCGTCGTCACCGTGCAGACGGAGACGGTGCAAAAGGTACCGGTCGACTTCTTCGAGTACTTCATGGGCGGACGCACGGGCGAACGCCGCAACGCGGGCATCGGCTCCGGGTTCGTGGTGCGCAGTGATGGCATCATCGTCACCAACGCACATGTCATCTCGGGCGCCACGAAAGTGTCTATCGGCATGCGCGACGGCACCTCGTACGATGCCACGGTGGTCGGGATCGATGAAACGAACGACCTCGCGGTGGTACGCATCAAGGCGAAGGATTTGCCGGTTGCGCCGTTGGGCAGTTCATCGACGTTGATTGTGGGCGAGTGGTCGATCGCGATCGGCAACCCGTTCGGATTCGTCCTCGGCAACAGTGAGCCCAGCGTGTCGGTCGGCGTCGTCAGCGCGGTGGGCCGCAATTTGGCCGGTCGCGGCGACGGTGGCGGTATCTACGTCGACATGATTCAGACCGACGCGGCGATCAACCCCGGAAACTCCGGCGGGCCGCTGGTGAACGCGTTGGGCGAAGTGGTCGGTGTCAACAGCTCGATCTACTCGCCAAGTGGTGGGTCCGTTGGACTCGGCTTCGCGATCCCGATCGATCGCACGAAGCGCATCGTGGAAGACCTGCTCGACCATGGCGCCGTGCGTCAGCCGTGGGTCGGCATTCGACTGCAGACGCCCGATGTGCAAAGCGCGCGTGAAGCCGCAGCGGTCGGCGCGATCGTCGCACGGGTGGTGCCCGGCTCGCCGGCAGATCGGGCCGGTGTGCGCGCCGGTGATCAGGTGATCGCCGCCGGTACGCGCCCCGTGAAGAATCCGTTTGACTGGGAAGCGCGTCTGCTCGACCTGCGTGTCGGCGAGCAGCTGCCGGTGACGGTGCGCCGTGGCGGCCGCGAATTGCGTGTTACGCTGCAGGTGGCTGACGCGCCGGAAGTGAGCGCACCCAAGGTCACCGTGCTGCGCGAGCTGCAGCTGGTGTCGCTCACCGATGTGATCCGCCAGGAACGGGGGGTGGCTTCGAATGCCGGCGCACTGGTCTATCGCGTATCCGATCGGATTCGCGACGAGATCGGATTGCAGGACGGCGATGTGATCGTGCAAGTGGGACAGTCGCGCGTGAATTCGGCCGAGGCGGCGTCTGCGGCCATCGACCGGTACGGCGCGCGCGGTCCCGTGTACGTGGTTTTCGAGCGTAATCGCCAATATCTCCAGACGTCGTTCTCTCTCCGCTGATTCCGTGACCGCACCCGACCGCACTTCGTATTCCTCCCCGCTCGCCGACCGCTACGCATCGCGCGCCATGCTCACGCTGTGGGGCCCGCAGATGCGGTACGGCCTCTGGCGCCAGCTCTGGCTCGCCCTGGCTGAAGCGCAGCAGAGTCTTGGTATCGCGATTCCTGACGCCGCGATCGAGGAGATGCGTGCGCATCTGAACGACATCGACTTCGACGCGGTCGCCGTCTACGAGAAGAAGTTCCGTCATGATGTCATGGCGCACGTACACGCGTTCGGTGATGTTGCCCCGGCGGCGAGGAAATTCATTCATCTCGGTGCTACGAGCTGCTTCGTCACGGACAACGCCGAGCTGATTCTCATGCGCCGCGGGCTGCACCTGCTGCGCGAGAAGCTGCTCGACGCGCTCGACGCCCTCGGCGTGTTTGCACGAGAGTGGAAGGATGAGCCGGCCTTGGGTTACACGCACCTGCAGCCGGCGCAGCTCACGACGGTCGGCAAGCGCGCGACGCTGTGGATGCAGGACATCCTGCTCGATCTCGAGGATCTGGAGTACCGCATCGCCCAGTTGCCCTTCCGCGGAGTGAAGGGGACGACCGGAACGCAGGCGAGCTTTCTCTCGCTGTTCGACGGTGATCACGCGAAGGTCCGCGAGCTCGATCGGCTCGTGACGACGCGCATGGGCTTTACAGCGTCGATTCCCGTGAGTGGCCAGACCTACTCCCGGAAAGTGGATGCGCAGGTGCTGAGCGTGGTTGCCGGCATCGCAGCCACGGCGTCGAAGTTCTCCGGCGACATTCGCATGTTGCAGGCGTTCGGCGAAATCGAAGAGCCGTTTGAGAAGAATCAGATCGGGTCATCCGCCATGGCGTACAAGCGGAACCCGATGCGCTCGGAGCGGATGGCGTCGCTCGCGCGGTTCGTATTGTCGTTGGAGCCCAACGCGAATCAAACGCATGCCGTGCAGTACTTCGAGCGCACGCTCGACGACTCCGCGAACCGTCGTCTGGTGATTCCTGAATCTTTTCTCGCCACCGACGCGATTCTGGTGTTGATGCAGAACGTGGTGCGCGGACTCGAGGTGCATCCGGCCCGAATTCGTCGTCGCGTCGATGACGAACTACCGTTCATGGCGACCGAGGAGATCATCGTGCGGTTCGTGCGCGCCGGCGGTGATCGCCAGGAGGCCCACGAGCTCATTCGCGGCCACAGCATCGAGGCGGCGCGCGCCGTGAAAGATGGCGCGCCCCGAAACGATATGCTGGAACGGCTCGCCGCTGATCCGGCGTTCGGCATCGCGCTCGAGGACTTGCAGGCCGTGACCGAGCCGAAGCGTTTCGTCGGTCGTTCGCCTGAGCAGGTGATGGAATTCCTCGACGAGCACGTTGCGCCGTGGCTCGCGCGTGCGCGCGCTGGCGTCGAAGTGGAAGAGGTGCGCGTATGAGCGAGGGCCTTCCCACGGCGATGATCGAGACGTCGCTACCGCTGCCGCTGCTTCGTCGGGGGAAAGTGCGCGACGTGTATGCGGTGGACGACGATCGTCTGCTGTTGGTGACGACTGATCGCATCAGCGCGTTCGACGTCGTGATGAACGAGGCGATTCCGTACAAGGGCGCGGTACTTACGCAACTCACCGCGTGGTGGTTGTCGCAATTGTCGGGCGTGGTCGAGCATCATCTGCTGTCCGCCGACACCGACGAGATCGTGCGCGAGGTCCCGGCGCTCGCCCCGTATCGCGAGGCGCTCGCCGGCCGCAGCATGTTGTGTGTACGCGCCGATGTCGTGCCGATCGAGTGCGTGATCCGCGGCTATATCACCGGCTCGGCGTGGAAAGAGTATCAGGGACACGGCACGCTGGCCGGCGAAGCCCTGGCCGTTGGGTTGCATGAGAGTGATCGCCTCGATCCGCCGATCTTCAGCCCCGCGACCAAGGCAGAGACCGGACACGACGAAAACATCACGATCAGCAGTGTGGTCGCAGCGGTGGGTGCCGATACCGCCGCGGCGCTCGAGCGACTGGCTCGGACAGTGTACGAATTCGGACGCGCCGCCGCCGAACCGCGTGGCATCATCGTGGCCGATACGAAGTTCGAGTTCGGCTGGCGTGAAGGACGCTTGCTGCTGATCGATGAGGTGCTCACGCCCGATAGCTCGCGATTCTGGTCGGCGGAGAGCTACACACCAGGGCGCGGTCAACCGAGCTTCGACAAGCAACCTCTGCGGGACTGGCTCGATGCGGAACGGCGCGCGGAGCGATGGAGTGGTGACGCGCCGGCCCCGACGCTGCCGGACGAGATCATTCGGGCGACCAGCCTTCGCTATCGCGATGCCTTCACGCGACTCACGGGAGCGCCGATGGACCTGGTGCAGTTGGGACTTCCTCAGGATGTCGTTTGATGTTCGCGCGTGAGGGTTATTCGCTACTGCTCAGCGCCGCCGGACTGGCCGTCCTGACGTTTGCGACCGCGCTGCGCTTCCGCTCGTGGCCGTTGTGGCTTGCCGGATTCGTCCTGATGCTGGTCGCCCTATCCGTGGCGTGGGTCTACCGTACACCAGTCGGAATGCCCACATGACCCGTCCGGAAACGCGTGGAACCGGCACCGATGGCGCTGAGCGCCCACGCCGGCCGCGCCCTGGCGTCGCGGTGGCCCTCCCCAACGGCTTCACGCTCGCCAACCTGTTCTTCGGCATCTTTGCCATCGTGGCGGCATCGCGTGGCGACTTCGACGCGGCCGCACGATTCATCGTGTTCGGCGCGATAGCGGATACGCTCGACGGTCGCATTGCACGTGCGACGAAATCAGGTTCGCGATTCGGCGAGGAACTCGATTCGCTGGTCGACGCCATTTCATTCGGCACCGCGCCGGCGCTGATCATGTACTTCGCCGTGTTCCAGAGCACACGGTGGGATTGGATCTTCTGCTTCTTCTTCACAGCCTGCGCCGTCATGCGTCTGGCACGCTTCAACGTCGAACAGGCCGGCACGAAGAATACGCACTTCACCGGGTTGCCCAGTCCCGCCGCCGGCATGACGCTCGCGACGTATTACTGGTTCAGTCAGACGCCGCTGTACACCGAAACCATGATCGGTGATCTGCCGTGGCACCAGATGCTACGGTGGGTGATGCTCGGACTGGGCATGCTGATGATCAGCAATGTGCAGTATGCGAAGGTGCCGACGGTGAACTTCCGCACGATCAATGGCATCCTCGGATTTCTGTTGGTCGTCGGCACCTTCGTGGGCGTGATCTTCCTGCCCAAGAAGTTCTTCTTCCCCGCCCTGATGGCCTATGTGCTCTATGGCATCGGCCGCACCGTCTTTCTCGGGTTGCTCGATCGCATTCCCAGCGCGCGTGAGGATGACGACGCGACCGATGATGAATTCGACGTACCCCTCGATGCCCGACGCCGTCGTCGACGCCGTCGTCCTTCACGACCGAACATCGCGCCGGACGCCGGTCGCGAGGAGCCCTTGGCATGACCCGTTTCCGCTGCGCCATCCACATTGTTCCGCGTCGCGGGATCCTCGATCCCCAAGGCAAGGCGGTCGCCGACGCACTCCATTCACTTGGCTTCGCCGACGTGAGTGACGTGCGCGTCGGACGCCACGTGATCGTCGAGACCGAAGCGACGACCGCCGATGCCGCCCGCGCGCGCATCACGGCCATGTGCGAGAAGCTGCTGGCCAATCCGGTCACCGAAGACTTCGAGATCGCCTCAGTGGAGCACGCGTGAAGGCCGGTATCGTTCGCTTTCCCGGTTCGAATTGCGACGAGGATGCCTTCCACGCGATCGCTGATCACCTTGGCCAGGACGCCGTGTACCTCTGGCACAAGGATCACGACCTCCAGAACGTGGATCTCGTCATCCTCCCCGGTGGTTTCAGCTATGGTGATTACCTGCGAGCAGGAGCCATTGCGCGCTTCAGCCCGATCATGCAGGAAGTCATTGCGTTCGCCAAGCGCGGTGGGCCGGTGCTCGGCATCTGCAACGGATTTCAGATCGCGTGCGAGGCCGGCCTGCTTCCCGGTGCCCTTCTGCGTAATGCGAGCTTGCGCTTCGTCAGTGCACCGGCGCGGCTGCGCGTCGACTCGATCGCGACCCGTTTTACGTCGCAGTATCACATCGGTCAGGTCATCTCCATTCCCGTGGCTCACGGCGACGGTCGCTTTACGGCGGATGCCGACACGCTGGCCCGCCTCGAAGGCGATGGGCGTGTCGTGTTCCGCTACGTCGACACCGACGGCGAGTCCTCGGCGTCGGCAAATCCGAACGGCTCGCTGCGTAACATCGCCGGCATCGTCAACGCAGCGCGGAACGTGCTGGGTATGATGCCGCATCCAGAGCGCGCACTCGACACGACGCTCGGGTCGACCGACGGCGTACCCTTGTTCGCGTCAATCCTGGAATCGATGCTCGCCGAGGTGAAAGCATGACCGCCGCGTCCTACGCCCGTCCCGTTGAATCTCGTCCGGGCGATCCGGTGATCACGCCGGCGATGGTTGCCGAACACGGCATCACGGAGTTCGAGTACGAGCGCCTGCTGGCGATGCTCGGCCGCACGCCGACGTTTACCGAGCTTGGCGTGGTGAGCGCGTTGTGGAGCGAGCATTGCTCGTACAAGCATTCGCGTCCGATGCTGAAGACCCTGCCGACCAAGGCGCCGTGGGTCCTCCAGGGACCGGGTGAGAATGCCGGTGTCATCTCCGTCGGTGACGGATGGGCCGTCGCGTTCAAGATCGAATCGCACAATCACCCGTCGGCCGTCGAGCCGTATCAGGGCGCGGCCACCGGCGTCGGCGGCATTCTGCGTGACGTGTTCACGATGGGCGCGCGGCCGATTGCGCTGCTCAACTCGCTGCGTTTCGGGCCGCTCACATCGAGCCGCGTACGTTGGCTCTTCGCCGGCGTCGTGAAAGGCATCGGCGACTACGGCAATTGTGTCGGTGTTCCGACGGTTGGCGGCGAGGTCGTGTTCGACCCGTCGTACGAAGGCAATCCTCTGGTGAACGCGATGTGCGTCGGCCTCATGCGCGAGAGCGAGCTGATCACCGCCGTAGCATCGGGTGTCGGTAATCCGATCATGGCGGTTGGTGCGCGCACCGGTCGTGATGGTATCCACGGCGCGTCGTTCGCCTCCGAAGATCTCTCGGCGGCGAGTGAAGCCAAGCGCCCCATGGTGCAGGTTGGCGATCCGTTCACCGAGAAGTTGTTGCTGGAGGCGTCGCTCGAGTTGATTCGCAGCGGACACATCGTCGCGATTCAGGACATGGGCGCGGCCGGTCTCACGTCGTCGTCGGCCGAGATGGCCGAGCGCGGCGATGTCGGGGTCACGATCGACGTGACGAAGGTGCCGGTGCGCGAACAGGGCATGACGCCGTACGAGATTCTGCTGTCGGAATCGCAGGAACGCATGCTTGTCGTCGCGAAGCTCGGGCATGAGGACGATGTGCGCGCGATCCTAGCCAAGTGGGATCTGGAGGCCGCCGTGATCGGGGAAGTCATCGCCGATCCGGTGTACCGCGTGACCGAAGGCGACCGCGTGGTGGCGGAATTCCCCGGGTCGCGCCTGGTGACCGAGTGCCCACAGTACGTGCTCGAGCCGAAAGAAAGCGAAGCGCTGAAGGCGGCGCGTGCACGATCAGCCCACGCCGTCGTTGCGCTTGCCGAAGAACGCGATCATGCGTGGACGTTGGAGCGCTTGCTCTCATCGCCGACGATCGCGAGCAAGAAGTGGGTGTGGCAGCAGTACGACTCCACGGTGCGTACGAGCACCATGCGCGGTCCCGGCAGCGATGCCGCCGTGGTGAAGCTCCGCGGTACCGACAAGGCCATCGCGCTCTGTATCGATGGCAACGGCCGGCACGTGGCGCTGTCGCCGCGCAACGGCGGTCGGGCGGCTGTCTCCGAGGCCGCGCGCAATGTGGCGTGCACCGGCGCGCGACCAATGGCCATCACCAACAACCTCAACTTCGGTAATCCGAAGAAGCCGGAAGTGTACTTCCAGCTGAGCGAGGTGATCGCCGGCATCGGCGAAGCCTGCACCGTGCTCGAGACACCGGTGACCGGCGGCAACGTGTCGCTGTACAACGAGAACCCGCAAGGAGCCATTCATCCGACGCCGACGATCGGTATGGTGGGGCTCATCGAGTCGCTCTCCCATGTCACGCCGTCGGGATTCCAGACGGCCGGCGACGACATCGTGTTGCTGGGCGACTGCACCGATGAACTCGGGGCGAGTGAGTACCTGCTGGCGATTCACGGGCTGACGATCGGCGAACCGCCGGTCTGTGACCCAAAGCGCGAACGTGCGCTGATCGACGCCTTGCTGGAATCGATCCGCGGAGGTGTGGTGTGCTCGGCGCATGACTGTAGCGATGGCGGGCTGGCCGTAGCACTGTCCGAGTGCGCGATGGCAGATCGCGACCGGGTGTTCGGCTTCCGCGTCGACCTGTCGGCGTGGGCCACACTGCCCCACCGCGCGCTCTTGTTTGGTGAGGCCCACGGACGCGTGGTCGTGTCCACGGCGGACAGCGCCGCTGTACGGCAGACCGCGCAGCGCCACGGCGTACCGGCGCGTATCATCGGCACCGTCACCGCCGCGGACAGCGGCGCGCACTTCACGATTTCAGACGATACCTTCTCGGCGCCGATGGATTGGCTCGCGAAGGCGTTTCATGAGGCGATTCCGCTCGCCATGGATGGCGAGACGCCGGCTGAGCATGCGGTGGCCTCATCGCACGCTCCTACCAACGACTGATCGGGAGTTTTCCCATGTGTGGTATTTTCGGCGTCTATGGGGTTCGGGACGCAGCAGCATTGACGCAACTCGGGTTGTACTCGCTGCAGCATCGCGGCCAGGAGTCGGCGGGCATCGTAGCCGTCGACGACGCGCGGCATGCACGGGTGAGCCGTGCGATGGGACTCGTCTCCGAAGGATTCGGCGACGAGGAGATGGAGGCGCTGCGTGGACCGATCGCGATCGGCCACACGCGGTACAGTACGGCCGGCGCATCGGCGATCGAGAACGCGCAGCCGATTCTCGCACGCGTGCGCCGCAGTCACATCGCCCTTGCCCACAACGGCAACCTGACGAACGCGGTGGAACTGCGCCGCGATCTGGAAGACGGCGGCGCAATCTTCTCGTCCACCATGGACTCCGAGGCGATCGTACACCGGATCGCCCGGGCTCACGGCGCGACACCGGAGGACCGCGTGGCGGAAGCGCTGCAGGGCATCGAGGGCGCGTACTGCTTGCTGATCATCCTCGACGACACGGTGCTCGTGGCGCGTGATCCGCACGGCTGGCGTCCGCTCGTGATGGGTCGGCTCGGCGACGGGTGGGTGTTCGCCTCGGAGACGTGCGCTCTCGACATCGTCGGTGCTGTTTATGAACGCGAAGTGCAGCCGGGCGAGATCATTGCCGTCGATGCACAGGGGCTGCGGTCGGTGTATGCGCTGCCGCCGGCGCCGATCCATCGCTGCGTGTTCGAACATGTGTACTTCGCTCGTCCCGACAGCGCGGTGTTCAGTGGCTCTGTGGACCGGTCCCGTCGCGCGCTCGGTCGCCAGTTGGCGCGCGAATGTCCGGCGCCGGGTGCCGATATCGTGTTCGCGGTGCCTGACTCGTCGAACTCGGCCGCCCTCGGTTTCGCCGACGAGTCCGGAACCTCGTACGAATTGGCGCTGATCCGCAATCACTACATCGGGCGTACGTTCATCCTGCCGACACAGGCCGGCCGCGATGCGAAGGTGAAGGTCAAGTACAATCCGGTGCGAGAACTGCTGGAGGGTAAGAGCGTGGTGATGGTCGACGACTCGATCGTGCGTGGTACCACTACGCGTGGGTTGGTCTCGTTGGTACGCGCAGCAGGTGCCCGCGAAGTGCACATGCGCGTGTCCAGCGCACCGATCATCAGCCCGTGCTACTATGGCATCGATACCCCACGTCGTGAGGAGCTCATTGCGGCGCAGATGACGCACGACGAGCTGGTGCGGCACCTCGGCGTCGACTCGCTCGGCTATCTCTCGATCGATGGTATGTTGTCTGTGATGCCCGAAGGGCCTGGTGGTTATTGCCACGCGTGCTTCTCGGGCAAGTACCCGACCGCGACGCCGAGCGAACCGGAACTGTTACGCGCCGGCGGCGGCGCGGGTCTTCCCGTCGGAATCGCCTGATCATCGTGTCACACACTGCAAGGGAGAACTGAATGACCCGCTCCGTCTATTTCTTCGGAAACGGTAGCGCCGACGGTACGCGGGAGATGAAAACACTATTGGGTGGAAAGGGCGCGAATCTCGCCGAGATGACGAATCTCGGCGTTCCCGTTCCACCCGGCTTCACCATTGCCGCTCATCGGTGCGTATCGTATCTCGCCGATGGATTGGTCGACGAGGCGTTTCGCGAGGAAGTCACTCGCGCGCTCGTGCGTCTCGAGGAAGTCAGCGGTAAGCGCTTTGGCGACGCGTCGAATCCACTGCTCGTGTCGGTCCGCTCCGGCGCTTCCGTATCGATGCCGGGCATGATGGAGACGATCCTCAACCTCGGTCTCAACGACGAGACGGTCGAAGGGCTGGCGAAGGCGAGCGGCAACACGCGATTCGCCTATGATTCCTATCGCCGTTTTTTGCAAATGTATGCCGATGTCGTGCTGGGCGTGCCGATTGCCAGGTTCGAGCAGCTGCTTGGCAGCAAGCGCCTCACGACCGGCGTCGGAACCGACAGCGAGCTCAGTGCCGACGCGTTGCGGTCACTGGTGCACGAATACCAGCAACTGATCCGCTTCACCTCTGGGCACGACTTTCCGATGGATCCGCAGGTGCAGCTGTGGGGCGCGATCGAGGCCGTGTGGAATTCGTGGACGCTGAAGAAGGCCGTCGACTACCGGCGCGTGAACGGCATCTCGCACACGCTCGGTACGGGCGTCAACATCGTGTCGATGGTGTTCGGCAACATGGGCGAAGACTCCGGCACCGGCGTCGCGTTCACCCGCGATCCGTCCACGGGGGAACGCCGCTTCTACGGCGAATTTCTGGTGAACGCGCAGGGCGAAGATGTGGTGGCCGGTATCCGTACGCCGCTCCATATCGATGACATGGCGACCATGCTTCCCGGCGCGTATACCGCCCTCATGGCCACGCAGGATCGCCTCGAACAGCATTTTCGGGACATGCAGGATATCGAGTTCACCGTTGAGCGCGGCGCACTCTACCTGTTGCAAACACGCACCGGAAAGCGCACGACGGCCGCCGCGCTGCGCATCGCACTCGACATGGTGAACGAGGGGTTGATCACGCAGCGCGAAGCCGTGCTTCGCATGCAGCCCAATCAGCTCGACCAGCTCCTGCATCCGGTGATCAGTTCGGACGTGCGCGCCACAGCCCTCGCGGTCGGCTTGCCGGCCAGTCCGGGTGCCGCGAGCGGCATGGTGGTGTTCGACCCCGATGTGGCCGAGCGGCGTCATGCGGCGGGCGAGCAGGTCATTCTCGTGCGTGAAGAGACGACGCCCGAGGACTTTCATGGCATCGTCGCGGCGCGAGCGGTGCTGACCGCCCGCGGTGGCATGACGAGTCACGCCGCAGTCGTGGCGCGCGGCATGGGCAAGTGCGCGATCGTAGGCTGTGCGGCACTCGAGATCTCTCACGAGCAGCGTCTGATGCGGATCGGCGAGCACGTGATCAACGAGGGGGAGTGGATCACGCTCGACGGCGGTACCGGTCGGGTGTTCTCCGGTGACTTGCCCACGCAACCCAGCGAAGTGATGCGCGTGACCAATGGCGTGCTCGCCGCCGCCGAGGCGCCCACGTATCTCGGGTTTGCGAAGCTGATGACATGGGCCGACGAAGATCGTCGCCTCCGCGTGCGCGCCAATGCCGATACGCCGCGCGATGCCCGTGTGGCGCGCAACTTCGGCGCGGAAGGCATCGGCCTGTGCCGCACGGAACACATGTTCTTCGAAGGTGAACGCATCACCGCGATGCGTGAAATGATCGTCGCGCGCGACCTGAGCGGACGCCGTCGCGCCCTCGAGAAGTTGATGCCGATGCAACGGGCCGACTTCGAGGGCATTTTTCAGGCGATGGATGGTTTTCCCGTCACCATCCGCCTGCTCGATCCGCCGCTTCACGAGTTTCTTCCGCATGGCGGCGAGGAGTCCACCATGCTGGCGCAGTCGTTGGGACTGACGCGTCCGGAGCTGGCTCGCATCGTGGCAGGGCTGCACGAGACCAACCCGATGCTTGGCCATCGCGGCTGTCGACTCGGTATCGTGTACCCTGAGATTACCGAAATGCAAGCGCGTGCGATCTTCGAAGCCGCCGTGCGCGCGCATCGCCGCGGCATCGACGTGCGTCCGGAAATCATGGTCCCGCTGGTCTCCGACGTATCTGAACTCCGCCATCAGCGTGCGATCATCGAGCGCGCCGCTGAACAAGTCATGGGCGTCATGGGCGAGCGGGTACCATACCTCATCGGTACGATGATCGAATTGCCGCGTGCAGCGCTGACGGCCGACGAGATTGCCACCGAGGCGGATTTCTTCTCGTTCGGTACCAACGATCTCACACAGACCACCTTCGGTCTGAGTCGCGACGACGCCGGCCGCTTCCTGCCGCATTACATAGAGAAGGGACTGCTGGCCGAGGATCCGTTTCAAGTCCTCGATCGCAAGGGCGTGGGGAAACTGATCTCTTGGGCTGTGCGCGACGGCCGCGCCACACGTGCCGACCTCAAAGTCGGCATCTGCGGTGAGCACGGTGGTGAGCCGCAGAGTGTCGCGTTCTGCCACCAGGCCGGATTCGACTACGTGTCCTGCTCACCGTATCGCGTGCCGGTTGCCCGCCTCGCTGCCGCGCACGCCGCGCTCGCCTGACCATGTTGCCGCGCAGGGCAGGCATCGCGGTGATCAGTGCCGGCCCATCCGGCATTGCCGCGGTGAAGAACCTGCTCGATGCCGGGTTCACCGACGATGCATTCCCACGACTTCCATCGGGCTGCACCGTTTGCAGGCCAACGAGTACTCGTGATCGGCAGCGGCAATTCAGCGTGCGGTGTGACGGTGGAAACCGCACGTGTGTCGGCGACGACCGACATCTCTTGGCGCCAAGGTCATAGGATCGTTCCCGAAGTTTCTCTTCGGACAATTGAGTGACGTCGTTGGACAACGCACGCAGTGGATGCCGCGCGCCGCTCGGTCGAAGGTCAATCAGTTTCTCCTGCGTCTCCTGCAAGGCTCCAATCGTGACTATGGCCTGCCCGAACCGGATCAGGCGTTCGGTGCCACGCATCCCACGGTCAACTCGGAGTTGTTCTACGCGCTGCGCCACGGCCACATCACCCCGCGGCCGGACATCGCGCGCTTCGACGGGCACGCTCTCGTTCGTGGGGCTCTTCCAACCACTGGGTTGCATCTGGCCGGCGGCCGAGGTGCTGGCGAGACGCCTTTCCGGGGCCTGGGATCCCCCGAGCGACCTCGAAGCGGCGATCGCCGAGGAACTGGCCCATCCCGACCAGGCGCAGCTCGATAAGCCGCGCCACACGATCACGGTGGACTACCACAAGTTCAAGGCACGGCTGATGAAACAGCTGCCGGCGACCTGGCGCTCGGAGGGTACTGGCGCGGCGGTGCCACAAACAAAAGCGCCCCACCGCGAGTGCGGTGAGGCGCCTAAGTGGAGGTGAGGGGAATCGAACCCCTGTCCGAGACTGAATCGACCCCAGCGTCTACGTGCGTATTCTGTTGATTGAGGTCTCCGTCCGCTGGCCAACAGAAAGCCCACGTCCGAACAAGCCTGCTAAAGTTTTGCCCAACGCCTGCAGGCGCGACGTCGGACTAGCCCAGATTTTCGATACTCACATGCCGCCCCGGGCGGGCTGCCTTGTGAGCACTGCCGGTAACCCGAAGGTTAGGCGGCGAGCGCGAGGTTGTTGTTCGCGATTGGAATTTTCCCGAGTGTTTTACCAGGTGCTCGAGGACCTGGGCACGCAACCAGAGCTTCACCAACCCCGTCGAAGCCAGTCACCCCCGGCTAACGGTACTGCACTATGCTGTACACTAGGGGAGCACGGTCGGTTCCCGCAACTCCCCGCCCGACCCGGCGCCTTTACGCTACCTCGCAGGTTAGATCCGAGACATCCGGATCAACGGCCGCAAGTCGCTGCGCCCGGTACTCCTCGTAGTGCAGCAAGTAGTTAGAGAAGATCTCTTCAACCTCGCTGAAGTCGCGTACTTGGTGCAGCAGTTTCCGCAAATCGGCCGAATTGGGGAGCCCCTTCACGTACCAGCCCAGATGCTTGCGGAATTCGAGCGCCGCACCGATGGCGTCGATCTCATACGCCTGCACCAACCGGGCGTGATCGAGCGCGATCGCGAAGCGTTCATGGACGCCCGGCGTCTCCGGCATGGGCTGTCCTTCGAACAGCGCACGCGCCTGGTTGAACACCCACGGCTGCCCGTACGACCCGCGCCCCAGCATGATGCCGTCGGCCTGCGTGTGATCGAGCATGCGTTTGGCATCGGCGGCCGTCTTGATATCGCCGTTGCCGAGCACCGGGATATCCAGCGCTTCGGCCACCTTGGCGATCTCGTCCCAATTGGCCTGCCCCGTATACATCTGTGTCCGGGTCCGCGCGTGCAGCGCCAGCACGCGGACACCGGCGTCCTGACAGCGCAGCGCGATGCCCACGGGGTCGCGCATCTCTTCGCTCCATCCACTGCGGATCTTGCACGTCACCGGCAGCGACGTCGCCCTGGAGACGGCGCGGATGATTTCCTGCACGAGATCGAGATCGCGGAGGCATCCCGAACCGCCATTGCGCCGAACGACTTTCTTGACCGGACACCCGAAGTTGATGTCGACGAAGTCCGGCATGAAAAGGTCGGTGACCAGTGCGGCAGCGTCGGCCATGGCTGCGGGATCCGCGCCGAAAATCTGGACGCCGATCGGGTGTTCATCGGGCGAAAATCGTAGCTTGCTGATCGTCGCTTCGTTTTCCCGGCGAATGCCTTCAGCCGACAGGAACTCGGTGACGACCACGTCGGCACCGTGCGCATGGCACAAGCGCCGGAAGGGAGATTCCGACACGCCGGCCATCGGCGCGAGATAAAGCGGCACCGAATAGGGCACACGGAAGGGAAACGTCTTGCGGGGCATAGAGTTGAAGCTAGCGCGGCGCCATCGGGTGAGCAACGCGGAGGTTTGACAGCGGCGTCCGCACGGTTAGGATAGAAGGCTATGGAACTGCGCGAGTTTTTCTCCGAAGACGCTGTCCAGCTCGAGCTTCAGGGTACGAGCAAGGACGAAATTCTCAAGGAACTGATTGGGCTGCTCAAGCTCGATGAGAAATCCGAGGGCATGCTGTTCAAGATGCTCAAGCGGCGCGAAAATCTCGGCTCCACCGGCATTGGCCGTGGAATCGCGATTCCGCATTGTCGCAGCCTCGTCGTCAACCGCCTGCGAGTGGCCTTTGGCCGCAAGACAGACGGCGTCGACTTCAAGGCCATCGACGACAAGCCCGTCAACTTCTTCTTCCTCATCGTCGCGCCGCCGCTCGAGGTCTCGAACCAGTACCTGCCGGTACTGGGGAAGATCGCGCAGTTCAGCAAGGAGAGCGACGTGCCAGGTCGCCTACTGGAGGTCGCCTCGCCGGCTGAGTTCATGGCGTTACTCGAAGAGAAACGCGTCTAACCGGCGCTCGCGTTGCCGTCGATCAGCGGTCAGTGATCGACGACGACGCGGCCGATGTCCAATCGCAGTCGGTTCACGACGCGAAGACTCTGCAGGATTGCGGCGGCGGCCAAGCCGGCGACGAGTCCCATCCATAGCCCGCGTTCTCGGAGTGGCGTCCGGAATCCCAGGTACATCCCGAGCGGGATTCCGACTCCCCAGAACGCGACCAGATGCAGGATGGCGGGCACACGTGTGTCGCCCGTGCCGCGCAGCACGCCGCTGGTGACCGCCTGAAGGCCGTCGAACACCTGGAACATGCCCGCCAGTGGGATCAACGACACCGCGACGGCCACCGTGGCGGCCTCCGTGGTGTATCGCGTCGCGAGCCATTCCGGCGCGACCATGAAGATCACGCCGCTGATGCACATCACGCCGCCGCCGCACGCGATCGCCGCCACGGCATCGCGACGCGCCGACGGCATGTCGCCGCGTCCGATCGCTCGCCCCACCACCGCCGCCGCCGCGCCCGAAATGCCGAGCGGCACCATGAACGTCATGGCGGCCATGTTGAGCGCGATCTCATGACCGGCGAGTGATGCCGTGCCCATCCAGCCCATGAAAATCGCGGTGAGGCCGAACGCGAAGCTTTCGAAGAACCACTGGATACCGATCGGCACACCGATGCGAAGCACGCGCAAGAAGGGCGCCCAGTGCAGTGACTCCGCACGCCACGGCACGATCGCCGGACGGAGCAGCGGCCACGCCAATGCGAGTAGTACGAGCGCCATCACCCACGTCGAGATGGCCGTCGCATAGCCCGCCCCTTCGACACCGAGCGCCGGCGCACCGGCATTGCCGAAAATCAGCAGCCAGTTCACGACGACGTTCACGACATTGGCGACCGCCGCGGCAACGAGGATATGCCGTACCGGGCCCATCGCTTGCAGCGTCTGTCTGAACACGTTGAACGCGAAGAACGGCACGATCGCCAGCGCGCGCCGATGCGTGTAAACCGTCGTCTCCTTCACCACATCGGCCGGCTGATCCAGGGCGAGCAACATCCATTCGACCGGCAGCAGCGCCAGCAATACCACGATGGAAACGAGTGCAGCAAGCACGAACCCACGTTGCACACCGCGCGCGACCGCCGCGTGATCACCGGCACCGACCGCCTGCGCGACGACCGGATCGATCGCGCAGAGCAGGCCCAGGCCGAACACACTGGCGTTGAAGAAATAGAAATTGCCCAACGCGACCGCTGCGATCGCTGCACCACCGAGCTTGCCGACCATGAGCGCATCGACCACGCCCATCGCCTGAATGCCAAGATTGATCAATACAATCGGCATGGCGATTCGCGCCATGTCACGCAGATCCCCTCGCCAGTCCCGACTGGACTCGACGGCGACGATCAACGCCCGTTGGTGCGCTTCGCCGAGGACACCAACTCGCGCACCTCGCGAAGCAAGCGCGGCGCATCGTAGGGAATGCCGTCCTTGATCGTCCACGCCACGCCACCACCGGGTCCCGCCGCCGCATCGGCCCGAGGCGGATAGAACATCTTGAGATCCTCGAGCGGATTGCCGTTGATCACCACCAGATCGGCGAGGAAACCAGGACGCACCCGCCCCAGCCGCGATTCTTCGCCAAGAATCTTCGCGTTGTTCGCCGTGGCATGCTGCAGCACGCGGAGCGGGGCGAATCCCGCCTCCTGATGCAGCTCGAGTTCACGAATCAGGCCGAAGCCGTACACCTGATAAATAAAGCCGGCATCTTCACCGGCGCCCACGACACCGCCAAGCCGCTCGAAATCGCGCACAGCCTGAAACCAGATCCGATAATTCTCCTTCCAGTACGCTTCGTCGGTGCTGCTCCAATTCGCGAAGTACGAACCATGGTTCGACAGATCCGGCTTGAAGTACTTGTCGAGCGTTGGATGCAGATACTCGGCGAACCACGGCTGCGTTTCCGCGCGCTGCAGGTCACGGCTGGCCTCATAGATCTCGAGCGTCGGATTCCATGCGACATTCCCCTTCACCATGGCCTTCAGTACGTCTTGCAGTCGCGTCGGATCGGCTTCGCGCCAGAGCCGACCGGCGTACCGGAAGCGCATGCCCTCGTCGGCGTAATTGAAGTTTGAAGGAAACTGCTGCAGTCCATCGGTGATGGCCGCATCCGGCACGCCATACCAGTGTTCGATGCTC
This sequence comes from Gemmatimonas sp., assembly GCF_041689975.1. GTDB lineage: Bacteria > Gemmatimonadota > Gemmatimonadetes > Gemmatimonadales > Gemmatimonadaceae > Gemmatimonas. The sequence goes on from NZ_JBDNFF010000096.1 coordinate 24,077, forward strand.
GTCAGTCCGCCCGCGGCGGCGTCCCACGCGTTGGTCTCGTCTACGGCCATGTGGTGTGCGGTGCGCAGTCCGAGCTTTCTCGCTTCGTCGAGAACCGCCGGATACACATCCTTGTCCATCCCGAACAACTTGAGTCCGTCGGCACCCTGCGCCTTGAGATCACGAACCCGCTGCCGTGCCTCGACCTCGTTACGCGGCACCGGCATGTACGCGTAGCGCGCATACACGTACAAACGCGGCCCGACCAGATCGCCACTCAGGCTGCGCGCCCGCAACTGGATCGTCTTCGGAGTGTCACTCGAGACATCGCGAACGGTGGTGATCCCCATGCCAAGCCAGAGCTTCATCTGATACTCGAGCGGCTGCGCAATACCTCCACGCTCATCCTGCACATGACCGTGAATGTTGATGAGCCCCGGCATCACATACTTTCCGGTGGCATCGATGATCACGTCGCCTGCGGGACGTCGCGCCGTACCATCCTTGATCGCCACCGGATCGAGCGAAACGATCTGCGCAATGCGATTCCCCTCGATCACGATGTCCTTCGGGCCTTCGGCCGGCGTGCCGTTGCCCTCGATGATCGTCGCCCCGCGGATCACCAGTCGTGCGGGTCGCACTCCGTGCGTGGGGGCCGACTGCGCATCGAGTGTCCCGCTCATCGTGAGACACATCGGTGCAACAATAGCCAGGAAAGCGGAGAGTTTCGTCAGGCGCATCGCACTACTCCCATTCAATGGTGGCCGGCGGCTTCGAGCTGATGTCGTAGACTACACGGTTCACGCCGTCGACCTCGTTGATGATACGACTCGAAATCCGGCCAAGCACCTCATGCGGGAACGCGAACCAGTCAGCGGTCATGCCGTCCGTGCTCGTCACCGCGCGCAAGGCGATCACATGTTCGTACGTCCGACCATCGCCCATCACGCCCACCGAGCGTACGGGCAGGAACACCGCGAAGGCCTGCCAGATCTCCTGATAGAGTCCGGCCGCGCGAATCTCCTCGAGATAGATGGCATCGGCGCGCCGGAGAATATCGACGGCGTACGGCGTGACTTCGCCAAGGACGCGAATAGCGAGACCCGGGCCCGGGAACGGATGACGGCCGACCATCTCCTCGGGCAGCCCGAGCTCACGACCGACGTTACGTACCTCGTCCTTGAACAACTCACGCAGCGGCTCGATCAGACGGAACTTCATGTCCGGCTTGAGGCCACCCACGTTATGGTGCGTCTTGATCGTGGCCGACGGTCCGCCCTTCGCACTCACCGACTCGATCACATCCGGATACAGCGTCCCCTGCACCAGGAACTCGGCGCCCTGCCCCGCCTCCTCCGACGCATCCTCGAACACGTCGATGAACGTGTGCCCGATGATCTTGCGCTTCTTCTCCGGATCGCCCTCGCCAGCCAGCCCCGTCAAGAAGCGATCTTCCGCCCGTACCGTGATCAGTTTGATACCAAGGTGTGCGCGCATCGTGCGCTCGACCTGCTCTCGCTCGTGCAAGCGCAGCAAACCCGTATCCACGAAGATGCACGTGAGCTGATCGCCGATCGCCTTGTGTACGAGCGCCGCCGCGACACTCGAGTCCACGCCGCCGGACAACCCACAGATGACCTGTTTGTCGCCGACGAGTTCCCGAATGCGGGCGACTTCCTGATCGATGAAATGTCCCGGCGTCCAATCGGGCGTGCACCCGCATACGCCGAACAGGAAATTCTGAATGATCTCGGCGCCGCGCACCGTATGGGCGACTTCCGAATGGAACTGGACGGCGTGGATAGGCCGCGTGGTGTGGCGGAAACCCGCCAGCGTGTGACCGCTGTGTGCGGTGGCCACGTAGCCGGGCGGCACCTGCTCCACGTGGTCGCCATGGCTCATCCAGACGGTGGTGCGCTCGCCGGCGCCGAACCCATCGAACAGCCCGGACGGTTCGACGATCGTGACTTCCGCGCGGCCGTATTCGCGACGGCCGCCACCGACCACGGCACCACCCTCGAGATGCGCGATCAACTGCATGCCGTAACACACGCCCAGCACCGGCGCGATGTCGAGCAGCGCACGAGAGATCGTCGGGGCCCCTTCGTCTGTGACGGAACTCGGTCCACCGGACAGGATGATGCCGTCGGGCTTCCAGGCACGAATCCACTCGAGCGACTTCGACGGCGGATGAATCTCGGAGTACACGCGGGCTTCACGCACACGGCGGGCGATCAACTGCGTAAACTGCGAACCGCAATCGAGGATGAGGATACGGCTGTTCATCAGTACTTCCACTCCGGACCGGTAAGCTTGAGAAACTCGACGGCCTTGGTATGGAGATCGAGAATCGCACCCGTGGGCGCGCCGTTCAGCCAGCCGCACCCTTCACCCGGATTCACCAGCAAGGAATCTCCGCGCGACTTCATCTCGGGGATGTGCGTGAACCCGTGTACCACCACTTCATGTCCGTCGATCGAGCGCTGATGCACATCGGCGAGGTCGTGGATGAGCAAGACCGACTTGCCACCGAGATCGAAGCTGTGCGGCGATTCGTACAGCTCCGTAGCGCCGAACCCGGACTTGGCGGCCGCCTGCAGCGCATCGTGATCACCATCATTGCGTCCGAACACGCCGAGTAGTGGAACCGACAGATCGTGGAACGGCTGCAACGTGAACGGCGAGCAGTAGTCGCCGGCGTGCATCACGATCGATACACCACCGGCGATCATCTGCTCGAGGAGTTCGCGGACGGCAGGCACGCGGTCATGGGTATCCGACAGTAAGCCGATCCGCATCAGGCAGTTCTCCACTGGAGGTGCGCACGCTCGAGGCGTACGAGATCTTCGAGGCGTTCGCGCTCGGTGATCACGGCGAAGCGATCTCCATCCACCAGGACTTCGGCAGGGCGCGGACGGGAGTTGTAGTTGGACGACATCGTATAGCCATAGGCACCGGCCGTCTGCACGGCGAGCAAGGCACCGGCCACGACATCCGGCATCGGTCGGTCTTTCGCGTAGAAGTCTCCCGACTCGCAAATCGGTCCAACGACATCCGCGACGACGGTTCCTTCGGTGGCTTCGACGGCGTCGATCCGATGGTACGCCTGATACAGCGCCGGACGTACGAGATCGTTCATACCGGCGTCTGTCACGATGAAATCCTTGCCGGCGGCGTGCTTCCGATACAGCACTTCCGTGATGAGTACGCCGGACTCCGCCACCAGGAACCGCCCCGGCTCGAGCAGCAGCGTCAGCCCGGTCTCCCGGGCTGCTGCGAGCACGATCGCGGCGTAATCGTCCACGTCGGCATCCGCGTCATCGGCGTGATACGGTACGGCTAATCCGCCACCGACGTCCATGTAGGCAATGGCATGACCATCGGCGCGAGCCGCGGCGATCGCCGAGAGCAAACGCGGCAGTGCGTCGCGCATCGGATCGGCATTACCGATCTGCGAACCGAGGTGCATGCCCAAGCCGCGGAGCTCCACGTTCGGCAGATCGTGCACCATGGCGACGAGACGCGACACGTCATCGCGCGGAATACCGAACTTCTGTCCCTTCTCGCCGGTCTTGATGTACGCGTGCGGCGTGTCGACGGTCACTTCGGGGTTCACCCGGATCGCGATGGGCGCCACGACGCCCTGGCGGCCCGCCACCGCGTCGATCGTGACCAGCTCCGCTTCCGACTCGACATTGATCAGCAGCACGCGTGCTTCGAGCGCGTGCTCGATTTCTCCTACGGTCTTGCCGACACCGCTGAAGACCACATCGCGGCCGGTGAAGCCGGCTTCGCGGGCGCGGAACAGTTCCCCACCCGACACGATATCGACGCCAGCGCCGAGCTCATGGAGCAGACGCAACACGGCGAGGTTCGAATTCGCCTTCATCGCGAAGTGAATGCGATGCGGCACGCTCACGAACGCCTGCTCGAGGCGTTGCAATCGTGCGCGAATCGTGTTCGCGCAATACACGTACGTCGGGGTACCCACCGCTGCCGCGATGACCGGGATGGGCACCTGTTCCGCGTACAGCACACCGCCCCGCCGGGGGAATGCCGGTTCGGATCCTGAGGAAGGCATCGCGTCGTTCAGTACGAGCGAGCCCACACGACCTCGTACTTCGCCGGCTCACCCGTGACCATGCACGTCGTCGGCGCTTCGGGCGACCGATACTCCGGATCGGGGATCACGCGGATCGTCGCTTTGGTCTCTTCCTTCACCTGTTGCTCGACGGCAGGGTCGCCGTTCCACCCCGCATACACGAACGCGCCAGGGCCGTCCATGACTTCCTTGAACCGGTCGTAGCTGATGCGTTCACGAATCGTGTTCGCCTCGACCCGTGCGCGGGCGGCGGCCAACATGTCCGCCTGGATCGTGTCGAGCACGACCGGCAACTCGGTGCGAAGCGTATCGAAGCTGATCGGACGCTTCTCGCGCGTATCGCGACGTACCAGCATACCGGTGTTCGACGCCAGATCGCGGGGGCCGATTTCCATGCGCAGCGGAATGCCGCGGAGCTCCCAGTGATAGTATTTGGCGCCGGGCTTCACGCCGATGCGGTCGTCGACATGTGCCCGGATCCGCTCGTGGTCCGGACGCTTGAAGCTGCCCAGATCGTCGGCGATGCGCTTGGCCATCTCCACCGTGGCCGCGCGCTCCTCCTCGGTCTTCCAGATCGGCACGATCACCAACTGAATCGGCGTCAGCTTCGGTGGCAGGCGCAGTCCCGCGTCGTCACCGTGCGTCATCACGAGGCCGCCGACCAGACGCGTCGAGACGCCCCAGCTGGTATTCCACGCAAACGCCTGTTCACCCTGCTCGTTCTGGAAGCTGAGATCGAACGCCTTCGCGAAGTTCTGCCCGAGGTTGTGCGAGGTGCCGGCCTGCAGCGCCTTGTTGTCCTGCATCATCGCCTCACACGAATACGTCCGGAGCGCACCCGCGAACTTCTCGGAGTTCGTCTTCTGACCGGTGATCACCGGCATGGCCATGTAACCTTCCATGAATTCCCGGTATACGCCGAGCATGCGACGCGTCTCCTCTTCGGCCTCGTCGTGCGTGGTGTGCGCCGTATGGCCTTCCTGCCACAGAAACTCCATCGTACGCAAGAACAGACGCGTGCGCATTTCCCAACGCACCACGTTGGCCCACTGGTTGTAGAGCAACGGCAGATCGCGGTAACTCTGCACCCACTTCGCGAACATCGAGTAGACGATCGTCTCCGACGTGGGACGCACCACGAGCCGCTCTTCGAGCTGCTTACCGCCACCCATGGTGACGACCGCACACTCCGGCGCGAAGCCTTCCACGTGTTCCGCTTCCTTCGAGAGGAAGCTCTCGGGAATGAACAGCGGGAAGTAGGCATTCACGTGGCCCGTGGCTTTGAACATGTCGTCGAGCGCGCGCTGCATACGCTCCCAGATGCCGTAGCCGTGCGGTCGAATGACCATGCACCCGCGCACCGGCGAGTAGTCGGCGAGCTCCGAACGCAGGACCAACTCGTTGTACCACTCGCTGAAGTTGTCAGCGCGCGTGGGCAGCTTCTTGTCGTCACTCATGGGCGGTATCCGTTCGATTCAACGTCGACGATGCCCACGTGCTCAGGGCATCAAGGGTCTGCACGATCTCTTCCTGTGCACCAACTGCTCGCGCGCGATAGTTCACGGCGTCACCGGTCGTGTCCACCACGATCGTGGCGAGACTGCCGGCTTTCCGGGCGGCTTCCAACTGCTTCTCCACACGCTGCTCACGCAGCGCGAACTCCACCGAGTAGCCATCGGCTCTCAGCCGCGATGCCGCGCGCAGCATCGCGGCTGGATACGACGCGCTGTCCGGCGCCTGCGCGATCCACAGTGCCACGGCGGGCGCTGCGGCTTTCATCAGCCCGCGTGCCCTGAGCAGCTCACCGAGCACGACATCGCCCATGCCGAAACCGAGCGCCGGCAGATCGATGCCGCCGAGCGACTTGAGCAGATTGTCGTATCGGCCGCCGCCGCAGATCGCCCGAAACTCTCCGACGTTGTCGAACAGTTCGAACACGATTCCGGTGTAGTACGCGAGGCCGCGCACGATCGTCAGATCGAAGCGCAGCCACGCGCCGATCCCCAGTGCCTCACAATGTGCGACGTACTGCGCGAACCGCTCCACGTGCGGCGCCACATCCGGCGCATGTCCATAACGCGACTGCAGCGTCGCCAAGTCGAGCGTCGCGAACCCGAGAATCGCTTCGACGGTCACGGGTGGCAAGCCGGCGACCGAGAGTTTCTCGGCCGAGATCTCTTGCGGCTGACGTTCGAGTTTGTCGAGCACGGCATACACCGCCGGCCACGTCGCCTCGTCGATGGCAAGGTGCGCCAGCAGACCGTTCAGCAACCGGCGATCGCTGACGCGCGCGCGCACATCACTGGCCGTCAGCCCGAAGGCCGCCATGATCTCCACCGCCATCGACAGCAGCTCGGCGTCCGCGAGCACATCCGACTCACCGACGATATCGACGTTGAGCTGAAAGTGTTCACGGAGACGACCCTTCTGCGTCCGCTCGTAGCGGAACAGCTGCGGCATCGAGAACCAACGCACCGGCTTGCGCAGCGTCTGCGCGCGTGCACCGACCATTCGTGCGAAGGTCGGCGTCATCTCGGGACGCATCGCGACGGCGCGTCCGCCTTTATCGACGAACCCGAACAGCTGGCCCACGATTTCGTCGCCGCTCTTCTGCGTGTAAAGCTCGAGCGGCTCGAGGGGTGGCCCGTCATACTCCTGAAACGCATAGCGCCGCACGACGCGGCGCCAGGTCGCGAAGATGTGGGCTCGCTCGGCGAACTGCTCGGGATAGAAATCTCGGAAACCCGGGAGGAGCTTTGGAGGCATCCTTGAAAGTTACCGAGCGAGCGGATCGACCTGCAACCGCTCCATGGCATCGCCGACCGTATGAAATGATCCCGTCACGAGCACCGTGGCGGCCCGTTCGCGCGCGTAGTCGAGCGCCAAGGCGAAATTGTCCACACGCTGCACCGGCAACCCCGCTGCCGCCGCCCATGCCGTGACCTCGTCCAGATTCCAGGCACGCGCCACCGGTGCCGTGGGAGCCATCGTCACCACGATGTGCGTCGCCACCCGCGCAACCGCCCGCAGGATCCCCGCCCAGTCCTTGTCGCGCAGCACACACACCACGGCAGTTACCGGCAGCGGCACGCCGACCTCGAGCAGATTGGCCGCCACCGTCGCCGCGCCGTCTGCGTTATGCGCCACATCAAAGAGCCACGGACCAGCGCGATGGAAGCGTCCCGACAGACGCACCCCGGGCAACAGCGCCGCCGCGTTTCGCTCGATATCGACCCAGCGCCCGCCGGCTCCACGCAGCATTGCCAGAGCCACACCGGCGTTGTGGGCTTGAAAGTCGCCAATCAACGGTGTCGTCAATCGACGCTCACCGTCTGGCGTAACCAAGGTGAAGCTCGTGCCGACACCGCCGACTGAAATGTCCCGCACCTGCCAGTCACGACCAGTGACCAGCACGGGACCTGCACCCACGGCCTCGGCGCGAGCGGTGAGGAGCGCTCGAATCTCTGGCCGCGTCTCGCCCACGACCGCCACCGCACCGCGCTTGTAGATGCCGGCCTTCTCGCCAGCGATCAGCTCGAGCGTATCGCCGAGAAACTCCATGTGGTCAAAGCCGATTTGCGTCACGGCGCTCGCCAGCGGCTCCACGGTGTTCGTGGCGTCGAGCCGACCGCCCAAACCCACTTCGACGATGGCCACATCGACCCGCTGCGCGGCGAACCAGTCGAGGGCCATCGATGTGGTCGCCTCGAAGAAGGTTGCACCGAGGCGGGTCATCTCCGGCTCCCACTGATCGAGCCAGGCAGTGATCGCGTCATGTGGCATCGGCGCACCGTTGATCACCACACGCTCAGCGAAATCCACGAGGTGCGGAGACGTATAGCGACCAACGCGCAATCCGGATCCGCGTAGCATCGCGTCCAACGTGGCGACCGTGCTGCCCTTCCCGTTCGTGCCCGCCACGTGGAATACGGGATAGGTACGATGGGGATTGCCGAGCAACGCCAGCAACTCCGAGACACGCTCCAGCCCGAGACGCCAAGCGCCGCCGGTACGCAAGAACAGTCGGCGGAGCGCGTCGTGATATGCCGAATCGGGCAGCGAGGCCCGTTCAGCCGCTGACGTCGGCGGGGGGGCCAGTGGATTGAAGGTAAGCTTTCCTGCACGTGCCCCGCCGCCGCGGGACGTCCGGTCATATGCCGCATGAGTCGCGAGAGCGTATCGCGCAACTCTTTCCGGTGCACGACCTGATCAACCATACCCTTCTCCAGCAGGAACTCCGCAGTCTGGAATCCTTCCGGCAGATCCTGCCCCAGTGTCTGTTTGATCACGCGTGGTCCAGCGAAGCCGATGACCGCCCCCGGCTCGGCCAGGATCGCATCGCCGAGCATCGCAAAGCTCGCACTGACGCCACCGGTGGTCGGATTGGTGAGCACGGAAATGTAGGGAATCCGCCGTTCGGCCAGCTGTGACAGCACGGCCGACGTCTTCGCCATTTGCATCAGGGAGAGGATGCCCTCCTGCATGCGCGCGCCGCCCGAGGCGCAGACGATGACCAGTGGATGCTTCTTCTCGAGCGACCGCTGCCCGAGGCGCGCAATCTTTTCGCCGACCACCGAGCCCATCGACCCGCCCATGAACGCGAAGTCCATAATACCGATCCCGACGGGTAGCCCCTCGAGGAGCCCCGCGACCGTGAGAATGGCATCGCTGTCGCCAGCGTTCGTGAGCGCGCGCTTGAGGCGGGCAGGATATTCGGGGAAGCCCAGCGGATCGACAGAACGCAACTCGCTTCCCACCTCGACGGTCGAGCCTTCATCGAGTAACATCGCCGCGTAATCCCACGCCCGTACACGGCGGTGGAAATCGCAAGCGGGGCAGACATTGAGATTCCGCAGAAACTTGTCGCGGATATCCGTATGCCCGCAGGCCTCGCACTTCTCCCACGTGTCGGGAGGAATCTCGAGGCGCTCGCGACGCGGCTGTCGGGGCGTTTTATCCTTCCTGAACCAAGCCATAGACTCTTAATGTTGGCGGTCTAGCCTTCGAAGGCTAGCCCTTGCGCACAGCCGAGATCGTTTCCCTGATCGTTCAGAGACCGATCGCGTCTGGCTGACCGCGTCCTTCGGCGGAAATTCGGAGGAGGACGGCAACCGCCGTCCAACTGACCAGCAGGAACGAACCACCGTAGCTGAAGAACGGCAGCGGAATACCGGTGACTGGCATCAGATTGAGCGTCATGCCGACGTTCACCATGACGTGCACGAACCACGCCGAGACCAGCCCGAAGGCCACAAGACTCGGGAAGGCGTCGTTGGCGCGCGATGCCACGCGCGTCGTTCGCAGGAAGAGCGCCAGAAATAACGTGAGTGCGATACTGACGCCGATGAACCCGAGCTCCTCTCCGACCACCGAGAAGATGAAGTCGGTGTGTCGTTCAGGCAGGAACTTGAGACGCTTCTGACTCCCCAGCGTAAAGCCTTTGCCGAACAGTCCACCGGAGCCGATGGCCACCTTGCTTTGAATAACGTGATAGCTCGAGCCCTGCGGATCGACGTTCGGATCGAGGAATACGAGTAGTCGCTTCTGCTGATACGGCTTGAGCTTGTCCCACAGAATCGGTGCCACCCCACCCATGATGACGTTCATCATCACGATGACGACGCCCTCCAGCAGGTAGGGACGGTACCAGAGCACCAACGCGACGAGAATGAGGAACCACGCGCCCCAGATGCCCGTGCTGAAGGCCAGCACGAGGCTGATGCCGGGGCTCGCCAACAACAGCAACAGCGGCCACGCGACGCCGGCCCAGAAGAGCATCGCGAAGCAGATACCGATGAACACGATGCCGGTGCCAAGGTCGGGTTGCGCCATGACCAGCAGCCACGGAATGCCGACCACGAGTAGCGGTCGCCACAGGTCGACCAGCGAGCGAATCGATTCACGTTGCGCGGCGAGAACGCGCGCGAGCATGAGCGTGGTGGCCAGTTTCGCCAATTCCGCTGGCTGTCCGATACGCACGCCACCGATGCTGAGCCACCCCTTCACACTGGCGGCCGTTCCGGCGCCCGTGCCCACGAACAGCACCAGCAGGAGCAGCGTGCAACTCAGTGCGTACAGCGGCCATGCGCTCCACTCGATCAAGCGCACCGACCCACGCGAAATGATCCACGTGGCCGCCAGCGACACGCCGAACCACCCGAGTTGCCGCTTCCACGCGTTCTCGATGATCGGCGAAGGGCTGTCGATCTGCCCTGCCGAGAACACCATCGCGATGCCGAAACCGGTAAGCAGCAACGCGATCACCAGCAGCGGAACGTCGATACCTTTTCGACGCAACACGGAGATTCCGGCCATGTGCTCGCTGCCTCAGTCGTTGACGATGGCGGTCATCGTCAACCGCGCCTTGAGATACCGCTCCATCAACTTGGTCGCCACGCGCGCGGCGGTAGAGCCGTGCAATCCTTCCTCGATGATGATGGCGACCACGATCCTGGGATCGTTGGCCGGTGCGTATCCCACAAACCACGCATTGTCGAGCTGGCCGTTCACCTGTGCCGTACCCGTCTTACCGGCGATCGTGAGTCCTTGAATTTGCGCTCCGGCAGCGGTGCCGCGGGAGACGACATCAGCCAGCGCCAGCTGGATGCCCGCCAACTGCGTCTTGTCGAGATTGAGGATCTGCTTGCGCTCCGGCTCGCGCGAAACGATCTGCGGCGTCGCCGCCGAGCCGTCGGTGGCGAGCGCTGTGTAGAAGCGCGCCATGCTCACCGGCGTTTGCGCGTTGTCCGCCTGTCCGATGGACAAGCTCAACAGCACGGAACGATTCCAACCGCGCGCGCCGTACTTTCGGTCGAAGTACGTCGTGTTCGCGAACCACGTCGGCTTTCGCTCACTGGGCAGGTCGATCTGTGTCTTGTCGGCGAAGCCAAGACTGATCCCTCCTGCCAGCAGATTGGACAATCCGATCTTGAGGCCGAGTTGATAAAAATACACATCGCACGATTTCGCGATGGCCTGCGCCAGCGTGACATCACCATGCCCGCGCTTGTCCCAGCATTTGAAGACGCGGCCGTAGTAGTAGCCACCCGTGCACGGCTGCGGCATGCGAGTCTCCATCGTGACCAGGCCGCGCTCCAAGCCCATTATAGCCGTCGCTAATTTCCACGTAGAAGCCGGCGCATACGTTCCGGAGATCGCCCGATTGAACTGCGGCCGATGCGGATCGAGGCGCAGACTCTCGACAAAGCTGCTCGATGCGCCACCGATGAACTTGTTGATGTCGTAGGAGGGGGCGCTGTACAGCGCCAGCACGGCACCGGTCGTCGGTTCCAGCGCGACCACCGCGCCACGCAGCGAATCGCCGAAGTACTGATGCGCGTACCGTTGCAAATCGAGGTCGATATTCGTGCGCAGCGCCGGCGGTGCTTCCGGCTGCTCTTCCGGTCGCACGCCGGCGTCGCGCACCACGCGATTCCGCGCATCGACTTCAACGAATCGACGGCCTTCCTTTCCACGCAGCTGCGCCTCGTACTGCAGTTCGAGACCGGTCTTGCCGACTTGCTGTCCAGCCTTGTAGCTCTCGTACTTATCCTTCGAGAGATCGGCTTCCGAGATTTCGCCGGTGTATCCGACCAGCGCCGCCATCGCCGCGCCATCCGGATAGTACCGCTTCGGAGAACTCTGAATGATCAGTCCGGGAAATTCGACGCGACGCTCTTCCAGCACCGACACGACCTGGAACGACGCGTCGTTGAAGATCACCGCCGGCCGCGTACGCGCACGACGGAAACGCCGCACGGCCAGCTCCTGCTGCGCCGAGTCGATCTGAATCACCTTCGACAGCGTGGTGAGCGCCGACCGCAGCGAATCCTCCGTCGGACTCAGGATCGACACCGAGTACCCCGGAAGATTCTCAGCGATCACTTCGCCATGCCGGTCATAGATCGTGCCGCGGGCACCGGGCAGCGGCACTTCACGCAAGCGGTTGTTCTCCGACTGCAGCACGTACTCGGCATTCTGCAGCACCTGGGCGCGAAAGAACGCGCCACCGAGCGCCACAAAGGCGGCGAACAGCAGCACGCGAGCGAGACGCGCACGACGAAGAATCGCGTTCGGATGGTAGCTCACGACTTCACACGCGGCCCGACGTCCGGGTGTTCCGGATGCAATGCATGGAGAGCCTCAATAGGTGTGCGGTCGATACAACGGACGAAACACCGTGAGCAACAACACCGCCAGCAACGCGGTCAGCGCCGCGGATAGCGGAGACCAGAGCAACAGCGTTACGACCAACGAGGCGCCGGACGGGCCGCCAGTGAGCAACGTCATCGCGATGTCGAATAGCCACTTGCCGGCGAATATGAACAGTCCGGTAAGCGCCACATGATCGGCGAAGAACACGGCCTTGAGCCACGAGGCGCCGAAGGCGACGAGCGTGAGCACGAGTGCCGCTGCCCCGAACGACCCCGGTGCGAGTGCATCGACGGCGAGGCCGGTCGCAAAGCCGGTCAGCGCCGCCAGGCCGGGGCGCATACGGACGGCCGAGAACAAGATCGCGATAACGACGAAGTCGACGTTCGCGCGGCCGCTGAACAGCGGACGCACGGCGAAATGCGCCGTCAGCAGAATCGTGAATCCCAACCAAGCGCGGAGCGCGCTGCCGATGCCCGGCGTCTGTTGCTGCGGACGACTCATGCGACCTGCCTCGTCGTCTGCATCATTGCCAGCCCGCCGGCGGAGGGCCGGTGCGCGGCGCAGGCGGCGGCACCGTAGGGCGCGGCTTGCTCGTGTCGGGGCGCACACGCGCACGAGCGCCGCTGTCGGCGCGGGCACGAATGCGCGCACTGTCGGCGCGCGCGCTGTCGGCCGCTGTGCCGCGACCGCCGGCCACGAAGGCCAGCGTCGAATCGGCCAACGTATCGACCGCCGCATCGAGCGCCGCGCGGCGCGCGGCAAGTTCATCGAGCGCGGCGACGCGTGCCAGCGAATCACCGGCGGCGGCGACAGCGCGCGCCGCACTGTCGGCCGCGCTCACGGTCGTCCACACACCGTTCACGCCGCGCTGGGTACGCGACGACAACAGCACGAGCACCGGACCGATCGCTGCCGGCAGCACCGACGGCTTGACCAGATACGTGCGCGCCCACTTCTCCGGCGTGGAGAGCTCGCCGAGCACGGTACCGACGGGAATGCCACGCGGATACGTGGCGCCCAGGCCCGAACTCACGATCAGGGTGCCCGGTTCGAGCTTGGCGCGAAATGGCACACCACGCATCTCGAGCAGCCAGCGCTCCGCGCCGGCTCCGAGGTGCGGCTGTACGATGCCGAACGCGCCTTCGTCCGCGCTCATTGCACTCACGCGAAAGTCGGGGTGCGCCCACGTAATGGCGAAGCTCGTGGCGCGGTCTACACTCTGCACCATGCCCACGAGACCATCCGCCGTGACGACGGGAAGGAACGGCTGGACGCCCGCATCGGAGCCGGTTGCCAGGGCGATGGTGAACTCATCGCCCGCGCCGCGCGACGGCAACAACTCGGCCGGCACAAATCCATCCTGCAGCCGCGCCGAAAGACCGAGCAATTTGCGCAACGTGGTGTTCTCGTCAGCCACAGCCTTCACCTGCAATGCTTGCGTAGCCACCTGCCCGCGCGTGACCAGAACATCGTTACGCGCGACAATCGCCGCACGCACGGACGAGGCACGCCCTTCGAGCGTCACGAGCGGCGACAGTACCGTCGTACGCAACGTCGCGGCGAGACCTTCGCGCGTACGCCGCGGAAGAATCAGGGCAAAGACAGCCAAGAGGACACACACCAGCCCGAGGCCGGTATCGAGTCGCCCATCGGAGCGGACGCTTCGGGCCACCGCGCGATCAGGTCGTGAGCACGGACCAGTACTTCTCCTCGTCATCGAGGATCTTGCCGGTACCACGCACCACACACGTCAGCGGATCTTCGTCCACGTGAATCGGCAATCCGGTTTCCTGACTGAGCAACACGTCGAGCCCGCGGATCAATGCACCACCACCGGTCATCACGATGCCGCGATCCACGATGTCCGACGCCAATTCGGGCGGCGTGATCTCCAGCGCGCGGCGCACCGCGTCAACGATCTGCTGAATCGGTTCCTGAATCGCTTCACGGATTTCGCTGGAGTGCACGCGCACCGTTTTCGGAATACCCGACACGAGATCACGACCCTTCACTTCCATCTCGCGTTCGTCGCCCACGGGATACGCCGAACCGATTTGAATCTTGATCTGCTCCGCTGTCGGCTCACCGATCAGCAGATTGTAGTTCTTGCGCATGAACTGTACGATGCTGATATCGAGCTCGTCACCGCCGGTACGAATCGAGGTGTCGCTCACAATGCCCGACAGCGCGATCACCGCGATTTCCGTCGTACCACCGCCGATGTCGATCACCATGTTGCCGGTGGGCGATTCCACGGGAAGTCCGACACCAATCGCCGCCGCCATCGGCTCCGTCACCATGAACACTTCCTTGGCGCCAGCACCGAGCGCCGAGTCACGCACCGCGCGCTTCTCCACTTCCGTGATGCCGGAGGGAACGCACACGATGACGCGCGGCTTCACCTTGAACACGTGCTTGTCGATGACGAGCGTCAGGAAATAGCGCAGCATCTTCTCGGTCACATCGAAGTCGGCGATCACGCCGTCCTTCATGGGGCGGACCGCCATGATGCCGTCGGGCGTGCGACCGAGCATGCGCTTCGCTTCCAGACCGACGCCCTTGATCTTCTTCGTCTCGCGATCGAGCGCGACGACCGAGGGCTCGTTCAGCACAATCCCCTCGCCCTTCACGTAAATCAGCGTATTGGCGGTGCCGAGATCGACGGCGATGGCATTCGCCGGGAAGAACGAGTTGGACTTATTGAAGGGCCAGAACATCCAGGTATGTGCTCGACGGCGCGGGGCGCCGGGAAAGGGCATGCGGCAGCAGCAGTGATCGGTAAGGTACGTACGCGTCAGAGCAGTTACAAGCCGTTGCGGCAGCGTGACCTAGCTCACGTCACGCAATCCGGGATGGAAACGACGAGAGGCCACCGGACAATCGTCCCGGTGGCCTCTGATGGTCCCACGGGTCGCGCTATGCGACGAACGTTGCCGGGTCTGTGAACTCCATACCGAAAGCGTCGGAAACGCCCTGATAGGTGAGCTTGCCCTCGGTCATGTTGAGCCCCTTCAGAAGCGCACCATTCTCACGAAGCGCCTTCTTCCAACCCTTGTTGGCCAGCAGCAGGGTGTACGGCAGCGTGGCATTCGTCAGAGCGAGCGTCGAAGTACGCGGCACCGCTCCCGGCATGTTCGCCACCCCGTAGTGGATGATTCCATCCACCGTGTACGTCGGGTTCTCGTGCGTCGTCGGATGGATCGTCTCGACGCAGCCACCTTGGTCTACGGCCACGTCCACGATGACCGCTCCCGGACGCATGCGGGCCAGGTCCTCACGGCGCACCAGCTTCGGCGCCTTGGCCCCGGGAATCAGTACGCCACCGATCACCAGATCGCAGGTGCTGATCTGCTCGAGGATGTTGTGACGGTTCGAGTGCACCAGCTGCACGTTGGCCGGCATCACGTCGGAGAGGTAACGCAGTCGCTCCAGCGACAGATCGAGCACTACGACCTTGGCGCCTAGCCCCGCCGCCATCTTCGCCGCGTTCACACCCACGATACCGCCACCAAGGATCACTACCTTGGCCGGCGCGACGCCCGGCACACCACCCAACAACACGCCGCGGCCACCGTAGAGCTTCTCGAGGTACTTCGCGCCTTCCTGCACCGCCATCCGGCCCGCCACTTCGGACATCGGGATCAGAAGCGGCAGATCACGGTTCGGCAGCTCGACCGTTTCGTACGCGATGCACGTGGCGCCACTGGCCAGGTGCGCGTTGGTGAGCTTCTCGTCGGCCGCGAAATGGAAGTATGTGAAGAGCGTCAGGTCGCGACGCAGGAACCCCCACTCCTTCTCGATCGGCTCCTTCACCTTCAACAGCAGCTCGGCGCTGCCCCACGCCGTCGCGGCGTCAGGCACGATCTCGGCGCCAACGGCGCGGTACGCGTCGTCATCGAAGCCGCTGCCGATCCCGGCGCCCGACTCGATGAACACCTGATGGCCTGACGCCGTGAGCGCTTCCGCGCCGGCGGGGACGAGGGCCACCCGATTCTCGTTGGTCTTGATTTCTTTGGGTACACCGAGGCGCATAGTCGTCATGTCCGGGAAGGGTAAGACGTCAGCGAACGGCCTTGGGGCCGAGGCTGACGAGAATTTGTCGATCGGGGTCGAAGAACTCGCGCGCGACGTCGCGCACGTGCTCCAGGTCGATGGCATCGACCAGCGCCTTGAGCTCGTCGATGCTGCGGTACGGCTCGCCGTACAACGCCGTGAGCGCCGCCCGATACATGCGCGACGACACGCCTTCCATGGACAACACGAGCTGTCCGCGCAGCTGGCGCTTGCCAGCGGCCAGATCGGCCTCCGACAGGCCGTTCGCCGCGACATCACGCAGCACATCGCGAACGGCATCCAGCGCTTCCTGCGCCGTGTCCGGGGCACTGGCGAGATACACGCCATGCGCGCCGGTGTCGGCATACGAGCTGCTGAAGGTCTGCACGCTATACGCGAGCCCCAGCTCTTCGCGCACCTTCTGAAACAGGCGGGAGCTCATGCCGCCGCCGATGAGCATGTCGAGCAACGCGAACGCGTAGCGGCGGGAGTCGCCGAAGGCGATACCCTGTGAACCGAGCACGATGTGCGTCTGCGCGATGTCCTTGCGCGACACATGCTCGGCGTGCGGCCCGGCCGCCTCGACGGGGTCGAGCGGAAACGGCGTCATGTCACCGCGTGCCCTCGTGCTCCACCCCGTGTTGTGCAGCACTTCGAGCAGCTGATCATGCTCCACGCGTCCCGATGCGGCAACGACGAGGCGACCAGGATGGTACGCACGCTCGTGCAGATCATGGAGATCGGCTACCGAGAGCGCCTTCACCGTAGCGCGCGTGCCAAGGATCGGGAAGCCGTGCGGATGATCACCCCAGACGGCACGATTGTGCACATCGAAGATGATGTCGTCGGGCGTGTCGTCGACCATGCTGATCTCCTCGAGAATCACCTTTCGCTCGAGGGTGAGATCCGCCTGACGCAACAACGGCTCGAAGATCAACTCCCCGATGACCGATGCGGCCTCGGGAAGATGTTCGTCGAGCACACGTGCCTGATACGACGTGTGTTCACGCTCGGTGTACGCATCGAGCGAACCACCCAGCGTTTCGAGCGCGAGGGCGATCTGCTGGGCCGTGCGCGTGCGCGTTCCCTTGAACACCATGTGCTCGAGCAGATGCGACACGCCCATCTGTTCGGGTCGTTCATGAAGCGTTGCGGCGCGGACCCACGCCCCGAAAGCAACCGACCGCGCTCCCGGAACGGATTCCGAGAGCACGGTCAGTCCATTGGGCAGGTCCGTGCGTTGCAACGTGGGCGCCTGAGCACCCGACGTATCAGCGCCGATCGCGACCGCCACCACCGCTCCGTCCACCGCTACGACCACCACGATCGCCACCGTCTTCACGGCGCGGCGGGCGCTCACCCGGCGTCTCTTCCGGCATGCCTTCGGGGCGCGGGAGCAGCGCCTTCATCGACAAACGCAGACGACCACGCTCATCGCGATCGACCAACTTGACTGTCACGCGATCGCCCTTCTTGACCACGTCTTCCGGCTTCTCGACGCGTTCCCACTTCATCTCGGACACGTGCAGGAGCGCCTCGGTACCCGGCATGATTTCAATGAACGCGCCGAACGCCGTCACGGTCTTGACCGTGCCTTCGTACGTGTCGCCCACCACCGCCTCGGCGGTCATGGCCTGCACCATCTGACGCGCACGCTCCATCGATTCGGCACCGACGGCGGCAATCGTTACCGTTCCATCGTCGTCGACCGTGAGCTCGGCGCCGGTCTCTTCCTGAATGCCACGAATGTTCTTGCCCTTCGGTCCGATCAGCTCGCCGATCTTGTCGACCGGGATCTGCACCGTCACGATGCGCGGCGCGTACGGCGAGAGCTCGGCGCGCGGCGCGGCCAGCGCCTTGTCCATTTCGGCGAGGATATGCAGACGGCCTTCCTTGGCCTGCAACAGTGCCTCTTCCATGATCTTGAGGTCGAGCCCCTCGATCTTGATATCCATCTGGATCGACGTGATGCCGTCCTTCGTGCCCGCGACCTTGAAGTCCATGTCGCCGAGATGATCTTCGGTGCCGAGGATGTCAGTGAGGATGGCGTACTTGTCGCCTTCCTTGATGAGACCCATCGCCACGCCGGCGACGGCCGCCTTCATCGGAACGCCGGCATCGAACAGGGCGAGCGAGCCGCCACATACGGACGCCATCGACGACGAACCATTCGACTCGAGAACTTCCGAGACGATACGGATCGTGTACGGGAAATCGGCAAAGTCGGGGAGCACGCCCTGCAGCGCGCGCTCGGCCAGGTTCCCGTGGCCGATCTCGCGACGGCTGGTGCCACGCATCGGACGCACTTCGCCGGTCGAGAACGGCGGGAAGTTGTAGTGCAGCATGAAGGAGCGCGTGGTCTCGCCCGCTTCGTTGATCGTGTCGAGACGCTGCGCATCCTTCGCGGTGCCGAGCGTCGCGGCGACGAGCGCCTGCGTCTGGCCACGCGTGAAGAGCGAGGAGCCGTGCGCACGCGGCAGCACGCTGTTGTCGATGCTGATGCCGCGCACTTCGGCGGGCTTGCGGCCGTCGACGCGCAGATTCGTGGTCAGCACCTGCGCGCGCAGCTCATTGTACTCGACATCGCCGAGGACGCTGTAGATGTCCTTCGCGTTGTCGGGGAACTCGACGAGCAGTTCGGCCGCCGCTTCCTTCTTGACCTTTTCGATCGCTTCGATGCGCGTGTGCTTGTCCTTCTGATTCAGCGCTTCACGAATACGACCCGAGGCATGCGCCGTGGCGCGGGTGATGACCGTCTCGGGCGCGACCGTCTTCGTCCACGCCATCTTCGGCACCTGCACCTTGGCCAACAGTTCGTTCTGCATCGCGATGAGCTCGCGGATGCCGTCGTGCGAGAGACGTAGCGATTCGAGCACGTCGGATTCCGACACTTCGAGCGCGCCGCCTTCCACCATCACGATCGAATCCTGCGAACCGGCGACGATCAGCTCCATATCGGAGAAGGCCAGCTGCTGGAACGTCGGGTTGAGCACCCAGTGTCCCTGCACGCGACCCACGCGTACGCCGCCGATCGGTCCCATGAACGGGATCTTCGAGGCGTTCAGCGCAAACGACGTGGCGAGCAGCGCCAGCACGTCGGCGTCATTCTCCTGGTCGGCCGAGATGACGTAAACGAACACCTGCACTTCGTTCTTGAAGCCTTCCGGGAACAGTGGGCGGATCGAGCGGTCGATGATGCGGCACGCCAGGATCTCGTGATCGTGGGGACGCCCTTCGCGCTTGATGAATCCGCCCGGAATCTTGCCGGCGGCGTAGGTCTTCTCCTTGTACTCGACCGTCAAGGGGAAGAAGGGGAGCGGACTCTGGTTCTCGCTCACGGTAACGGCGGCGAGAACCATCGTTTCGCCGAATTGTACGACCGCGGAACCCGCCGCCTGCTTCGCCATCCGACCGGTCTCGATAACCAGGGGGCGACCGGCGAACGTCCGCTCGATTCGATGCATCATCTGCTGAATAGCCTCATGAGAACGCAAATCGCGCGGGAGGCATGAATGCCCCCGCGCGACAACATGGCGTGGTCCGACTTAGTATCGGAGACCAAGTTCCTGCACGAGCGTGCGATACTGCTGCACGTCCGTACGTTTCAAATAGTCGAGCAGGCGACGACGCTTGCCCACCATCTTGAGTAGCCCGCGGCGACCGTGATGGTCCTTCGCGTGCGTACGAAAGTGTCCCGTGAGGTAGTTGATGCGATCCGTGAGGATGGCAATCTGAACCCGGGTCGATCCGGTATCCACATCGTGGGACCGGTACTTGTCTATCGTGAGTGCCTTATCGAACGCCATCGTCGTAATATTCTCAGCGCGTGTCGTGCGCAGCCTTTTGTGCGCGCAATAGTAGGAAGCACAAAAGCTTAGTCCACCTTGCCCCGCCTGTAAAGGACCTCGACGTGCCTGAACGCTATTTGGGGCAAATAATCGGCAAATATCGGGTCACCCGGTTTCTCGGCTCGGGGGCCTTTTCGTGGGTATACGAGGCGGTAGACCAGGATTTAGAGATCCCGGTCGCCCTCAAGATCCTGCGTCCGGAATTTTCCGGACAGGACATCGCGGAAGCGCGCTTCCGTCGGGAAGCCGCCACCGCCGCCCGTCTGCGACACCGGAATATCGTCACGATCCGTGACGTCGGTCAGATCGACGGCACGGTGTTCGTGGCCATGGATCTTCATCCGCTCACGCTCGGGCGCCGACTCGCGTTGGCCGGCCGACTGCCCGAGGCCGAATGCATCCGACTTGGCACCGACGTCGCTGCCGCCCTCGCCGTCGCGCACGCCGGCGGCGTGATTCATCGCGACATCAAGCCCGACAACATCCTGCTCGGGACCGACGGTGAAGCGGTCGTGGCCGATTTCGGCTTGGCGCGCGCTCTGGCCGGCGCACCGTCCCTGAGCGCCACGAATCACGTCATGGGCACGCCCCATTACTTCAGCCCGGAACAGGCCCGCGGACAGGAGATCGACGCGCGCAGCGATCTCTACTCGCTGGGCGTCACGCTCTATCGCGCCGCCACCGGCCACTTGCCATTCGACGGCGATGATTGGTACGCCGTCGCCAAGCACCACATCGAGACGGCGCCCGCACCACCGCGCACGTTTGTCCCTGATATCAGCCCGGAGTTCGAGGCGGTGATTCTACGCCTCCTCGCCAAACAACCCGAGCAGCGCTACCAGTCGGCCACGCAGCTGCTCGACGCCCTCGGTTCGCTCTCCAGCGCGTCCGAGCGCAGCGGATTCACACCGGGTTTTGGCTCGCATACTGTCGATGCCTTTCCGGCCGTGCGCGCCTCGACATCGCGGGTCGCCGTCGCGGGCACGATCCTCGTGATCGGTGCCGCTGTTGCCTGGCTGACGCTGCGGGATCGCTCCGCCTCGCCCGCGTTGAGCGAAGGCACCGCCGGCGACTCCGCGTCGCTCACGGCCGCTCCGACGCTTGGCTCCGGACCGATCGCCGACAGTGCCCGCGGAGCGCGCGATGTTCCTCTTGGTAATCCTGCCGCATCGCGCGCCACGCCTCCGCCCGTCGGTGACAGCCTGCGCACAGTGCCCTCCACGCGCCCCACGCGCGCCGCGCCGGTTCGCACCGCGCGCGTCGAAATCTCCGCTCCCGATTCCGCGCGGCTGTACATCGACAATCGTCTGGTCGGGACCGGGCACTACAGCGGTGACTTTCCGGCCGGTTCCAAACTCTCGGTGCGGGCCGTCATCGCCAGCGCGGCAACGTCGTGTACGGTCGCGGTTCGAGACACCTTGCTCTCGCTCAAAGCCGGTGACCGCGTAAACCTGACCCTGCCCGTTCGAGGCTGTGCCGTGGTGAGCTACGACGTGACGCCCCGCGATGCGCGGGTCACGTTCACCCCCTTGGACGGGGGGCCGTCAGTCGAACTGCGCGCCGACAGCGCCCGTGCCCTCTCGCTGCCCGAAGGACGCTACGAAGTACGAATCCAGGCCCCACGGTGTGTGATAGGCACCGACACGCTCCAGGTGGCCGGCAGGGCCGACGGCGCCCCCATTACGCGCCGCTTCCTCCTTATCTGCAGCTAGAGCCAACACTCTTCACTTGATGACTCGCATCGCATAGACGATTCGGACACTTATCTCAAAGCCGGAGATGGCGGGGACGGTCGCAGGGCTTCCCTCCGCGACACGCCTGACCGATTACATCAGCCTGGGCGTGTTGATTCCGCGGTTTCCATTTGGACACCGTCGAGCAGGCACTATTCGAGACGGAGCGCGTCAGTCAGCGGGAGCGTGACCTGCCGGCACACGTCATTTACTACTCCATCGCGCCGGCGCTCCATCTGGAGGTCTCCATGCGCGAAGTGATGCGCTTCGTGCGCAAAGGCGTGCGCTGGCTCGGGGAGCCCCGCACCGTCGTCGATCCGGCGGCCAATCGGCAGGCTTTCAGGACGCCGACACCACGCTGACTTCAGTTGTCACCGAATTGGCGATGAAGCACTCGCGATGCGCTTTGTCGTGTAGCCAGTCGAGATCGGCTTGCGTCGGTTGTTTGGCACCGCTGTACACGATCTTCGGATGCAGTTCCACACGGCTGACTGCCAGCTTGCCGTTCGCATTCTTCTCCAGATGTCCGACCGCAGTGTCGTCGTAGCTGTCGACAACGAATCCCTTGTTCGAAGCGAGCGCAAGAAATGTCAACATGTGGCAGCTCGACAGCGCCGCGACGAACGCCGCTTCGGGGTCAACACGCTGCGCGTTGCCGAGATATCCGGGCGCGGAAGATGCTGGAACCTCGACGCCGCTTTCGAAGTGCTACACGTGGTCGCGTGGAAACGTCTTGTAGCCAAAGTCGACGCCGTGACGCGCCCATGTGATCGTCGCTCTATGTTCGGACATTGAATTGGCGATCCTCACCAAGTGGGTTGTCAACGGCTGTCACCGGCGACAGAAGGAGTGTGTCGAGAACGCCTTCTACCAACCCCCGAGGATAAAGGGTGCGGTGCGTTGACTAATACCTCGGCTGCTGCGTTGGCGGCGTACGGAAGCGGGTCGTAGTACACCGCACCGCCGTACCGAAGCCGGCCGGTGATGAGCCGCGCGCCGCGCCGATAAGTGAGAGATGTGTAGCCCCACTGCAGCAGCACGCTCGAGTGGTTACGAAAGCCCATACGAAGAATCAGTAGCGTCCCAACGTTTTGGGATTGGAACGGTATAAGTGGTTGATTTTCCTGGGGAAC
>NZ_JBDNFF010000097.1:0-4341 GCF_041689975.1 Gemmatimonas sp.
CACCATGTACATGAAATGGCATCTTGCGTCGATCTCGAGCACTTTCGCGCGGCCCGGAACATTTTGAATGAGTTCAGCCATCAGGCGGGAATTCCCTACCCGCGCATCGGGTACTGCGGCGTCCTTGACGAGCGACTCGACCTTCCGCTCATCGCGAACGTGGCGCGCGCGCACCCGAACTGGCACTTCGTGTTTGCCGGGCCAGTCGCAAAGATCGATCCGTCGTCGCTGCCGTTTGGAGATAATCTGCATTACCTGGGCGCGCTTAGATACGACGAGCTGCCGCACCTCATGTCCGGCTGGGATGTGGGCTGGATGCCGTTCGCGCTCAACGCCGCTACACGTTTCATCAGCCCGACGAAGACGCCGGAGTATCTGGCTGCGGGCCTTCCTGTGGTGTCATCAGCGGTCGAAGACGTCGTCCGCGCGTGGGGTGAGCCGGGATTCGTGCGGATCGCACACTCGCCTCATGACTTCGGTACATGCATTGCGCTATCGCTGCAGGAAGAACCCAGCATGGTCGCCCAAACGAAACTCGACCGCGTTCTCGCGATGCAGTCGTGGGACGCGCTTTGGTACCGCATGGATACGCTTATGCAGCAGCCACGCACGAACGCGGCGTAAGGCCATGAAATATGATTACCTCATTGTGGGGGCCGGGTTCGCCGGCTCCGTGGCAGCAGAGCGTCTCGCGGCGGTCTACGACAAGAAGGTACTGGTCGTCGATCGGCGGCCCCACGTAGGCGGGAACGCCTACGACACACTGAATGAACACGGTGTGCTGATCCACCAGTACGGCCCACACATTTTTCACACGAACTCGCAACAGGTCGTCAGCTATCTCTCACAGTTCACGGGTTGGCGACCATATGTGCATCGTGTGCTGACGTCGGTAAACGGGCAGCTGCTCCCGATGCCCGTGAATCGCGATACGATCAATAGACTGTATGGTACGAACATGACGGAGCCGGAAGTCATCCGGTATCTGGAGAGTGTAGCCGAGTCCGTGGCTGAGGTACGCACATCCGAAGATGTAGTCGTAAGCAAGGTCGGTCGCGATCTTTACGAAAAGTTCTTTCGTAATTACACACGGAAGCAGTGGGGTCTTGATCCGTCCGAACTCGATGCGAGCGTGATCGCCCGGGTACCGATCAGAACCAACACTGACGATCGGTACTTCACGGACGACTTTCAGGCTATGCCGGACGCGGGGTACACCGCGCTCTTCAAGCGCATGTTGGCGCATCCGAACATCTCTGTGTCCCTCGACACGGACTACCGGGACGTGGCGACGGTGGTGGAGTATTCGGGTTTGATTTTTACCGGTCCGATCGACGAATTCTTCGACTACCGGTACGGTCCTCTCGAATATCGCTCGCTGCGATTTCGCTACGAGACCGTGCGCGCTGATCGTGCATTACCGGCGGCGGTCATCAACTATCCCAACGAGCACGATTACACGCGCGTCACGGAGTTCAAGCAGCTCACGAGTCAGGTGCACCGCGACTCGACGCTGGTGTACGAGTATCCCTGCGCCGACGGCGATCCCTATTACCCGGTTCCGCGTCCGGCCAACCGGGAACGATTCCTTCGCTACCGGTCAATGGCGGAACAGTCACATCATACGTACTTCACCGGGCGACTCGGCACGTATCGGTACTACAACATGGATCAAGTCGTCGCACAGTCTCTTACGCTCTGCGGCCGCATCATGGGGTCACCAGCTGCGGCAATTCTGCAGGAGGGGTAGTGACGCCGCAGATCTGGGGCGGCATTGAATGCACGGTAAATCGCGTCGGCAACCTGTTCCACGATCAGGTATTGCGAAGTGGACACGGCACACGAATCGACGATATCGATCGCTTTGCGGCGCTGGGCATCCGAGCGCTCCGGTGCCCACTGCTCTGGGAGAGGATTGCCCCTACCTTACGCGAACCGCCGATGTGGAGCGATTCCGATCGGCAGCTGCTGCGCATGCAGGAGTGCGGCATTCGTCCGATTGCCGGACTCGTGCATCATGGAAGTGGGCCAGCGTTCACAAATTTGCACGACCCGCAATTCCCTGTGCTGCTCGCGCGATACGCCCGCGATGTCGCGGAGCGGTACCCCTGGATCGACACCTGGACGCCGATCAATGAACCGATGGCGACGGCACGATTCAGCGGATTGTATGGTCATTGGTATCCGCATCACAGCAACGATGCGGCGTTTACTCGTATCGTTCTCAACGAGTGCAAGGCGATTGTGCTCGCGATGCGGGCAATCCGAACAGTGCATCCAGGCGCGAGGTACCTGCATACGGATGATGTCGGCGTAGTCACGAGTACACCGCGGTTGCAGTATCAGGCTACCTTCGAGAACGCGCGCCAACGACTGGCGTTGGATCTACTCACGCGGCGTGTCGACGCACATCACATGCTGTGGCCATATCTGCATCGCGCGGGAATGACCGAAGTCGAGCGGGACTGGTTTCTCGAGAACGAGATCACGCCGAATATGATTGGTGCTGACTACTACCCCACGAGCGATCGGTATCTGGACTCGAGGTGTAACCGCTACCCCACAGAATGTGTCGGCGGTAATGCCCGCGAGCGGTATGTCGACGTCGCCACTCATGGACGGGTGGGCTGGAGTTCTACGCTTCCCGCGACGCTTCGATCGCTCCATGCGAGCTACGGCATTCCGCTCGTGCTGGGCGAAGTGCACCGTTCTGGGTTTCGTGAGCAGCAGCTTTCGTGGATTCAGCAGGCTTGGACCACCGCCCGACAGATGGAGAGTGAAGGAGTTCAGCTGGATGCCGTCGTTTTCTGGTCGTTATTGGGATCGTTCGACTGGGACGACCTGGTACGTGCAGAACGCGGACACTATGAATCCGGGGCGTTCGATGTGCGCAGTGGCGCCCTCCGCCCCACCGCCGTGGCGACCGCGATTCGCGCAATTGCTGCGAACGGAAGTCACTCGCACCCCGTATTGTGGCCACGATCGGCTACACGATCACCAGCGCGCAACGCAGCCACTTCACAGACGTCCGGTTACCGGCCGATACTCATACTCGGTGCGGGTGGCACGCTTGGCCGCGCGTTCATCAGGCGCTGCGAGGCACGCCATATCGGTTGGCACGCCATGACGCGGAACGAACTCGACATATCGTCGCGCAGTGAGTTGCTGCGAGTCGTCGGTGCGTTGAGACCGTGGGCGGTGGTGAACGCATCGGGATACGTGTCCATCGACGCCGCTGAACTCGATCACATCACATGTCGACGGGTGAATGTTCACGGCGCCGCAAATGTGGCGTACGCGTGCCAGCGGTACGACGCTGCACTCGTGACGTTTTCGTCCGACCTTGTATTTGACGGAGCAAAGATGACGCCGTATGTCGAAAGCGATAGAGCGGCGCCGCTCAGCGTATACGGAATCAGCAAGTTCGATGGCGAACAGGCCGTGCTGGCGGAGGCACCCGGGGCACTCGTTATCCGAACAAGCGCATTTTTCGGCAATGACGATAAGCACAATTTTGTCGTGCAAACCTTGGGTCTGCTGGCGTCCGGACGAGAGGTTCTGTGTTCAACCTCCGTCGTCTCTCCCACGTTCGTCCCGGCGTTGGCCGACAGCACGCTGGACCTGCTCGTTGATGGTGCCGCCGGAGTCTGGCATCAAAGCTCTGCAGAGAGCCTGTCATGGTCTGAACTGGCTCGGTCCCTGGCGCGCCTCGCAGGATTCGATGATCAGCTCGTTCGGGACGCGTCACAGGCGGAACTCGGTTACACGGGAAGGCGACCTGCGTATTCCGTCCTCGGCAGCAAGCGGGGTTGTCCACTGCCCGAATTGCACGCGTCACTCACGGCGGTGGTTCGCACGTGGATGAGCGACCGGTAGCCACAAGGAGTCGTAGGCGATGGGTTGACCCGCACCGAGTCCCTCGACCAGCGCCATTCAAAGCCGGCGGTCTTTCGCGGCCAGCAACGCACGGATCCCAACGACGCTTGAGAGCACGCAGGAGCGGTCCAGGCCTTCCATGAAGCAGGAAGCGCGAGCACCGTACGGGTCTGGACGGCGACTACCCTGCACGCGCGTGCTACCTGCTGGGCGTGTCAGGGGGGTCCCTCCGGGTGATCGAGACCATCCATCAGTCTTGTGAAAAAACACAGCGCGGATCCCTCTCGTTAGAGAGGTCCGCGCTGTGTAAATCGTTATTTGACATCAGTAGTGTCGCAACGTTTTTCAGAGGAGAGCGAGTGGAATGGGCTCGAAATCAGCGTCTGAATAACTGGGTGGTGACGTAAGTAGTTGGTTGAGCAGGACTTGCACGAACAGGGCCACACTCAGGATCTGTAACATTTC
>NZ_JBDNFF010000098.1:0-28114 GCF_041689975.1 Gemmatimonas sp.
AGCGTGCGTTGCACAGCACCGTGCGGTCGTCGAGCGCCGTTACGGCGCTCTTGAGGTGCAGGCAGCCCGTGATTTCCACCGGCACCACCGTGTACCCGTAGGGCGCCACCGCGCCACGCAGCTGCGCGATGCCGTCGTCGTTCGTGCGCAACGTGCGGCCCACGTAGATCCGGCGTCCCACCACCATGACGTCGCCGCCGTCGATCGTACCCGGCGCCTCTATGCGATGCAGCGGACGATAGGGAGCCAGCGCAGCGGCGACTGGTTCGATCTCCGCCCGGCGGCTGTCGGCACCCGGACGCGTGATGATCGCGATCTCGTCGAGCACGATCGCGGTATCCTCGATGAACACGGCGTCGGGACAGTCCGGCGCTGGCGCCACCTGTTGTATGGTGCAGCCCAGTGCCACCAGCGCGGCTTCGTACTGCGCGTGCTGTTCCAACGCGCACGCGATGTCGATCGGCGTGCGATCCAGATGCGTCAGTTCGCAGTCAGCGAGCGTGGGGCTGACGGCACGGGTCAGAGCGAGCCAGGACATGCGGACACACCATCAAAAGGAGGCGCCCACGGATCGGGCGAACGCGCGATATGTTATCGCCATGACGCTGCCACCCGCGAAGTCGTCGCACGAGTTCGGAGCATAAACCGCTGCTCCTGCCGGCCGCCGCCGTGGCGAATTCGACCGAGCCACTCGTCGAGTTCGTGTCGCTCGGGCTTGGATCGCGCGCCGGTGCGCTCGTGTCAGTCGCGGTCATCATCAGCGCGCACGGCTGCCGGAATGGATGGGTATTGCTGGCCGGTGAGTTTCCCGCAGCCATGTCCGGCATCTTCACCTTTATCGTGCAGCTCGCGACTGCCACCGCGCTCCCGCTCTACGTGCTCGCGCCACTCGCGGTGCTGCGTTTTATGACGAACGGTCGCGTGCCGCGCAGCTCCGCCCTGTACGCCGCGGCCGTTGGTGCCATTCTTTCTGCTGCGGTGGCGATTTTCGGCTCGGGTGGGCCCGCCGTCGCCTGGGGAACGGCTCTCGTGGTCGCGGGATGGCCGCTCTGCCGCGTGGTCAAGCGTCGCGTGGCGCTGGCGAGTTGAAAAGGTTCAAGCCTGCGCTCATATGACATCGCGCGCGCTCGGATGTAAGATTCCGCCTCACGTCCACCCTCGGAGACTCCATGGCACGCGCACTCGTGATTGGCGGTACCCTGCTCATCGGCCGCACCCTCGTGGATCAGCTGCTCGCGCGCGGCGACGAGGTCGTGATCATGCACCGTGGCCACGGCACACCGTTCGGAACCCGTGTGCGTGAGATCCAATGCGATCGCAACGACGTAAGCGCGGTGGCATCATCGCTCTCGCACGAGCAGTTCGACGTGGTGTACGACAACGTGTACGACTGGCAGCGCGGCACGAGCGCCGAGCAGGTGTGTGCCGCGGCCATCGCGTGTGCGAAAGGGTTACGTCGCTACGTGTTCACCTCGTCGGTCGCGGTGTTTGCGCCAGGTGGGCCATACAACGAAGACAGCGCGCTCGTGCCGTTAGATTTTCCAAACGCCTATGGTGCGCAAAAGGCTGACAGTGAGCGCGCGCTGTTCGCGCTTGGTCGGGCACAGGGCCTTCCGGTCACGACGATCCGGCCCGCGTTCATTTTCGGACCGCACAACGCCTTCGACCGCGAAGCCTTTTTCTGGGATCGCATCGTTGCCGGGCGTCCCGTGATCATTCCCGGTGACGGCCTGTCCACGATGCAGTGGATCTCTTCCCGCGATGTCGCACGCGCCGCCATTGCGTCAACGGAACACGACGTGGCGATCGGCCGTGGCTACAATGTGGCCAATGTGCCGGCGATCACTCAACTGGACTTCGTACGCCTGCTGGCTCGCGTGGCCGGCAAAGACGTCACGTTGGTGCACGTGCCGCGCGAGACCATTGCGGCGCTCGGCGGTGGCATCATGGAGCCGCCGTTGTACTTCGGCGCCTTTCTCGATATCCCACCGATCACCGTGCGCAACGACCGCCTGCGCACCGACCTCGAGCTCGAGCTGACACCGCTCGAGGACGGACTGCAGGAGACGTTTCGCTGGTATGCATCGCAGCAACGCCCGACGCCGGATTTCTCCTGGGACGACACGGCGATCGCAGCGGTTGGATAAGGCTTCCTGCCGACTGGCGGCCCCTGCCGCCATCGTGCACGTTTCCTTTCATCGGTCGGCTGGTGCACGTGGCACTGCCATCACTCGATGTTCTCACACTGTTGCTCCAGGAGCGTCACGTGCGTACAACCATTCGCCGCGCCGTGATCGCGGCTGCCATGGCTTGGCCCTCGGCCTTGTTGGCGCAGGACGTCACGGTTGAGAGTGTCGTCGACACCCGCTTCTATGGGGCGATTGGCAAGATGGTGGATATCGCGGCGCGCTTTGGAGGCGCCAAGGTACACGACGTGCCGACGACAACCATGGTGTCCAGGCACAAGATGCGGACCGAGAACGCGAACTCTGCCACCGTCATCGATGTGGACGACGGCCAGTGGATGGAGGTGGATCACAAGCGAAAGTCGTACACCACCATGACCTTCGCCGAAATGGCGGCCGCTATGGACGAGGCCACCCGTTCGGCGAAATCATCGCGCGACAAGAGCGCGGCGGACAACGCGAAGAATCCCGACGCTGCCAAGGGGGACGTGAACGTGAAGTATTCCGTGGCGGTGGACCGCACCGGCGAGCGTCAGCGTATTGCCGGGTACGACGCCGAGCGCCTCTTCATCACGATCACCGTGGAAGCCGAAGCCACCCCCGAAGGCGAGAAGACTCAGCAGGCGGGGAGCTTGGTTATGCTGCTCGATCAGTGGATGGCGAAGAGCGCCCCGCAAATTGCGGCCTCGGAAGAGTTCTACAAGGCGTTCTCCGCCAAGTCGGGCCAGGCGTTCCGCACGAATGCGCAATCGATGCAGGCAGCCTTCCAAGCCGACCCTCGTCTCAAGACGGGTATGGAGGCGGCGGCGAAGGAACTGAAGAAAGTGTCGGGCGTTTCGCTGCGCAGCGCCACCTATGCGGTGTTGCTTCCGATCGGCATGAAGTTCGACCGCAAGCTGGTGCTCAACGACGTGGCCGTGGCGACGCCTGCCGCCACAGATGAGAAGCCCAAGAAAGGCTTGCGCGGGATGATGGGGGCCATGAAGGCGGCGGCCGAGGACGCGGCCAAAGGCTCGGACAACAAGGAGCCCGAGCCGATGAAGCAGACCACGCTGCTCGCCGTTACCGATGAGGTGAAGTCGATCAGCACAGGCGCCGTAGCGGCGTCGATGTTTGCGCCACCGGCCGGATACAAGCTGGAAGCGCGGCGTCGGTAACTTTCCAGTCGCACGCCCTCGCTGAATCCCCGTCGAGAATCAGAAGCCCTTGTGCGGACGATGAATCGGCGGAGGATTGGCGTCTGCTGCTTGCCCCTGGCTCCTCATTTGGCGGTACGCGGCCCAAGGCCTCGGTTCGCGATGCCACCGGCGCGCTGTTCATTGCCAAATTCCCGAAGCGTGCGGAGGACGACCACCGCGTGGTCGCGTGGGAATCAGTAGCACCCCAACTGGCACGCGAGGCGGGTGTATACGTGACGGATTCGCGCTTTGAGCGTATGGCCGCGAATGATGTGTTGCTTGTACGCCGCTTCGACCGTACAGTCGGCATCGACCGCGTGCGCCGCGTGCCGTACCTCTCGGCGCTCAGCATGCTCGGAGCCACCGATGGCGAGCGGCGAAGCTATCCGGAAATTGCTGATGTGTTGCGCCGACACGGGTCGTGCGCGACGGATGATCTGGCAGAGCTCTGGCGACGCATGGTGTTTTCAGTGTTGATCTCCAACACCGACGATCACCTTCGAAACCACGGGTTTCTGCACGAAGGTGTCGTCGGGTGGCGTTTGTCGCCGGCGTTCGATCTCAATCCCGTGCCGACTGACATCGCGCCGCGCTTCCTTGCCACGTCGCTCGACGTCGATGGGGATCCGACCGCCTCGCTGGAGATCGCGCTTTCGGTTGCCGAGCAATTCGGACTCGAGCCCGACGAAGCATCCGCGATTGCCGGTGACGTGGGGCGCGCCGTTCGACGATGGCGGTCTGTGGCGACGCAACACGGCATCTCGTCGACAGAAATCGACCGCATGGAATCAGCGTTCGAGCACCATGACCTACAGGTGTCGCTCGCCTGCTGAGTGCGGCGCTCCCCCGACCGCCGACGCGACCGGGTCCTTCCACGTCTTCCTCACTATTCTACGAACCGATGACGACAAGTGCGATAGCGGCTCCCGTTGCGGCCCGGCGTCCTGGACAGTTGATGGCGAACCGATGATCACCAGTACCGTAGAGATCGAGCAGTGGGAACTTGTCGAGCCGTTCGAGATCGCGCGTGGCGTGATGACCGCGGTTCCGCTGGTCGTGCTGACACTCTCCGATCGTTTGGGCAATATCGGTCGCGCGGAAACGGCGGGTGTGGACTATGACGGCGAAACGCCGGCACTGCTGCAGCTGCAGATCGAGTCCGTACTGCCGTTGGTCCTGGCCGCCGCGCACGGCGACGTGGTGAACGACGCCACGCTGCGGGCCGCGCAGGAGCTGCTCTTGTCGGGCGGTGCGCGCAACGCCATCGACTGCGCGCTCTGGGACCTGCGCGCCAAACAGTCCGGCATCGCGGCCTGGCGATACGCGGCGCTGCCAGGACTGCGCCCGCTGACCACCGTCTTCACACTCGGCCTTGGCACCGAGGCGGACACGCGCCGGAAGGCGCGCGCGGCGCGCGGCTATCCGTTGCTCAAACTCAAGTGCGACGCAGACCGCCATGTAGATATCGTGCGATGGGTGCGCGAGGAGCATCCGACCGCACGCATCGCGGTCGATGCGAATCAGTCGTGGAATCGCGATCTGTTGGAGCATGTGCTGCCACGGCTTGCCGCGCTCGGCGTCGAAATGGTCGAGCAGCCAGTGCCGCGCTTCGAAGACGCGCAGCTCGATGGGTTGCAGGCGTTGCTGCCGCTGGCCGCCGACGAATCGTGCGTCGATCGCGAATCGCTCGCCGAGTTGTACGGGCGCTATCAATTCATCAACATCAAGCTCGACAAGTGCGGTGGACTCACCGAAGCGCTTTCGATGTCGAACGAAGCGCTCGCGCACGGACTGCAGCTGATGGTCGGCAACATGTGCGGCACATCGCTCGGCATGGCGCCGGGCTTTCTCATCGGCCAGCGCTGTGGCTACGTGGATCTCGATGGCCCACTGCTGCAAACGCGTGATCGCGACCATGCGATCGAGTTCACCGACGGTGTCATGCAGCCGCCGTCGTCGGCGCTCTGGGGTTAACGCACGCGCCGGAAAAATCGCGCGAGCCTGAACAGCGCGATGTCGTGCGACGTGGTGCCATGCTGCACGAGATCGGCGCAGATCTCGCCGATCACACTGCAGAACTTGAAGCCATGTCCGGAGCATGGCGACACCAGCAGCACTTCCGGCATGTCCGGCGCGCGATCGATGATGAAGTGCTCGTCGGGTGTATTCGTGAAGATGCAGGCCGCCGACGACTGCATGGCACCGTTTGCATCCGGGAAATAGCGCGCGACCGCTTGACGCAGCACCGCTTCGTCTGCCGCGTGCACCGCGCGATCCATCGTGTCAGGATGGATGCGCTCATCGCGGTGATGATAGCGCCCGATCTTGAACCCCGGCACACCATACTCGGGGAAGCCGTAATAGGTACCCTCGGCGGCCTCGAGCACGAACACCGGGAACGCCGTGGGCGCGAAGCGGGCGTGGTCGGCAATGTCGAACCAGCCAAGCACCTGACGCTCTGGTGCGAGCAGCGGCTGCAGTGAGGGGGCGAGGTCGGCCATCCACGGTCCGGCGGTCAACACGAGCTGTGCGGCCTCGTACTCGGCCCGATCGGTGCGTACCCGCACCCTCCCGTTGCTTGCCGTGTACCCCAGCACTTTTTCATGGATGTGGATCGTGGCGCCGTGTGACCGCGCGCGATCGACGTACGCGCGAATGCAGCGCTCCGGCGTGAGAAACCCCGCGTCGGGCTGATACACGGCCATCGCATTCGGCGCGGGGTGCCATCCCGGAAAGCGCGCCGCCAGCGCGGTGGCGTCGAGTACCTCGTGCGACAGTTTGTGCTCGCGGCAACTGCGGAGTGAGCCTTCGAACACGAGGCTGCCGGCGAAACCCACGTCGAGTCCGCCGGTGACATGCAGCAACGGCTCCTCAAGCCCCTTCTCCAGCTCCCGCCAGAGCGCGAAGGCACGACGCAGCAGCGGCACGTACGACGGATCCTCGAAATAGGCCAGCCGGATAATACGGGTGAGCCCATGCGACGAGCCGAACCCGTGCCCGAGGTCATGCTGTTCCAGCGCGAGGACGCGCAGACCGCGGGCCGCCAGCTGATAAGTGACGGCGCTACCCATACCGCCGACTCCGACGACAATCACGTCCAACGTCTGAGACACCTGTTGCGCCCTCCGTGGTAGGTTGCTTATGTCACGCCCCAACGCCTTGTCCCTGATTCATAGGGGCCCGCCCCGCGTTTTCCAGATGCGCGCAAACCGTCAACATTTCTTGACACTCGTACTGTAAAGGATAGTTGACAGTTCCTGATTGCGGTCCCACCTTATCTTCTGGTTATTCATAGGGCTACCGCATTTCACGACTCGGCCGCACGAGAAGGAACCTGTCGTCGCCGACCGCGTTGAGCACTTGTGGCTTTCCGTGGGTGACCGCTCGAGTTCGCGGTCGCCGTCATCCCGCCTAACCACCGTCTTGATGAGTTTCGTGTCCGCATGAGTCTTCAATCGCAGCGCCTGCTGCCTTGGTCAGCATGATCGTCAACGCGTCCGTCGACGACGCGTCCGAGTGTGCCCGGATCACGATGGCGCACGCACGTACATTTTCGCTGGCCAGCAAGCTGTTGCCGAGCGCGAAGCGTCGTGCCGCCTACGCGCTGTACGCATTCTGCCGTATCGCGGACGATCTGGTCGATCAGGCTGACCATGACAACGTGGCCGAGCTCAGTGTTCAGCTGACCGCCTATCGAACGCAGCTGCAGGCCGCACTCGATGGTCGTCCAAGCGGACCGATCTTCCGCGAAGTCGCGTGGGTCGCGAGCGAGTTCGACGTCTGCCCCGCCCCACTGTTCGAGCTACTCGACGGCGTGCGACGTGACCTCGAGGCGCACACCTACGACACGTGGGTCGATCTCGAGCGCTACTGCGAAGGGGTCGCCAGTTCCGTTGGCGAGATGTGCACCTACGTGTTCGGCGTCCCCGCCGGACCGGCCATGCTCACCCAAGCCATCCAGTATGCGCGCACGTTGGGCACCGCGATGCAGCTCACGAACATCCTGCGGGATGTCGGTGAGGATGCGCAGCGTGGCCGTTGCTACTTGCCGGCTGAAGACATGGCGCGGTTCGGTCTGACGCCACAGGACGTGCTCGCCCGCGGCGCCGATCTGGCCCGTCATCGCGGATGGGCGCCGCTCATGGCGTACGAGGTCGGCCGCGCACGTGCGCTGTACTCGGCCGCTATGCCTGGCATTGCCTTGCTCGATCACGATGCGCAGCGCTGCGCTGCCGCCTGCGCGAACGGTTACGCGGGCATTCTGGTGGCGATCGAGGCACAGGGGTACGACACCATCTCTACTCGCGCGCGCATCGGCCGGCTCGCTCGCGTGGGTATCTTGTGGAATGCCTGGCGCTATCGCGCGACGGCGCCCGATCTCTCCGCGCTGGGTCACGGTCCGCGGATCGTGTGGGAACCCAACGCGGTAGCTGCCAACACCGATTCCCTGATCCGTCTTGCCTGAGGGGCAGTTTGATGACCACTAATACAAGCCTTGGGGATCCGCGAGGCGACACGACCCCTTCGACGCTGTTCAAGATTGCCGGAATCGCTCTCTTGGGACACGCGTTCTTCAGTGCGTTCTCGGCCTTCGCGTTCGCGACGTTTCTGGTGCCGCCGTATCCGGAGTGGGTCCAGACGGCGCAGAACCAGAAGGTCATGGCCGTCGGCTTTGCGTACGGTGGCGCGACAACCGTCACGCTCGGCGCCATCGCCGGGTTGGCGTTCCTGGCCCATTGCATCGGCTACCGACGCGCGATGCTGGTGTTCCTGGTGTCGTTCTGTCTGGCGTTTATTTCCGAGTACCTCGGCACGGTCACCGACTATCCGTTCGGCGCCTACGAATACACGAGTCAGCTGGGCTACAAGATGTTCGGACGGGTGCCGTTCAATATCCCCACGTCGTGGTTTTACATGCTGGTGGCGTCGCTGGCGATCTGCGGACGATTCCTGCCGGCGAAGGACGACAACACGTCGAAGTGGTATTGGGCACTCATGGCCGGCTTGGTGCTGACCGCGTGGGACGTGTCGATGGACCCGGCGATGGTGAAAACGAACCACTGGTTCTGGCAGATGGGCACCCTCGCCGACCGCTCCGCATTCGAGCAGTTCATCGGGAAGCCGATCTTCTTCGGCATGCCGATCACGAACTGGCTCGGCTGGCTTTTTACCGGCATCATCGTCGCCCGCGTGATGCTGGCCATCGTGCCGCCCTCGATGTGGGCCGCGAAGGTGTCGATTCATCGCCTTCCCATCACGTTGTACGCGGTGAATGGCCTCCTGCCGCTCGCGATCTGCTTCCGTCAGGACATGGTACTGGCCGGCGTGCTTGGAACAATCGCCATGCTGATCCCGCTATGGGCTGCGCTGCGTCACGCCCCGCAGCCGCTCGGCAATCCCGCCACGGCCCAGATGGCCCGCGTCGCAGTGTCGGGTCGCTGATGGCGCGTTCGAATCACTGGCGCGCTGGCACCGTCGGCACGTTCAGTGCGTTAACTTCATGAATGGCAAGATGGACTGGCTCGCCCCGATTTTTGATTCTGACGCGCTACCGGTCGGCATTCTCGTTCTCATCGTGATCGAGGCAGTGGCACTGTGGGTGTGGCAGCGACTGAATCCAACGTCGCCGTTAGGCTCGCCGAACACGGCACGCATCGTGTCGTTTCTCGGGGCGGGCGGATCGCTGGTCGCGGCGATGATCTTTCATCGACGACCAGAACCGTCTCCCGAGGGGTTTGCGTTGGCCATGTTGGCAGCTCTCGTGATTCACCTTTGGCACATTACTGTGCTCCTTCGCCGCTGAGTATCGCGACGGAGCGGCGCTCCCCGCTTTCTCCAGCAACTCGGTTCATGCGCATTGTTGTCATCGGCAGCGGCTTCGGAGGACTGGCAGCCGCGATTCGCCTTCAGGCACAGGGCCACGACGTCACGATCGTCGAAAAGCTCGACAAGGCCGGTGGCCGCGGATACGTGTTCGAACAGGATGGCTTTACGTACGATGCCGGCCCGACGATCATCACGGCACCGTGGCTCATCGACGAACTGTTCGAGCTGACCGGGAAAAAGACCGAAGATTACATCAAGCTCGTCCTGCTCGATCCGTTCTACAACATTCGGTTCGAGGACGGCTCGGTCTTTCACTACAACGGAGACCGCGAGAACATCGTGCGTCAGGTGGGTGAGTTCAACCCCGATGATGTCGCTGGTTACATGAAGTTCCGCGAGAAGGCGTGGGAGATTTTCAACGTCGGGATGCCGCTCATCGACAAGCCGTTTCTCACGGCAGGCTCGATGCTGAAGATGCTCCCTGACCTCATCCGCACCCGCTCCGACGTGTCGGTGGCGGACCTTGCCGACAGGTATCTCAAGGACCCCCGGCTGCGGCAGGTGTTCTCGTTCCATCCGCTGCTGGTCGGTGGCAATCCGTACAAGACGTCGTCGATGTATGCGCTGATCCACAAGCTCGAGCAGCAGTGGGGCGTGCTATTCGCCATGGGTGGCACGGGCGCGCTCGTGCGAGCCCTGGTGCAGGCGTTCGAAGATCTGGGTGGTACGATTCGCTTCGACAGTGAAGTGCAGGAGATCACCGTCGATACGGCGCGTCGCCGCACGACGGGCGTGAAACTCCTGGGCGGCGAAACGGTGCGGGCTGACGCTGTGGTGTGCAACGGCGATGTGGCGCAGGCGTATCGCACCCTGTTGCCACCCGCTGTTCGCCCCTCCATGAGCGATGCGAAGGTGGAACGCATGCGATTCTCCATGTCGCTGTTCGTGATCTACTTCGGCACGAACAAGCAGTACGAGAACATCGCGCACCACGAGATCATCATGGGGCCGCGCTACAAGGCGCTGCTGGAAGACATCTTCGAGAAGAAGATCCTCTCCGACGACTTCTCGCTGTACCTTCACCGCCCGACAGCCACCGACCCGTCGCTCGCACCGCCGGGCCACGATTGCTGGTACGTGCTCTCGCCCGTCCCGCACCTTGGCGGCGATGTCGACTGGGCCGCTGTGGGCGATCGGTATCGGGATCGCATCATGGGCTATCTCGAAGAGCGCTACATGCCCGATCTGTCGAAGCACATCGTGAGCGAGCGGCGGATCGACCCCCGATATTTCGAGAGCACTCTCAACAGCTATCTGGGCAGCGCCTTCGGCCCGGAGCCGGTGCTCACGCAGTCGGCCTACTTGCGGCCGCACAATGTGAGCAAGGACATCCCGAACCTGTACTTCTGCGGCGCCGGCACGCACCCCGGTGCCGGACTGCCTGGCGTCATCTCCAGCGGCAAGATCGTCGCCGAGCTGATCGGCGGCGCGCCGGCCCGGGCAGCCGCTCCGGCCCCCGAGCTGTCGTTGCGCTGACCCACACCGGCCGGCGGCCGTTTCACCGCTGGCCGACTCCCTCGATCGCAGGGCGGCCCTCCGGCATTTTCCCGGCGGCGGCCCTGTTTTCGCAGTTCACCCCGACTCCCTGTCTCACTTAGATTGCGCCGCATGACCATCACCATTACCCCGACCGAGAGCGCGGGAGTCTCGCGCCGGATGCAGATCTCGGTGCCGGCAGACACCGTCGCGTCCTACGAAGATCAAGCGGCGCGCAAGTACGCGACGAAAGCCCGCATTCCCGGCTTCCGCCCCGGCAAGGCTCCGGCCGCGATGGTGCGCAAGCGCTACGCCGCCGAAGTCCGGCAGGAAGCGATCGAACTCGCGATGAACGAGGCGTTCCGCGAAGCCGTCGAGCGCGAGGGCCTTAAACTCGCCGCGCAGCCGCACGTGCACGATCTGAAAGCCGTGCCGGGCCAGCCGCTCGAGTTCGAATTGCACTGTGAAGTGCGTCCCGAACTCGCGCTCGAGAAGCTCGATGGCTTGACGGTCACGCGTCGCGATTCGACGGTGACCGATGACCTGGTCGAAGAGCAGATCGCGAAGATCCGCGAGCAAAAGGCGGATTGGGCGCCGGTCGAAGACAAGCCGGCACCCGGTGACATGGTCACTGTGATGCTCTCCACTGCCGACGCCGATGGTTCCCTGCCCGAGGGCAAGGAGTACCGCCTCGTCCTCGGCGGCGGCCAGGCGATTGCCGGCATCGAGGAGCTCATCATGGAGACGGCCCCCGGTGGCACGACCGAGCGTCAGGTACGCTGGCCCGACGACTTCCCTGATGAATCGCAGCGTGGCGTCGGCAAGCTCGTACGCGTTGTCCTCACCGACCTGAAGCGCAAGTCGCTCCCGGCGCTCGACGACGCCTTCGCGCGTGAGGTCGGTGACTTCGATACGGTGCAGATCCTGCGCGACACCGTGCGCGCCGACATGGGAACGCACTCGAAGCGTGAAGCCGATGCCGAAGTGCGCGGTTCGATCATCGACCAGATCGTCGAAGCGAATCCGTTCGACGTGCCCGAGGCGTGGGTCATGCAGCTGGTTGACGGCTACATGCAGATGTATGGCGTGCCCGACGCCGAGAAGCAGCGCTTCTCGCAGGAGTTCATTCCGATGGCTGAGCGTCAGGTGCGTCGCGATCTGATCATCGACACGATCGCCGAACGCGAGTCGCTCACCGCGAGTGCGTCGGCCGTGGATGCCCGCATCGAGGAGCTCGCGAAGGCCCGGAACGTGGATCCCGGCCAGGTGTACGCGCAGCTGCAGAAGTCGGGTCGTTTACAAGAGATCGAGCGTGAACTCACCGAAGACCATGTCTTCGGTTGGCTGCTCGAGAAGAATCCGGTCACGACGGCGTAATCGTTCGATCGCCGTTCGAGACAAAGCCCGACCAACCGTTTCAGGAGAGTTGTAGCATGGCATCGATTTACATGCCGTACATCATTGAGCGCTCGAGCCGTGGTGAGCGCACGTATGACATCTTCTCGCGCCTGTTGATGGACCGCATCGTGTTCCTGGGGTCGCCGATCAACGACGACGTCGCGAACATCATTATCGCGCAGATGCTGTTCCTCGAGGCCGATAATCCCGAGAAGCCGATCCACCTGTACATCAACTCGCCGGGCGGCAGTGTGTCTGCCGGTCTGGCGATGTATGACACCATGCAGTTCATCAAGGCGCCGGTACACACCACGTGCATGGGTATGGCTGCCAGCATGGGCGCGTTCCTGCTCTGCGCCGGCGCCGCCGGCCATCGCAGCGCACTGCCGCACTCGCGCATCATGATCCACCAGCCGTCGCAGAACGGTGGCGGTGGCTCCGCGTCGGATATTGAAATTCAGGCGCGCGAGATCCTGTATCTCCGCTCGAAGATGAACGAACTGATGGCCAAGCACTCAGGCAAGCCAGTCGAGCAGGTCGAGCGCGATACCGATCGTGATCGCTTCATGAGCGCCGACGACGCCAAGGTGTATGGGCTGGTAGATAATGTGATTCAGCCTCAGGCAGAGTTGGTGACGGTAGCGAAGTAGGGACTGCGAACTACAAACTCCCCAGGAAAGAGGGAGGAGGGTTTCAGGACGGAGGGTGCAGGAACCGCGTGCGGTCCACCTGCCTCCTGCATCCTGAAACCCTCCTCCCTCTTTCCTGGGGAGTTTTTTGCGGTCCCAAGTCAGCGCACCACCCCAACTCGCATCATGATCTCCACCGCTGGCCTCGTCGTGAGCCGCGCGAATGGCCGCACACGGTCCGCATCCAATGCCGTGAAATCGAAATGCCTTACGAGGCTGGCCAGTATCAGCGCCGTCTCGATCGTGGCGAACGCGGCCCCCACGCAAATGCGCGGCCCGGCGCCGAACGGGATGTACGCGCCCGGCGTCATCTCGGCTTCACGCTCGGGCAGGAAGCGGTCGGGATCGAAGCGATCAGGATTCACCCACATCTTCTGGTGCCGGTGCATGCTCCACGGCGCGATCATGAGCATCGTGCCGCGCTTCACGCGACGGCCCGCGATTTCGGTATCCTGCGCGGCTACCCGCGGCAAGAACGTGATCGGCGGATACAACCGCAACACTTCACGAAAGAAGTTGCGCACGTACGGCAACCGCTTCGTGTGCTCCAGCAGCACCGGTCCGTCGCCCACCACACGCGCCACTTCGTCGCGCATGCGCGCTACCGCGTCGGGGCGAACCGAGAGAATGTAGAACGCCCACGTGAGTGAACTCGCGGTGGTTTCATGTCCGGCCAGAAAGAACACGCCCAACTGGTCGATCAACTCTTCGCGCGTAAAGGGCTGCCCCGTATCGGTGTCGCGCGCGTCGAGTACGGCGCCGGCGATGTCATCGAGTCCGAGCGTCGCGATGCGCGTGTCGAGCATGGCGCCGAGGTGCATGCGTATGCGCGCGCAGGCGTCGCGGACCGACTTCGGCTGCGTGGCCGGGGACCAAGGTTTGTCGATCAGCAATCGCTTGATGTCGATGCTGCCGACCTGCCGTTCGAAGCGCATGAAGTCCTCGAACACCTGCTGCGACGTCTCACCTTCCAACGGCACCGAGAAGATCGTGCGCGTAATCACGTCGGCCGTGAGATGACTCATCGCGGCGTCGAGCGAGAATGTGTCGCCCGACACGGAGAGTGCACGCAGTCGCGTTTCGAAGTCGTGCACCGCCGCCGCCATGAAATCAAAGGCGTGGTTGATGCGCATGTGCGAGAAGGCCGGGTCTACCATCTTGCGCTGCCGCCGCCAGCTGTCGCCACTCGTGACGAACATCGAATTGCCGACCAGATCTTCGAGCGCTTCCACGAATAAATCGTTCTTCGGGAAGAGATCGTGATCCGTGAGGATCTTGTTCACCCAGGTCGGATCATTGACCAGCAGGATCCCGCG
Source organism: Gemmatimonas sp. (assembly GCF_041689975.1). Taxonomy (GTDB): domain Bacteria; phylum Gemmatimonadota; class Gemmatimonadetes; order Gemmatimonadales; family Gemmatimonadaceae; genus Gemmatimonas. Next base: position 14,130 of record NZ_JBDNFF010000098.1, read on the forward strand.
GCGCGACGACCCCAGCGGCGTGACCATCTCACGGTACGCGAGATCGGGAAGGAGGCTGAGCAGGTCCTTCTGGCGGCGCCACAGCAGCCGCAGGAGCGAGGTGACGGGCGCGCGAGGCACCGGTGCCGGCGGGCGGTACAACGGGGACAGTGTAGCGTCAGGCACCCTGTATGGTCATCCGCGCCGGTCGGCGCTGCGTGAGACGAATGCGAATCTGGTGATAAATGATAATGGCGAGTCCGACGACCAACGGAATCGACCACATCTTCGGATTGAGTGCGTTGTGCGGCATCAGACGCACGAACCCGAACGCCATGAAGGCGGTGTATACGGAGATGCCTGAGCCCACGATCGCCTTCACATGTTCCAACTGGTACGCAATCCGCGATGGGGTCGGCGTGTAGATAAACCAGAGGTTGGTGAGGCCGGAGGCCACGCCGACGACCGCGATGCCCATCATGAGCACCTCGTCGATGAGCCAGCCGCGGTAGGCACAGAGCAGTGCGGCGGCAATCACCAGCAGGTTGAGCCCCACATTGGGCCACCGGCGGTTCTCGAGGTGCTGCTTCTTGTTGCGCACCGTCAGGAGCCCGTGCCACACCAAGCTGATCGTCAGGATGGCCAGATACAGCATCATCCAGCCGAAAATCCCCTGCACCCGGGCGAGCGGCCAATCCGTGAGATGGCTGTGGGTGGCCACCGGGGCCAGGATGGTGTTCGTCGCCATGCCGATCGCCATGGAGGCTGTCACCAGCATGAGATACGCGTATACCGTGCCGAACTTCTTGTGGTTTTGCCCCCCCTTCTTGCCAAAGACGGGGACCCAGAAGAGCACCAGCCCGATCGCGCCGGTGGTGACGTGCACGAACAGGAACCATTGAAATGGCCACATGCGCTACGATTTCTCCCTCGGGAAGACATCCCGGGTTCGCGGGACCACGCCTCTTTCCGACCTTTGCCGGGTATGACTTACGGTACGGCACGTGCACCAGCGACGCCAGCGTAAAATCCGTGATCGCCGGTGTCCGGCTCAGGTTTTTGCCATCCCCGCCGACACTCATCACGGAGAGTTTTACCCGCCTTCCTCGGGAAGACGGCCCGCTTCGCTTGACCCTGCGCGTCCAAGCGAGTTAACTGTATGTAGGGAGGTGGCTTGTCTCGCCACATCCCGTCATCGATTGCCCACCGTTCCGGACCGACATGTCCCACGACAAGCATCTCCGCTGCTCCTTCTGCGGCAAGTCCAAGGACGCCGTCCGAAAGTTTATTTCGGGCCCGTCGGTCTACATTTGCAACGAGTGCATCGCGCTCTGCAATGAGATCCTGGCCGAGGACGAGGAGCGGGAAGTCACCGAGGCGATCACCCAGGTGCCCACGCCTCGGGAGATCAAGAAAACCCTCGATCAGTACGTGATCGGGCAGGAGAACGCGAAGAAGGCACTTGCGGTGGCTGTCTACAACCACTACAAGCGCATCAACGCGGCGGGTAATGCGCGTGAAGACGACGTCGAGCTCGACAAGTCGAACATCCTCCTGATCGGCCCCACCGGTACCGGCAAGACTCTGCTCGCGCAGACGCTTGCTCGTATTCTGGATGTGCCATTCACGATTGCCGATGCGACCACGCTCACCGAAGCCGGCTACGTCGGTGAGGACGTCGAGAACATTCTGGTGCGGCTGCTGCAGGCCGGCGACTTCAACGTCGCCGAGTGCGAGCGCGGCATCGTCTACATCGACGAAATCGACAAGATTGCACGCAAGTCGGAAAACCCCAGCATCACGCGCGACGTGTCGGGCGAAGGCGTGCAGCAGGCCCTGCTCAAGATTCTCGAAGGCACGGTCGCCAGCGTGCCGCCGCAGGGTGGCCGCAAGCATCCGCAGCAGGAATACATCCAGATCAACACCAAGGATATCCTGTTCATCTGCGGTGGCGCTTTCGATGGCCTCGAGAAGATCATCGAAGCCCGCACCGGTCGGCGCCAGCTTGGCTTCGACACCAAAAAGGGCGACGGCAAGGTAGTCTCCATCAAGCAGACCACCCCGAAAACGCCGTTCGCGGAAGTCGAGCCCGATGACCTGCTCCGCTTCGGTATCATCCCCGAACTCGTGGGACGCTTACCGGTGTGTGTGCCGCTCGAAGCACTCGACGAAGACTCGCTCGTGCAGATCCTCAAGGAGCCGAAGAACGCGCTGACGAAGCAGTATCAGCGTCTCTTCGAACTCGAAGATGTGAAGATTACCTTCGAGGAGTCCGCGCTCCGCGCCGTGGCCAGCAAGGCACTGCGCCGCGGCACCGGCGCGCGAGGTCTGCGTGCCATTCTCGAAGAAACCCTGCAGGACACGATGTTCGACCTCCCTACCCGGGATGACGTGGTCGAAGTACGCGTCACGGAAGCCTCCGTCTTGCACGGCGGTCCACCGCTCCTTGAAATCGCGCCCAAGCGGCAGAAGAAGGAAGCCTGAGCACGAACCGCACTTCAAGGACCGGCAGCCTACGGCTGCCGGTCCTTCCACTTCGCGACGTGGTGTTGTTTCCCCACGTCGCCATGCCTCTCCTGATCGGTCGTGAGGGATCGCTCGCCGCGGTCGCCGCGGCGAGCGACGGCACGCAGGAGCTGCTGCTGGTGACGCAGCGCGACGCAGACGTCCACGCGCCTGGCGCGTCAGATCTCCATCGCGTCGGCGTCCTCGCGCGCTTGCAGCAGGTGACGCGGCTCGCCGGCGGCACGACCAAGATCCTGGTGGAAGCCGTCTCGCGCGTGAGCGTGCAGCGCTACACAACGTCCCGCAGTACTGCGCTGCTCGAAGCCCGCGTCACGCCGTTGCCGCTGCGCGCCGGTACGGCCAAGACGGCGCCCCGCGACGGCACGCATGCCACATTGCGACATGCGCTCACCATGTTCGAGGAGTACGCCAACCTTCAGCGGCGTCTGCCGCCGGAGGTGGTTGGCCTCCTGCAGTCGCTCGACGACGAACAGCGCATCGCCTTCGGGATCGCCGCGCATCTGCAAGTGCCCATCGAACAGCGGCAGCGGCTGCTCGAAGCGCCCACGCTCGCCGAACTCTCGGCGCAGTTGGTCGACGTGCTGGGCCGTGAACTCGCATTGCTCACGCTCGAAAAAAAGCTCGACGAACAGGGGCGTGGATCACTCTTTCAGAATCAGCGCGAGTTCTACCTGCAGGAGCAGCTGCGCGCGATTCATAAAGAGCTCGGCCAGGAAGATGGCGACGAGTTCGAGGAGCTCGCCAAGCAAGTCGCCGATCGCGGACTGCCACCAACGGTCGCGACGCGTGCGCATCGCGAGTTGCGGAAGCTCAAGCGCAGTTCCCCCATGTCGCCCGACGCCACGGTCACCCGCGGCTGGCTCGACTGGGCGCTCAATCTGCCGTGGACGGCGCGCTCCGACGACACCATCGATCTCGATCACGCGCGCTCGGTGCTCGAAGGCGATCACTACGGTCTCGAGGAAGTGAAAGAGCGCATCCTCGACTACATCGCGGTGCTCGGTCGCGTCGGCCACTTGCCCGGACCGATTCTCTGCCTCGTGGGTCCGCCCGGCGTGGGTAAGACCTCGCTCGGCAAGTCGATCGCGCACGCGCTCGGACGCAAATTCGTGCGTATGGCGCTTGGCGGTGTGCGCGATGAAGCCGAGATCCGCGGCCATCGGCGTACGTACATCGGTGCCCTGCCCGGTCGCATCATCCAGGCGATGCGACGCGCCGAAACGATCAATCCCGTCATCCTTCTCGACGAAGTCGACAAGCTCGGCAGCGACTGGCGTGGCGATCCGGCGGCGGCGTTGCTCGAGGTGCTCGACCCCGAACAGCATCACGCGTTCAACGACCACTTCCTCGAAGTCGACTACGATCTGTCGCAGGTGCTCTTCCTCACGACCGCCAATTCGCTGGCTTCTATTCCCGAAGCATTGCGCGATCGCATGGAGATCATCCGCCTGCCAGGTTATCTCGAGCCGGAGAAGATCACCATCGCCCGTCGGTTCCTGCTGCCGCGCCAGCTGGCGGCACACGGTATTCCGCCGGAACAGGTGACGCTCGAACCGAATGTGTTGTCGGCGCTGATCCGGGGATGGACGCGTGAGGCGGGCGTGCGCGATCTCGACCGTCGCCTTGCGCGCTTGTCGCGCAAACTCGCGCGCCGCTCTCTCGCACCCAACGCGAAGGTCGTGATTACCAAGGAAGAACTGCCGTCGATGCTGGGTCCGGCCCCGCACGATGAGCAGGAGAGCGGCCTGCGTGATCAAGTCGGCGTTGCGTCGGGACTCGCCTACACGCACGTGGGCGGCGAACTGCTGGAAATCGAAGTCAGTGTCGTGCCCGGGCGTGGACGATTGCAGCTCACCGGCACGCTTGGTGATGTCATCAAAGAGTCGGCGGCCGCTGCGCTCAGCTATGTGCGCTCACGCGCCCACTCCATGGGACTGCCGGCTGACTTCCATCGCACGCGTGACATTCACGTGCATCTGCCCGCCGGTGCGACACCGAAGGACGGACCGTCGGCCGGTATCGCACTGGCCACCGCCCTCACGAGCGCGCTCACCGGCATTCCGGTGCGTGGTGACGTCGCGATGACGGGGGAGATCACGCTACGTGGTCGGGTCCTGCCTATCGGCGGTGTCCGCGAGAAGGGTGTGGCCGCACACCGGCATCACATCTCGCACGTGATCGTGCCGCAGGGCAACGCCAAGGACCTGGCGGAGCTGCCCGAAGATGTCCGGAACGAAGTAACGTGGCATCCGGTGCGCACGATGGATGAAGTGCTCGCGCTGGCGCTGCGTTCTCCCCTGCCCGAAGTGAGTGATGCGATGGTGATCGATTCTGAGATGGAGCGCCCCACGTGAGCGACTCGCCTCCCATTATCACCGAGGTCATCGCGCCGATCGTCGCGCCGCGCGTCGACCCGTTGGTCATCAAAAGTCTGGAGTATCTCGGGCCGATGGCCAAGCAGGGGGGATGGCGTCCCGATCCCGACCTGCCGGAGATTGCGTTTGCGGGCCGCTCGAACGTCGGCAAGTCGTCGCTGCTGAACCGCCTGATGCGACGCAAGTCGTTCGCGCGCGTGAGCAACACGCCCGGCCGCACGCGCGAGATTCACTTCTTCAACGTGAACAAGCTGTTTTGCCTGGCCGACCTTCCGGGGTACGGGTATGCCAAGATTTCGAAGGCGCGCAAGGCCGAGTGGCGTCCGCTGATCGAGGGGTATCTGAAGGACAGTCCGGTGTTGCGTGGCGTGGTGCAGCTGCTCGACGTGCGCCACGATCCCACCGAAGACGACCTCACGATGCTCGACTTTCTCGCCGACCTTGGCGTGCCGACCATTTTCGCCGTCACCAAGGTCGACAAGTTGCGCAAACTCGAAGTGACGCCGCGCCTCGAAACCGTGTCGAAGTTTCTCGGATTGGACATCGATCAGATCGTGCCGTTCAGCGCGACTACCGGTCTTGGTCGCGATGAGCTGGCGTCGGCACTGATCGACCTGCTGGCGCTTCCCGACTGGAAGCTTCCGGAGTCGCCGGAGGAATTCAGCGACGACGCGCCGGAGGGACACACCGGCGAATCGGCTGAACGAGAGGCCACGTGATGCGCACGGCAAAATACACCGTATTGGCCGTATTGGCGTGCGTACTCGGTGCCTGTGCTTCGACGACCACCATCGTCGCGCAGGTTCCGCCCACCATGCCGCCGGCCGGTCAGGCAGGCACCCAGGGGGACACGCTCGACCCGAACTGGATTCCCGCCGGTTTCGGCACGCTACGGCAGGACGATCTGGCGCTTAAGGTATCACCGGCGAACGGACTGCAGGTCCGCGCGATTCCGCTCGACGAGCGGATCATCCGACTACTCTCTCCCGACTCGTACCGCTCGCTTCGCGAACTGTTGACCAGCAAGAATCGCGAGCTGCTGGCCATGATGGAGCGGAATCGTCTGCCCAGCTATTCGATCTGGTACGTGAGTTTCTTCGCGCAGGAGCAGGGCGAAACGCGCTTCTCGCCGCAGGAGTTCATCATCAACAACACCGGACGTGATTTCCGTCCGCTCGACATGCTCCCGATCACGCCGGGTTTCGGCGAGTACCGTCTGAGGCAGCGCGACGTGCAGTCGGCGTTGATGATCTTCGACGGACAGATCGACGTCAATCAGCCGCTGTCCGCGCTCATGGAAAGCACCCCCAGTGTGACCGACTGGAATCGCGTGATTCAGCGGATCGAGCGCGAGCGGTCGTTGGTGCGCTCGCGGGCCGCGGCTGCTCCCAAACCCCCGCGCTGATCCGTCAGGCGTCGGGCACGCGCAGCACGTCTTCTACCGCGCCGGCATCGCCGTCGCGCAGCAAGTGCACCGCGTAGCGCACGGCGTCGTGTTCGCGGGGCCATGCGAGATGCTTGATCGCCGCCGCTGGGGTACGCCACAGGCTGGCGTCATGTTCGTCGCTCAGCATCACCACGCTGGCGTGCTCCACGACCGCGGCGAACACCACGGCCATCTGGATCGTGTTGGGCCGGGGGAGGAAAAACGGATTGACCGCGATGGCGTAGAGGCGCTGGACGACCATACCGGTCTCCTCGAACACTTCGCGGCGGGCCGCCGCTGCCGGGAGTTCACCTGGCTCGATGCGGCCATGCACGACCTCCCAGGCGCCCGTACACCGCACGCTGACCGCTCGGCGAAGGGTGAGCACCCGCCAGCGATCGCGGCGGCCGTGCGGAGCCGGCGCGAGGACGACCACATCGACCACGCCAACCGCAATCTGGACGTCGGCCGTCGGCATCGCGGGCCCGGCTACAGTCGAAAGGTTCATACCCAATGCTACCCGGTCGCTTGCCCCACAGCGAGCGCGGCGGCGAACTTCCGAGTGATGACTGCTCTCGATGATTTCCGCGCCCGTGCCGCGCAGTGCCGTGCCACCGGTGGTCTCGTCCCCGTGTGGGGCGACTGCCTGCTCGACCTGTGCACACCCGTCTCGGCCTTCGCTAAACTGCGCCGTGGGCCTTTCGCCTTTCTGCTCGAGTCGGCTCCGGCGGGCGGTGAGTCGTGGGCACGCTATACGTACCTGGGTACGGACCCGCGCGGCGCCTGGCGTCTGCGCGATGGCGTCGTCGAGGATTGGGAGGACGCGCAGGGTTGGCACGGCGCGCGCACGCCCGTCGACCCCATCGCCGACTTGCGAGACATCGTGCGCGACATGCGCCCGGTGCCGGCGCCGGAGCTCGGCGCGCTGTGGAGCGGCGCGATCGGTTTCTTCGCGTATGACGTGGTGCGGCATATCGAGAAGCTCCCGCACGCTCCGCCGCGTGTGCTGAGCTATCCCGACGCGTGCTTCGTGTTCACGAAAGCGCTCGTGGTCATCGACAACTGGCGTGGACAGGCCCGCGTGATCGTCTCGGTGCCGGTACCAGCCGGTGTGTCCGACGAGACGCTCGATACGCTGCATGCGGAGGCCGTTCAAACGCTCGCCGATACCATCGCACGTTTGCAGGGGCCCGACGTCCTGCCGCCACTCACGCTCAACGAGTCGGCACCGGCCGCCGTCGCGGAGTCGAACTACGCGCGTGAAGATTTCATCCGCGACGTGGGTCGCATCAAGGAGTACATCCTGTCGGGCGATGTCTTTCAGGCCTTGCTCGCCCGTCGCATGTCGGTGCCGCTCGACTTCGATACGACCACCCTGTATCGCTCGCTGCGTGCGCTCAATCCGTCGCCGTACATGTACCATCTCATGCTCGACGGCATGGAGCTCGTGGGCAGCTCACCGGAGCTGTTGGTGCGTGTGGCGGACGGACGTCTTACCGTCCGTCCGATCGCCGGCACGCGTCCGCGCGGGAAGACGGCGGAAGAAGACGCCGCATTGGCGGCGGAGCTGCTGGCTGATGAGAAAGAGCGGGCCGAGCACGTGATGCTGGTGGATCTCGGCCGCAACGATGTCGGTCGGCTCGCGCGCTATGGTACGGTGCACGTGACGGACCTCATGACCGTCGAGCGCTACTCGCACGTGTTTCACATCGTGAGCCAGGTGGAGGGCGAATTGGCCGACGGCTCGAGTGCGCTCGATGCATTCCGTGCGGTGTTCCCCGCCGGTACGATGACCGGTGCCCCGAAGGTACGCGCCATGGAGATCATCGACGAGCTCGAACCGGAGCGCCGCGGCGCGTACGCCGGCGCGATCGGCTTCATCGGTGCGGGCGATACCCGCATGGATCTGGCTATCACGATCCGCACCTGCGTGATCGCCGACGGCGTGGCCTCGGTGCAAGCGGGTGCCGGCATCGTGCACGATTCCGTGGCCGAAAGCGAATGGGCCGAAACAGAGAGCAAGGCCCGTGCGCTGCTCACCGCCATCGGCCGCGCTCGCGCGGCGTCGTAACGGCGCATGACGCTCGTGCTCATCTCCGCCGCGGGTGACCGGCGCTTCCTGCTTACCGGCCGCACCGTCTTCGTCGCGGGGCGTGAGCTGTCGTGTACGCTGCCGATTCTCGATCCGGCGGTGTCGCGCCGTCATGCCGAACTACGCGTGCACGCGTCGGGTACGCTCGACGTACAGGATCTCGAGTCGCGCAACGGCACGTGGGTGAACGGCGCTCGCGTGCCACGCGCCAAGCTCGTGCCGGGCGACACCCTGGCCTTCGGCACCGTCGTCTTCACGTTGCTGCACGACGACGTCGCCGACGCGCGCCTTGCACCGCCCTCGGCCACACCCTTGGCGTCACCGTCCGCGTCGCCCACGTCGCCGTTCGATGGCAGTGCGACGGTGCAGTTCGAACGCCGAGTGCCCTCGCGCGAGCAGTCGCTGGCCGACGTCGCGCAGGTCACGGCCGGGCACGCCCAGGCCACGGCGCGGCTCGCGCAGTTGGTCGGTATCGCGCAACACCTCGGTGGCTCTTCCGATCTCGATGCGCTGCTCGAGGCGCTGGCCGGCGACCTGTTTCGCAGCTTCGACGCCGACCGCGTAGCGATTCTCCTGCGCGATGCGGACGGACTCCTGCAGACCCGGGTATCGCGCGATCGTCGCGGCAACATTCCCCGTCCGGTGCCGCGGGCGATCGCCCAGGGCGTGGCCGAACGGCAGGTTGCGCTGCTCACCAACGACGCCGGGGCCGATGCACGCACGGCGGGGGCGTCGGTATTGCAGCAGGCCGTCCGATCGGCGATGGCCGCTCCACTCATCGGAGAGCAGCAGGCGACGCTCGGTGTGCTGTACGTGGACCATCTGCGCGAAACGGATGTGTTCACCGATGAAGATCTCGCGTTCCTGGTCGCCTTCGCCGGCATCGCCTCGGCGGCCGTGGAACGTGAGACCTCGACGGCGCGGTTGCAGCAAGCGGCCCGCGTGCGCGCAAACTTCGAGCGCTACTTCGCGCCGCAGATTGCGCTGCGCATTGCCGACAGTACGGGCCGCATCGCTCCCGGCGGATCGCGCCAACATGTGGTAGTGCTGTTCAGTGATATCCGCGGCTTCACCGCGATCGCCGAATCACTTCCGCCCACGCAGATGGCCGATCAGCTGAACGAGTATTTCGGCGTGATGGTCGACTGCGTGTTTCGGCACGAGGGCGCGCTCGACAAGTTCATCGGTGATGCGATCATGGCGTACTGGGGCGTCCCGGAGGCCGGAGCGCACGATGCCGCACGCGCCGTGGCGGCCGCCCTCGACATGCAGCACGCGCTGGAGTCACTGAACGCGCGCTGGGCGGCCGAAGGGCGGCCACTCCTCAGCGTCGGCATCGGCATTCACACCGGCGACGCGTTCGTGGGCAACATCGGTTCGCCGCGTCGTCTCGAGTTCACGCTCATCGGCGACACCGTCAATGTCGCGAACCGACTGTGCAGTCTGGCTGGCGGCGGAGAAATTCTCGTGAGTGAGACGGTGCGCGCTCAACTGCCCGACCCCGACTCCTGCACGCCGCGCACGGAGCTCGCGTTGGCTCGACAGCACGGCGCGCCGCAAGACGTGTGGCAGGTGACGGCTCCGTGGATCGCTTCGTGAAGGCCGAGACGGCGACCCGTGCCGTAGGCACCGCCGATGTCACCGGCGGAGACGTGGTCCTCGACGATCTGATCGCGATCGTGCACGAGTACGACACGTTGTACGACTGGGCCGCGGAGCAACCGCAGCCGCGCGCCATGCGTGGACGTGCACCGGTGTTTGTGGCCACACTCCCATCGTGCGGTATTCCCGTGGTCGTACGACACGGCTGGCACGGCGGGGTGCTGGCGCCGCTCACGGCCGACCGCTTTCGGCGCCCCACCCGAGCGCCGCTGGAGATGGGACGTTCGGCCGCGCTGCGCGCGGCCGGCATTCCGACCACTGAGGTGCTTGGTTTCGCGCGCTATCCGGCGGCGTTCGGACTGTGTCATGTGGACGTCGTCACCCGCTACGTGGCCGACGCCGCGGATCTCGGCATGGTGCTGGCCGGACTTGCGCCGTTCGTGGATTGCGAGACCGCGTTGTCGGCAACGCAACGGCTGCTCATGCAGTTGGCCGGCCAAGGGGTGATCCATCCCGATCTCAACGTGAAAAACATTCTACTGCGCCCCACGTTCGACGGTATCGAAGCGTTGATCATCGACGTCGATGTCGTGCGCTGGGACGCGAACCGCGCACCCGTCGAAACCATGCGGGCCAATGTCGCTCGCCTCACGCGGTCGGTGCGCAAATGGCGCACGCACTTCGGCTGCGACGTGACCGACGCGAGAATCACGGCGTTCAGCGATGCCGTGACGGCCGAACTGTCGTCTGCTGCCCACTCCGATACACGCTAGCGTGCCCGCTTCAGCCACGACCCCGCCCCTGCCGCCCTTCACGCTCGATCGCGTCGGTATCGTGATGATGAGTGCCGTCGGTGATGCCGTACACGTGATGCCGATCATTCACGCGATCAAAGCGCACGCGCCGGCGTCGCGGATCACCTGGGTGCTGCAGCCGGGACCTGCCACTCTGGTGCGCGGCCATCCACTGGTTGACGACCTCGTGTTGTTCGATCGCTCGAAAGGCTGGAAAGGGTTTCTCGACACCCGTCGCGAACTCGCGTCCCGACGATTCGACGTCGTGCTCGCATTGCAGGTCTACTTCAAGGCCGGCCTCGTCACCAGCTTCACGCATGCACCGGTGAAGCTGGGCTTCGACCGCGAGCGCGCGCGCGATGCGAACTGGTTGTTTACGACGCATCGCCTTGCACCGCACGCCGGACAGCATGTCCAGGATCAATATTTCGAGTTCATCGACGCCCTCGGCGTACCGCACGGCCCACCGCAGTGGACCCTGGGACCGTGGAACGACGAAGAGCGGGCTTGGCAGCGCGACTTCCACGCGCAGTTCGATCGTCCGATCGCGCCTATCGTGGTAGCCACCAGCAAAGGCGCGAAGGACTGGATGCCCGAGCGGTGGGCAGCCGTATGCCACATCCTCTGGAGCGACTTCGGATTGCAGCCGGTGCTCGTGGGTGGACGCTCGGCGCGCGAAGTCGCAGCCGAAGCGATCATCCGGCGCGATGCGCCCATGGCGCACTCGGCGTTGGGAAGTGGCCTGCGTCGGCTCGCCGCAATCCTCGACGGAGCGGCGGTGGCGCTCTCGCCGGATACCGGCCCGCTGCACCTCGCCGTCGCCTTGCGCACACCGGTGATTTCGCTGCTCGGCTACACCAATCCGAAACGCGTCGGACCGTATGACTTTGCCCGCGATCTGAGGATCGATGCATACGGCGATCCCGGCGAGGACTACCCCCTCGACATGACGTATCGCGAAGACCGTATGGAGCGCATCTCGGTAGATGACGTCCGCGCGATGCTCACGCGCTGGCAGGAGCGCTATCGGCGACCGTGAGCGGTCCGAATGCGTAGCGGAATCCCAGGTCCCGCAGCAGTCCGACCATGCGACCCAGCGGTAGTCCCATCACCGCGAAGTAGTCGCCGTCGATGCGCTCCACATTGGTCGCGCCGAACCCCTGAATGCCATAGGCACCAGCCTTGTCCATCGGCTCGCCGGTTTCTACATAGGCGGCGATCTGTGCCGCATCGAGCGGTCGGAAGGTGACCGACACCGACTCGACTCCGGACAGCGTCACGCCGCCGTGTGCGACGGCCACAGCCGTGAACACCGTGTGCGTTCGTCCGCTCAGCCGCGTGATCATCGCGATGGCCTCCGCCCGGTCGCCGGGTTTGCCCAGAATGTCACCGTCGATCACGACGATCGTATCCGAGCCGATGACGACCGCATCCGGATGCTCCACCGCCAGCGTGTGCGCTTTTTGCCGTGCGAGGCGTTCGCAATGTGGCACCGGTGCCTCGTCGGCGTGCACCGATTCATCCACATGGGCGGGATGCACCTCGTGAACGATCCCGATCAGCGCGAGCAACTCCCGGCGGCGTGGAGACTGGGAGGCGAGAATCACGCGGGGGAGGGTTCCCGGTGCGGATGATGAAATATCGGAAGCAGTCATTGGAGTAAGTTTAGACGACGACAATTCTCCTCGCATCCCATACGCGCATGTCCGACGAACAGGCCCATTTCGAGACACTCGCCATCCGCACCCAGGCGCCCGTCTCCGGCGAACGGGAGCACTCCGTACCGCTCTACCTGACGTCGAGCTTTCGATTCGACGACGCCGAGCATGCACGTGCCCTGTTCACGGAGGAGGTCGCGGGCAACATCTACAGCCGTTATGCGAATCCGAACACCGACGAGTTCATAAGCAAGCTGTGCCTGCTCGAGGGCGGCGAAGACGGCATCGCCACGGCGTCGGGAATGTCCGCCGTGTTCACCGCGATCGCGGCTCGCGTTTCGTCGGGGGATCACGTGCTGGCCTCCCGTGCGCTCTTCGGTTCGACACACCAGATCTTCACGCGCATCCTGCCCAAGTGGGGCGTGTCGTACGACTACGCCGATGCATCCGATCCGACGTCGTGGGAGCGTCTGGTACGTGCGAGCACGAAGTTGATCTTCATCGAGACGCCGTCGAACCCGGGCCTCGAATTGCTCGATCTGCGCTGGCTTGCCGCCTTCGCCTCGTCGCGCGGCATTCCGCTCGTAGTCGACAACTGTTTTGCCACGCCATACCTGCAGCGGCCGCTCGCACTCGGTGCGAACGTCGTCATTCACTCGGCCACCAAGTACATCGACGGACAGGGACGTGCACTGGGCGGCGCGATCGTCGGCGACGCATCGTACATCGCCGAGTGCCGCTTCTTCGCACGACACACCGGTCCGGCGTTGAGTGCCTTCAACGCCTGGCTCCTGTCGAAGTCTCTGGAGACGTTGGCCGTTCGCATGGATCGCCATTGTTCGAATGCACTTACGCTCGCGCAGCACTTCGAGGGACATCCAGCGTTGACTGCGGTGCGATACCCTTTCCTGCCGTCACATCCTCAGCACGACTTGGCCCGCGCACAGATGTCTCAAGGCGGTGGCATCGTGGTGTTGGAGCTGGAGGGCGGTCTCGAGGCGGGACGCCGGTTTCTCGATGCGGTCCAGATGGTGTCGCATTCAGCAAACCTCGGCGACACCCGGACCATCGTGACGCACCCGGCATCGACAACGCATTCGAAGCTGACCCCGGCGGAGCGTGCGTCGGTCGGAATTGCCGATGGATTGATTCGGGTTAGCGTCGGCCTCGAGCACGTTGCCGACATTATGACAGATTTGGAGCAGGCGCTGACGAGGGGGAACGGAGCCTCTCAGGGATGAGGTGCGCCATGGCATGTTACAGAGTGACACGACGTGGCATGCCAAATCCCTCATCAAACTGTGTAGATGCCACACGTGTGATAGAAATCAACGGTATCCGGTTCAAGCGCGCTCAACCGCGAGATTCGCGGCGTCGCGCTCGAGCCAGATAGTGACGGGACCATCGTTCACCAGTTCCACGTCCATCGAGGCGCCGAACTCCCCTGTTTCGACAACCAATTGGTGATAGCGCAAAAGCATCACGAGTTGGTTATATAGTGGGAGAGCGGTTTCTGGTCGGGCCGCCTCGATA
>NZ_JBDNFF010000099.1:0-14400 GCF_041689975.1 Gemmatimonas sp.
AGATCGACGCCGGTGAGCATTTCCGTGACCGGATGCTCGACCTGAATACGCGTATTCATCTCCATGAAGAAGAACGACCCGTCCTCGTCGAGGAGCATTTCCACCGTGCCGGCGCCGATGTAGTTGATCGCCTTCGCGCCATGCACCGCCGCCTCACCCATCTTCTCGCGCAGTTCCGGCGTCATCACCGGGCACGGGGCCTCTTCGATCAGCTTCTGATGACGACGCTGCACCGAGCAATCGCGCTCCCCGAGGTGGATCACGTTGCCGTGCATGTCACCCATTATCTGGAATTCAACGTGGCGCGGACGTTCGAGGAACTTCTCGACGTACACATCGCCGTTGCCGAAGGCCGAAAGCGCTTCGGAGCGCGCCAGTTGGAAAGAGCGCAGGAAGTCATCGGGATCCCGGGCGACGCGCATGCCCTTGCCACCACCACCGGCCGCCGCCTTGATGATCACGGGAAAGCCGATCCCTCGGGCGAACTCCAGCGCCTCCTCCGGGTCATCCACCGGCCCCGGCGAACCAGGCACGATCGGCACTCCACACTCGGCCATTGCCCGACGGGCAGACGCTTTGTCGCCCATCACGCGGATCTGTTCCGGCGTGGGTCCGATGAACGCAATCCCCGACGCGCGGCAGGTTTCGGCGAACTCCGCGTTCTCCGCGAGAAAGCCGTAACCAGGATGGATCGCGTCGGCGCCGGTAATTTCGGCAGCCGCGATCAGTCGCGGGATCTTGAGGTAGGAATCGCGACCCGGTGCGGGCCCGATACAGACGTCATCGTCGGCGAAGCGAACGTGCAATGACTCGCGGTCAGCCTCGGAGTACACGGCGACCGTCTGGATATCGAGTTCACGGCAAGCACGAATGACGCGGAGAGCGATCTCACCGCGATTGGCGATCAGGACCTTTTTGAACATGCCGTATGGTGGCAGGGCCAAAGCCCTGCCGCCAGTCCCGCCGCCACCAATCAGGTGGCCGCGCTACCCTGCCGGAAACCGTCCCAGTTGGTATCGCTGGTACCGTCGACCCCCTGAATGCGGAGCGCGAACTCTGCCGGGTTGGTCGCATAGAAGAGTGCATTCTCGTAGGAAATCACGCCACGCGAGTACCAGTTCATCAGCGACTGGTCGAAGCTCTGCATGCCGTACGCCATGCTTCCCTCCTTGATCAGGTCGGGGATGTTCAGTGTGGCCGAAAGGTCGCGAATCTGGTCGCGGACCGCCTCGGTGTTCACCAGCACTTCACACGCAGGCACACGACCCGGGCGATCGGCCCGCGGCACCAGGCGGAGCGAGATGACCGACGACAGCGCGTTCGCGAGCGCGAAGCGGACTTCGTTCTGCTGGTGCGGCGGATAGAACGACAGGATGCGATTGATCGTGAGCGTCGCATCGGTGGTGTGCAGGGTCGAGAACACGAGGTGGCCGGTGCCGGCGGCCTTGAGCGCGACATCGAGCGTCTCGAGATCGCGGATTTCACCGATCATGATGACGTCGGGATCCTGACGCAGGACACGGCGCAACGCCTGCGAGAAGGACGCGGTGTCCGTGCCCACTTCACGCTGATTGATGTGGCTCTGCACGTCGCGGTGCACGAACTCGATCGGATCTTCGATCGTGATGATGTTCGCGCTGCGGCGCTCGTTGATGTGGTGCACCATCGCGGCCAGCGCCGTGCTCTTGCCTGAGCCGGTCACGCCCGTGACCAAGACCAATCCGCGCGGCTTGAGCGCCAACTGCTCGAGCACCGGGGGCAGGTTGAGATCACGAATCGATGCGGCGGCATGGGCGATCGCGCGCATCGCGAAGGCGACAGTGCCCTTCTGCTGGTACACGTTGACGCGGAAGCGTCCGATACCAGGGACGTTGATCGCGAAGTCCGACTCGCGCATTTCCACGAACTCGCGCAATTGCGCGGGAGGCAGCAGATGCTCGGCGAGCGACCGGAGTTCCTCCGGTCGCATCGGCGGCATGTCCAGCGGGACGAGGTCCGAGTGCAATCGCAGCGTGGGCGGCCGTCCGACTTTGAGGTGCAAGTCGGACGCACCCTCACGCACCATGCGCTGCAGTGCGGCCTTCAGATCAAGGCCCGAGCCAGGTGCCGTCGCCGTGACGGTTACTGGAGCGGCACCGGAGACCATCGTCATGTCATCGCGTCTCAGCCGGTCGAATCGAGGCGGTAGAGCACTTGTCCATACTCGACCGCATGCGTATCGGTGACGTTCACTTCGCGCACCACGCCGTCGAACTCGGACTCGAGCTCATTCATGATCTTCATCGCTTCGATGATGCACACAATCTGACCCTTGCTGATACGATCGCCGACGTTGACGTACGGCTTCGCACCGGGCTCGGGGGCAGAGTAATACGTGCCCACCATCGGCGACTTGATCTCGAGGAGTGCGACCTTTGGCGCCTCGGCCTTCGGCGCCGCAGTCACACTCTCTCCGGCAAGACGCTCCGAACCACCAGCGGGCAACACCGGGGCCACGGCAGCGGGAGCGGACATCTGGGGCACGACCGTCATCGCTGCTACGCGTTGTTGGGAGCTCTTCGAGATTCGGAGCTTCATCCCCTTGTCAGTGGAAATCTCGATGGAATCCACCGTGGAGCCGTCGAGCATCTCGATCAGCTTCTTCACATAGCGCAGGTCGATCATGGCGGGGAAGTCGAAGGGGATCATCGGCGCGGAGAGCGCCGAGCGTACAGAAATCAGGAGAGTTCGTGCAGCGCACGAGGGAATCCGGTCAGGACCCTCGGACCTGCGTCTGACAAGAACACGTCATCCTCGATTCTCACCCCACCCCAGCCAGCGCGATAGATCCCGGGCTCGATCGTGACCACCGTTCCGGCAGCGAGGGGAGACTCGACGATGCGGGCCAAGCGAGGCGCTTCGTGCACTTCCAGCCCGATTCCATGACCGAGCGAATGTCCAAAAGCCTCACCAAATCCGCGAGCGTCAATGTAGTCTCTCGCGATTGCATCTGCAGCCATCCCCGTCATTCCGACCCGAAGCGCGCCCGAAGCGCGCGAATTCGCCTGTTGAACGATGTCGTAGACCTCCCGCTGCTCGCCGGACGCGCGCCCGAGCACGAACGTGCGCGTAATATCGGAGCAGTAGCCCGCCGCCACGGCGCCGAAGTCGAGTAAGACGAAATCGCCCGTTTCGAGCACCCGATCACTGGCACGGGCATGCGGAAGCGCCGAACGCGGGCCTGACGCCACGATTGTGGCAAACGGAAACTCCTCACTTCCGGCGTCGCGCAGGTGACGCTCGAGAATCCCCGCTACCGCCGTTTCCGTGAGCCCGGCCCGCAACATCGGCACCGTATGGCGCAACGCGGTTTCCGCCATCGCGACGGCGCGCTCGATGTGCGCCAGTTCGCCCGCGTCCTTCACCACTCGGAGCGTCTCCACCAGATCGGTGGTCGGTCGCCAGGACCATCGCGCGCCCTGCGCCAAAAGGCGCGCAAAATCCCGATGGAGCAGGTGCATGGATTCGAAGCCGATCCGCTCTACGCCGTTCAACGCGGCAAGCTGGGCCCACAGACCGGTCCAGAGACTCGTGCTCTCGATTCGCACGCTCGCGGACGCACCGAGCTCCTCCTGCACCTGCGTGGCGTACCGGAAGTCGGTCAGCAGAACGCACTCCTTGGCGGTGACCACCAGCAGCGCATTGCTACCCGAGAATCCCGTGAGATAGCGAACGTTCGGCAGCGATGAGACCAGCAGGGCGTCGAGATTAGCCCGGGCCAGTGCGTCGCGCAGCGCAGACAGGCGCGCGGGCCGGGTGTCGCTCACCTGCGAACCGGCCGCCCCGCTCACAAGCGACGGCGCAATGTGGCGACCAGTCCGCGCAAGGCGAACTCGTAACCGTCCGCACCAAGGCCTGTGACGGAACCGATCGCGGCGCTGGCGAGCATGCTGTGGTGCCGCTCCTTTTCGCGCGCGTGCACATTCGAGAGGTGGATCTCCACGAACGGAATCGATGTAGCCGTAAACGCATCGCGCAGCGCGAGGCTGGTGTGGGTATAGGCACCGGCATTCACCACCACTCCCTGCACGACGCCGCGCCACGTGTGCAGAATATCGATCATCGTGCCCTCGACATTCGAGTGCGCCGTCTGCAGCTCGACGCCCAGTTCGGCGGCGACGCGCGTGAGGCCGGCGTTGATGTCGTCGAGCGTGGCAGAGCCGTAGATCTCTGGCTCACGCGTGCCCAACAAGTTGAGATTCGGTCCGTTCAGAATCCCGATGATCACGTACTGCCGAGTCCTTTGAGCCAAGCGGAAAACTGCGCGAGATCGTCGCTCACCGTGGGCGGCATGATATCACGAGCCGGTTCAGACGCCGGCGTGGGAGTGGGCGAACGCACCGGCGTGTGCTGTGGCGACGCGGCGGTGGCAGGATCAGGAAAGAACCGATCAAAGGAAAAAGGTCCGCCCGCCGCGTCAAATACCGCCGCCGTGGCAAGGGGCGTCGCCGCGCGTATCGGTGTTGGTGCGCGCGGCGTACCGTCGAACATGGCTTCTTCGAAGGGGAGCTCGCCACCGAGATGCGTGGTCTGATCGATCGGCGCGAACGCATCAGCCAGCGCGCGCGCCGCAAGATCATCGGGCATCGGTGCGTCATCGCCGAACAACGATGCCAGACCATCGGTCGGTGTTTCCACAGCCACCGAGGCGCGCGGCGGAGTCCGTCGCGGCACACGTCGTGCGGCGAGCCGCGCGAATCTCTCGCGCGCGCTGACGCGTTCCGCCGGTGCCTCGGCAGCGGCCTGAGCAGATGCCGAGACCTCGAAAACCGGCGATGAAAGCGGCGTGACCGACAAGGGCGTCGCAAACCGCGGCATCACGCGTGTCACAAATGCCGGGGTAGCGAACGCCCGAGTCGGGACCGCCGGGGCGGAGGACACCGCCTCAGCGGCGAGGCGCTCCTGCAATTCGGCCAAGCGCGAGCTGAGCACCGGATCGTAGGGACGGCGACGCACCAGTTCGTCGTACACCGACACCGCTCGAGCCGTGAATCCTTGCGAGACGAGAAGTTCCCCCATCGTCTCCGTCACGAAGGCGGGATTGTATTCCTCAGGCATCACGTCAGCGAAGCTCGCTTCAGCGGGCGAGGACGCGAGCTCCACGACGTCAGCGCCGGAAGTGCCGTCCACAAGGAACGCCGTGTCGTCCGGCTCGACCTCCGCCACCATAACCGTATCGGCCTCGATTTCGGCCTCGATTTCGACATCGTGCGCAGGGGCCGGGACGAGCCACGGAAGCTCCTCCTCGACCAATGATGACTGCATGGGCGCGGAGGCAACCACCCACTCCGGCTCCGCGGCGTCGATCTCGTCGATCTCGTCGACCAACTCGACCTCGGCTTCGGCTTGAACATCCGCCGCCGCTTCAACGTCATCTTCCGTCTCCCGCTCCGCCTGCCTCTCGACTGCGAAACCGTACTCGGGCTCCGCGTCTCGCCTGGCCGCGATCTCAGTCGAATGCGCTTCCCTCTGACCGAACTGCGGTTCGACGTCGACGATCCCCTCGTCCGCGCCGAGCGAGGGCGCCGGGAGCGGATCACCCGGTTCAACGCCGAAGGCAGCAATAGCATCCGGTGTTATCGGTCCAACGAACGGCGGCGTCACGCTGCGCGGCGGCGTTCTGCGCACCTCCAGCGCCGACGTGTCCGGCCACTCCGGCGCGATGAGCCCTTCCTCGAACGGCTCGTCGTCGGTCGGCGATTCGTTGAAGCCGAACGGATCATCAGCCGCCGCGTCGATTGAATGTTCACCGATCTCGGCGTCGGACTCGATTCCGGCCGCTTCGATGGCGTCGAGGTCGAGAAGATCCGGCTCGAGAGCTCCTCGGGCCACGGCTGCTGGGGCGTGTGTCGCCACGAGCTCGATAGGCTGCGGCTCGGACTCGCGCAGTCGCGCATTGATCTCATCGAAGTCGACGGCGCGCAACGCGGCATCAGGCGTCGGGATGGCGCCAAATCCGATCGGAGCCATGGAGAACGCGGGCGTGAAGGACGGTGGTGCGAAAGGCGTAGGCGCCACCGCCTCGGCCTCCGTCACGACCCGCCCGGCGTACGCCGGCGTGACCAGCGTCGCCAACTGGGCGGCGATGTCATCGTTGCGCGGGTCCGCCTCGAGCACTCGTTCGTACCAACGGCGTGCGCCGGCGGTGTCTCCCTCCCACTTGGCGATGTCGCCCAGGTGGCGGAGGGCCTTCAGATTTTCCGGGTCGAGGGCAAGCGCTTGCTCGAACACTATGCGCGCTTCAGATAGATCGCCCGATTCGTACAGTGCCTGACCAAACACGATGTACCCGCTCATGTGCTCGGGCTGCTTGGGCAGGAACTCGCGGCAGAGAGCAATAGCCTCCGACAGATTCCCTGCTTTCCGCAGCTCGTTCGCCAAGGGGGCGAAGTAGCGACGCGGGCTTTCCTCGAACTTTTTCCGGAGTTCGTCGATCCGGGCAGCAGTGCTCATCCGTCCAGTGCCCTCATGGTGATGTTTCCCGGTCCGATGCGAAGTGCCCGTTCCGAACGTGTGACGAGCCCCCAGCAACAACTTATTAGGGGTGGCCGTTCCGGGAAGTCATTCGTGGTGAAGTGGTGTATCGTCTCCTCTCGTCTTGCTATTCGCGACGCGCGGCGGCTAGCTTTAAGCTCTCTGCGGCATACGCCTCTCCGATGGAGGTGCGTGTGCCTTTCTGTTTGCTCAGCTTTTCCGCCCCAAGGAGTCTCGCCCCGTGCTGCAATCGATGCGGAGCGCCGCGAAATACATCTGGATCGTGCTGATCGCGGCATTCGTCGGCAGTTTCCTTTTGTATGAGACATCAGGTCTCGCAGGCCGCTCGCCCGTGACGACCTCGACCGCCATTGCGACGGTGAACGGCGAAGACATTCTGCTGACGTCCTGGCAGAATGCCGTGAATTCCCTCGAGCAGCAGCAGCAACAGCAGCTCGGTCGCGGGCTCACGCTCGACGAGCGGAAGACGCTCGAAGACCGTGCGTACGACGAACTGGTCACGGATCTGCTGCTCCAACAGGAATACAAGCGTCGCGGCATCACGGTTACTGACGACGAAATCCTCGAAGCGGCACGACTCGCCCCGCCGCCGCAGGCCATGCAGTCGCCGGACTTGCAAACCGACGGCCGTTTTGACCTCTCGAAGTACCAGCGCCTCCTCGCTAGCCCGATGGCGCGGCAGTCCGGAATGCTGGCCGGTCTCGAAGTGTACTACCGCAATGAGATCCCGAAGCAGAAGCTCTTCGACCAGATTGCGTCCGACGCGTACGTCTCCGACGAGCGCCTCTGGCAGATCTATCGCGACCGTCACGACAGTACTCAGGTCAGTTTCGTGATCGTCGGCCAGAATGCCCTCACGGATACGGCCGTCACTGTCACAGACGCTGAGATCTCACAATTTTTCGACCGGAACAAGAAGCGGTTCACCCGTCCGGGCCGTGCCGTCGTCTCCTTGCTCACCGTGCCACGTACGGTCACTGCGACCGACTCGGCCGACGCCAAGGCGCGCATCACGAAGGTGCGCGCCGAGATCGTGGCCGGCGCCAAGTTTGAAGACGTCGCGAAGCGCGAATCGACTGATAGTAGCTCCGGCGCGAACGGCGGTTCGCTCGGGAAGGGTGGCCGTGGACGCTTCACGCCGAATTTGGAGACGGCGATGTATGGCTTGGCGACAGGCGAGTTGTCGCAGCCCGTGTTGACGCCGGTCGGCTGGCACCTGATCCGCGTCGATTCGAAGTCCGGTGATACGCTCGACGTTCGCCATATCCTCGTGTCGATCGGGCAAAGTGATTCCAGCGCGACGCGCACCGATCGTCGTGCCGACTCGCTGGCCAGCAAGGCCGGAAGCCAAGAAGATCCGAAGGCGTTCGACGCGGCCGCCAAGACGCTTGGTCTCTCGCCAGCTTCGGTCGTCGTGTTCGAGAAGGAGCCGCTGTCATACGCTGGCCGCTACGTGCCGAGTGTGAGCGCGTGGGCGTTCTCCGGCGTGCGGGCTGGTGAAACCAGCGATCTTTTCGATTCGCCGGAGGCCTATTATCTGGCGCGTGTCGACTCCCTGACGACGGGCGGACCGCAGCCGTTGTCTGAAGTGAAGGAGGACGTTCGTCGTCGTCTCGCCAAGGACAAGCGTATCGAGAAGTTGCGTCCGATCGCCGAGCAGATCGCCTCAGCAGCGCGGACGTCGACGCTGGAGGCAGTGGCGACACAGCGCAGCCTTCAGGTTGAGCAGTCGGCAGCGTTCGCGCGTGTCGACGCGGTGCCGCGTTTGGGTCAGTTTGAGCCAGCGATCGGTGCCTCGTTCACCGTGCCGGTCGGTCAGATCGGTGGTCCCTTCAAGGCAGTCGATGGCCTGGTCGTCCTGCGAGTGGACAGCCGCACCGATGCGAGTCGTCCGGCATTCGAAGCCGACAAGACGACGCAGCGCCAGCAGCTCTTGCAGTCGCTGCGTCAGCAGCGCGTCGACGAGTTCTTGACGAACCTGCGCGAGAGCGTCACGGTCGTCGACAAGCGTCCGACCGTGATGTCAGCGCTGCGTCGCCAGTCCGGCGTCTGATCGACGGCGCCGCCCACACGAAGCCCCCGCGATGACAAGCATCGCGGGGGCTTCGTGTACGATCGAGAGAGCAACCAGTCAATTCAGCAATCGCTTCGGCTCGGGATGCTCTGCTTCAGCCGTGGTCTGTTCCGCCGCTCCGCCACCGACGCGATCATTGCGCGGGGCCGGCTCGGTGATCTGACGCTGGGCATCACTCAAATTGCGCTTGAACTCGTTGATCCCCTTGCCGAACGACCCTGCGATCTCCGGAATGCGCTTCGCTCCGAAGAGGAGAAGCACAATCACGAGAATGATCATGATCTCCATGAAACCGAAATTCTGTAAGCCCATAGGACACTCCTAGAAGAGGGACCGCGCGATCAGGTAGGCGATCAAAACTCCCAGGAGGCTCAAGAGCGAGACATCCAGGGCGACAGGTCCAACAGCGAACTTTAATATAACCAAATCGATCGGAAGCGGCCCGATGGCGGGCGTGACGCCGGTCGTCAGGAACTCCTTCACGGCGCCAGCAGGCAGAAAGCGCCTCGCGACCTGAGTGAGCAGCCCTCCGGCGACGAAGCCGGAGGCGAGTACCAGGACATGGAACACCGGACGGTGCCTGGATGGTCCACGGGCCATCACCAGCGCCGCTCCACAACGTACGCGATGGCGTCCGCCAGTGCTGTCCGGGCGGTGCCGTCGGGCAGATCCGCCAACGCGTCCTCCGCTTCACGCGAGAATTGATCGGCCCGGCGGCGGGCATACTCCAGTCCGCCATAGTCGCGAACGATCTCGACGACCTCGGCGATCGCTTCGTCCTCTGGATCAGTGGCCGCGAACAGCGCCTCGACGCGCGTACGGGCCGTCGAGGGCATCTCCCGCAGTGCCGCGATCAGCGGGAGCGTCACCTTGTGCTCTTTGAGGTCCAGTCCGCTTGGCTTGCCGGTCATCTCCTGCCCTTCGGTATAGTCGAGCAGGTCGTCGGCGACCTGAAAGGCCATGCCAAGTCGCTCGCCAAATCGCGCGAGAGATTCACGATGGCGTGGCGCGCCGCAGAGCGCACCGACTTCACAGGATGCCCGGAAGAGCGATCCGGTTTTTGCGCGGATCAGTGTTTCGTAGTCCCGCTCGGTGAACGCCAGCGCATCGTATGCCGCGAGCTGACGAATCTCGCCCAGCGTCATTTCATTGGACGCGTGCGTGACCGCCTTCATTGCTTCGAGATCACCGAGCGTCACGAGTTCGCGGAGCGCCCGGAGATAGAGATAGTCGCCCATGATCACCGAGACTTGGTGACTGAACAACGCGTTCACCGTGGGCATGCCGCGGCGCAACACCGAGTGATCGACGGCTTCATCGTGCACGAGCGTGGCGAGGTGAATGAGCTCGATGATGGCGGCGAAGGTGATCGCGCGAGCCGGTGGCTCATGCTGGACACTACTGGACAGCAGTAGCAGTGTGGGTCGGAAGAGTTTTCCCTTCATCCCCATCAGATGCTGCTGCACCTCGCTGACGAGTGGCACATCCGCCGAAACGATGCGCCACAGTTCCTGCGACACCTTGGGCAATTCGTCCTGCACGGGCGCCTGAATGTCGCGCAGGGCCGCCGCCAACGCCGTCGGCGTCCGCGTCCGCGTGGAAAGCGTCATCGCGCTACCTGGTCGAGCGCCGCCAATCTGGCGGCAGCGTCACGGAAATGGATGTCAGTCGCATAGACGCGCTGATAATAACTACGAGCCTCGTCCCAGCGCTGCAGGGCTTCGCATGAATATGCGAGAAGATAGAGGACGCCCACTCGTTGCTCGTCATCCAACCCCGGCTCGTGCAGGGCCCGAGACAGTACCGTTGCCGCTACCTGGTACCGTCCCTGCTCCACGAAACATTGCCCCAAGGCCTCGTAGGCGGGAAGACGGTGCGACCGGCCCCTGAGCGCCTTCTGGAACTCCTCAATGGCGTCATCGAGAAGGCCCATTTCCTTGTAGGCGACGCCGAGATCGTAATGGCTCTCATGGTCGTCCTCACCGAGTGAACGCGCGACCCCCTCCTTGAAGTGCCTGAGGAGGGCATCAAAATCCGCTTGTTCGTCGCCGCTGATGGCCGGCTCCCGCATCCGCATCCGGGTCGAGGCGGGGGCGTCGTCATCGCGAAGCCAATCCGCGAGGTCGACGAAGTTGGCATCGCTTCCCGGCCTGGGGGGCGGTGGCGGCGCGGCGCTACCCAGTGCGGCGCGTGCGCGATCATCGTACGGGTCGATCTCGAGAACGCGGGCGTAGACGGCGCGGGCGCGGTTTTCCTCTCCGAGAAGCACCAACGCGTCGGCCAAGTCGAGATACGCGACGCGGAGGCGTCCCTGATCCTGAATGCGAACCGACAGTTCGACGCGCTTCTGGTGGAAGGCCACGCGTTCGGGCGCCACCTGCACCAGCGTATCGGCAATGTCGGCGCCGGAGTGCAGATCCCCTTGGGCGATGAGGCCTTGCTGTGCTGCCTCGAGTTCGGCGAGTCCCGCATCGCGCTCTCCTGCCTCGAACAGCGCTTCGGCCAAGCGGCGACGCAGTAACCAGTCTTGCGGCAGCTTGGCGACGGCTGACCGCAGCGCATCGCGGCGAGAGGTGGCCACGAGCGTGGCTTCAGCCGCCACCGCAGCGATCGGCAATGACGGCGTGACCATGACGGGCCGGACGTCTTCGCCAGTCGCTTCGTCGAGCCATCCCTTGTTACTCGACGGGTCCTCAGCCGACGATGTCGGCGTGGCATCGGATGCCCAGCTCGTCACTACGTCGCCGGCCGAAGCCGCCATGCGGTCGGCGCCAGCCGCATCGGAGGAGCCGACGACTCGCGAGTCCGTATCCATCCCGGCGGCCACGTGGTCCCGCTCGAGGACGTCGAGACCGGCCTCCACGAGTTCGTCATCGAGCAGCAGTGGAGGCAGTTCCCCAGGCAGGATGAAATCGTGCGAATCGATCCGGAACGGCGCACGCTGCACGGCAGCCGACTCCTCGACGACGAGCATCGGCGCCTCTTCCATCACTTCGAAAGCGTCATCGCTGACCACCGCTTCGGCCTCCGCTTCGGCCTCCGCTTCGGCCTCCGCTTCGGCCTCCGCTTCGGCCTCCGCTTCAGCAACCAGCTGGGCTCCGGCAGCGATCGCAGAATCGAGCTCCGGCACCAGAGTGAAGTCGATCGACTCGACCTCATCCACGCGCATCAGGAGATCCGGAACGTCCTCGGTCTCAATCCAATCCATCGCTGGCGACGGCATCAGCGTCTCGGTGTGGATGATGCCTGCCACACCAGGGTCATCGGTCGCGTGTGCGAAATCCTCCGAAACGACCTCGTCCAAGTGATGATACGGGTGGGGGCTCGCCGCCTGTTCAGCGGTGGGCTCGAAGTCGTGCTCCTCACGCACCCCGGCGATCGCTTGCTCGTCGCGAAGCCAGGTCACATCCCGCGGATGCACGGTAGCGTCAACCACGTCTTCCGGCGACTCCGACACGTCGACGGTCAGCCCTTCAAGTTGAGCCGTCCCCACATCTGCGAAGTCGTCCGACGGTTCCAGTCCGGCGACGCGTTCCAGGATCGGTTCCTCGACCAGAATGTTCTCGGTCGCGACCCCCGGATCGGCGTGCGGAACACGGATCGGTTCCGGGGTCCGCGCCACCGGCTCGTCAGTCGTGATCGCCGGATCGAAGATGAGAATGGCCTCGAGCGCCGGACCGACCGACGCCTCAGCCTCCGCCTCGACCATCGGGTCTGGTGTTGGCGTCGGCGCCGCTGGCGGCTCATCGACGGTGAACGTCGGCACGATGGCCAGCGGTGGCGGCGTCGGCATGCGCGTCGAGCGCGCCGGCGTGCGACGCGACACAGGCGCCCCGTAGTCCACCTCGAGGAAGATCAGATCCTGCGCCTTGTCTCGGCCCGCCGACGGCGCGTTTTCGTCGTTGAGCGCCAGCGAGGCGCTCGACGGTGTACGACGGCGTGGGAGCACGATCCCGGCCCGATCGGCATGCTCGTCCACGAGGCGCCGAACTTCGGTGAGCTCGGGCATCAAATCGGCGACTTCGGCGAGCGCGCGCATGCCCTCGTCCACGCGCCCTTCCTGCTGCATGCGGGTCGCGTACTCGAGGAAATTCCGAGTAGCGTCACCCCGCAACCCTTTCCGTGCGCAGATCCGTCCCAGCGTGAAGTACACGTTGGCGCGGCCCGGCGCGTTGCGCAGGATCTTGTTGCAGAGCGCGATGGCGTTGTTGAACAGGCCGGTGTTCGCGTAATGCTCGACGGCCCGCTCGTAGTACGTGATCGCGTCGGGGACGCGCCCCTGACGCAGCGCGAGGTCGCCGACCTTGTTCAGCAGCGCGACATCGACGTCCTCGCCTGCCAACTCGCTCTCTTCGATCGCTCTCACGTACGAGGCGATCGCGCGATCAATTTGCCTCAGCTGCTCAAACTCAGCCGCCTTCTTCCGGTGCTTCGCGGCGTTAGACATGCGTTCGAGAATGACTCCGAGTAGCTGGACGAACGACCCGTTGACGGGCTCGCGTGGGGGGCAAAATCACGTCGGGGTGGAAGCTGCGGAAGCTAGGGTTCACACGGACACGTGACAAGCACGCCCGCCAGCCCACGCCACCCGACAAAGACGCTCGCCAAACCAGTAAGGCAACGCCCGGAAATCGTCGGCGGTGTGCACCGCAACATCGGCGCGGAATCCTTCCCGCAATTGGCCGGTGATTCCGGCCAGTCCCAGCGCGGCCGCGCCGTTGACGGTGCCGGCGATCCAGGCCTCGGACGCCGACAGGCGCAGCTGACTGACCGCCAACGTGAGCACCAGCGGAAACGACTGCAGCGGCGACGTCCCTGGGTTCAGGTCCGTCGCGATTGCGATCGCGGCGCCGGCCTCGATCAGCGCCCGGGCCGGCGCTTGCCGCCCGGTCCCGAGAAAAAGCATGGTCGCCGGCAGCAGAGTGGCCACCGTGGACGACGCGGCCAGTGCTGCGATCCCCGCGGGAGAGACGGCCGCCAGGTGATCGGCACTGGTCGCCCCGAGCTCCACGGCCAATACCGCCGCCCCGCCGTCGTGCAGCTCGTCGGCGTGCAGCTTCGGGAGCATGCCGTGCTCGCGGGCCGCCTCGAGCAGGCGTCGTGTCTCAGGCACCGTGAAGACGCCCAGCTCACAAAATACGTCGGCGAAGCGCGCCAATTGCTCCGCAGCCACGGCCGGGTAGAGCTCGTACGTGAGGCAGTCGATCCAGGCCGCGCGTCCATCGTGACGTTCGCGGTATTCCAGTGGCACTTCGTGCGCGCCGAGGCAGGTGGCCATGATGTTGAGCGGGCCGGCCGCGGCGAGACGCGCGACGACGCGCAGTGTCCGTAGTTCGTCGTGTACGGTGAGACCGTACCCTGATTTGATCTCGACGGTGGTCACGCCACCAGCGGCAAGCATCTGCAGTCTCGGCACCGCCAGCGAAAACAGTTCGTCGTCGCTCCGCGACCGCAGATCCCGCACGGACGCATGAATGCCGCCGCCACGTGCGGCGATCTCGAGATAGGGGACGCCGGTGGCGCGAAGTTCGTGCTCCTCGTAGCGCGCGCGCCCGAACACCGCATGCGTATGCGAATCCACGAAACCGGGGGCAAGCACTCCCCGATCGCAGTCGATCTCCGCAGCGTTCGGATACCGACGGCGCAACGCCCCATCGTCGTCCACCGCCACAATGCGATCGCCCTGCACCGCGACGCCGGCTCCGAACTGCACGCCCGCATCCTGCATCTCCGCGCCGCGTCGCGCGCGCGCCGGACCGGCACAGGTCACGGTCTGTGCGGCATTCACGAAC
>NZ_JBDNFF010000100.1:0-4305 GCF_041689975.1 Gemmatimonas sp.
CGCGAACTTTCCTGGCGGGTGCGACATCAGGCACGTCGACTTCCAGCCCGCGCGGCACATCCCCCGTTCGTCATCGGATCGAGGCGGTCTGCAACGCAGGCATCACCTTCGCAACAGACGGAAGAAGCTCGCGGCTGACCGCGGCCGCAATCGAATCAGCGACCGCGAATGCCGCGTCCTGCTGCTTCCGAGTTGGGTTCTTGTCCGATCGTGCGAGAGGTACGACGATTCGAACGAGGGCCTCCTCCGTCCGTCCTTCCACAGCGGCATCACGCAGCAAGTTCCACTTCACCTTGTACTCGCTGGCCTCCACTCGCCCTCGCCCCTGATACCAGTAGTACACGAGGGCGCGCACACCTTGATTGGCGAGCAGCACACGGTTGATCGTGCCACCCGGTGCGCCCATCGCGTCGGCAGCGAGGCGCTCAGACGACATGATCTCCCAGCCGGCTCCTGGCAGGCAGTTTTTCGGAGAGTGGATGGCCTTCCCCTGTACCTGGCGATCGTAGTAGCCCACGTAGGTCGAGAACAGAATTCCCGAACCTGAACCAAACTCGCGCAATGCATAGTCGGTCATTCCCGCCACGCGCCGCTCTGCGGAGTCAATGACGATGTTCTTGCCGACCATGCCGTTGATGCTCGCTGGCAAGGCCGCCATTGGTTGCAGGGGCTGAATGGCGTATTGCTCGCGCATGCCGGAAATGAGCAGCACACCGAGAGCGAGTACGGCTACAGGCAGGAACTTGGGCAGCACACTGTTCACGCAGTCACTCCGCGCGGCGAGCTATCCATAATTTTCGATTCGACGATTCCCAGCAGCCACGCCACGATCGACGTAATCACGAACGCTCCGCCAAACATCACCATTCCTTCACTGGTATGCATGAAGCCCTCGCCCATTTCCGGGCTTACGAAAAGCACCAGAAATCCCGTGAGGAATACTCGAAATCCATTGATGGCGATGGCGATAGGAATCGTGAGCGCCAACAGCAGCACACGGGTGGACCAATGCCGCAGGAACATCGCGCCAAGCAGCACGCCCAGGCTGATCAACGCGGTGAGCGATCTTAGCCCGCTGCACGCTTCCGCCACGAACAATTCCTGTCCCGGAATACGGATCACGTTGCCCGTCATCATCACCGGGATCTCACGCCACCTCAGTAACCCCGCGCCGATCTTCGACGCCGTGAACTGCAGTGGCAGCGCCACCGTATTCAGAATGACTTCCGGAATCGGGATCGACAGCGCGGTGAGTGTGAACGGCAGCCACCAATGCAGCAGCTGGCGAAACCCGGCGTAAAACACCGTGAGGCCCGCGAGCGCCATCAGCATGGAGCCGCGCATCACGAACAGCTCGGCCGCGAGATCGGCGGCGTAGCGGAACAGCACCGCGAAAATCAGGATCGCCGCGCCGAGTACGCGCTGCGGCTTCGAACCCTCCACGATGCCGCTCTTCCAGGCGAAGTACAACGACAACGGCGCCAGCAGCAGGCCATGACCCGAGTTGGGGTCGTTCCACCACGCGTCGAACATCAGCGTGGCCGGCTTCGCGAACAGCAGCACGAACATCACCGCCGTGAGCGCATACGATGCGAGCTCCACGGGGGCGCGTTCCTTCACTCCCGCGAGGAGGTCGCGAGGCATGAAGGCAGGGGATGACTGAGCAGGAATAGTCACGGTCGATTCATGATGAGAGGCAATGCAGAGACGCACGGGAGGCATTGACTGTCACACTCGCGGCACGCCCATCGATCACCGAGCGGCTCATGAGCCTACCCTGCCACCAGCGTCGACGTCCACCTTGGGCCATCCGCGACCCGCCCAGCCCGTTCGGCGTACTCGTCGAGCTGATCGGGTAACAGCTTCCCTATCCCGAAGTATGTCGATTCTGGACGCCAGAAGTACCAGCCGCTCACGCTCGCCGCCGGCATCATGGCGAAGCTCTCGGTCAGTACGATTCCCGTCCGCTCTTCAGCCTCTGCTACTGCGAAAAGCGTACCCTTCTCCCGGTGGTCGGGACAGGCGGGATATCCGGGCGCTGGGCGGATGCCCTGGTACTTCTCATGGATCAGGCTGGCGTTGTCGAGCGCCTCATTCGGCGCGTAGCCCCAGAACTCCCGACGTACCCGCTCATGCAACCGCTCAGTGAACGCCTCGGCCAGACGGTCGGCCAGCGCCTTGGCCATGATCGAGCTGTAGTCGTCATGATCCGCCTCGAATTCCGCAACCAAGCTGTCCAGACCATGCCCGGTGGTAACGGCAAAGGCTCCCATATAGTCGGGCACGCCACTTTCCTTCGGTGCTACAAAGTCGGCCAGGCAGTGATTCGGTCGCCCGTCCCCCTTCTTGTCGAGCTGCTGACGCAACATATGTAGCGTTGCCGCAACAGTACCACGATCGTCGTCGCTATAGAGCTCGATATCGTCACCGACCGCGTTCGCCGGCCAAAAGCCGAACGAGGCGCGCGCCTCCAGCCGCTTCTCACGAACGATCCGGTCCAGCATGGAACGCGCGTCGGCGTACAGCGACCGCGCGGTCTCGCCCACGATGGGGTCGTTTAGAATGGCGGGATAGTGCCCAGCCAGCTCCCAGGTCTGGAAGAACGGTGTCCAGTCGATGTACGGCACGAGGTCTTCGAGCGGGTACTCCAACAGCGTGCGCGGCCCCATGAACGTGGGCACCGGCACCGGCACGGTGAGATCGATCTTGGCGCGATTTGCCCGCGCCGCGGAAATGCTGACCAACCGTTCGGCCCCACCACGCGCCGCACGCGCCACACGAAGCGCTTCGTATTCCTGGCGCACGCCGGCCGCGTAGGCCGCCTTGCGCTCGTCGCTGAGCAATGCGCTGGTCACGCCCACTGCGCGCGACGCGTCGAGCACATGCACCACGGGGCCCGAATACGACGGCTCGATTTTGAGTGCCGTATGCGCCTTGCTGGTGGTGGCACCACCGATCAGCAGCGGCACCGTGAAACCCTGACGCTCCATTTCGCTGGCCACGAACGTCATCTCTTCCAGCGACGGCGTGATGAGTCCCGACAAGCCGATCACGTCGGCATTCACTTCGCGCGCCTTCGCCAGAATGGCCGCGCACGACTGCATCACACCCATGTCGACCACTTCGTAGCCGTTACACTGCAGCACCACGCCCACGATATTCTTGCCGATGTCGTGCACGTCGCCCTTTACCGTGGCCATGATCACGCGACCGACCGGCTTGCTGTCCACCGTTTTCAGCGCTTCGATAAACGGAATGAGATGCGCCACGGCCTTTTTCATCACGCGCGCACTCTTTACCACCTGCGGCAGGAACAGCTTCCCTTCACCGAAGAGATCACCGACCACATTCATGCCGCGCATGAGCGGGCCTTCGATCACTTCAATGGGATGCGATGACGCGAGGCGCGCTTCTTCGGTGTCTTCCACCACGAACGCATCGATACCGCGCACCAGCGCATGCGCTATGCGCTCTTCCACGGAGAGAGTGCGCCACGCGAGATCTTCGGTTTGCTTCGCGCGCCCCTTGGCTTGGTCGGCCACTTCCAGCAAGCGCTCGGTGGAGTCGGTTCGGCGAGCCAACACCACGTCTTCCACGCGCTCGCGAAGATCGAGCGGAATATCTTCGAAGGGGATGAGCTGACCGGCGTTCACAATGCCCATATCCATGCCGGCGCGGATGGCATGATACAAGAACACCGCGTGCATCGCTTCGCGCAGCGGATTGTTACCGCGAAACGAGAACGACATGTTGCTCACACCGCCGGAGATCTTGGCGAACGGTAACGTGCGCTTGATTTCGTGCGTGGCTTCGAAGTAGTCGATGGCGTAGCGCGCATGCTCTTCGATGCCGGTGCCGATGGCGAAGATGTTCGGATCGAAGATGATGTCCTGCGGAGGGAAGCCCACCTGCTCGGTGAGAATCTTGTACGCGCGCGTACAGATTTCGACCTTCCGCGCGGCGGTGTCGGCCTGCCCCTGCTCGTCGAATGCCATCACGATCACGGCCGCGCCGTAGCGGCGCACCAGGCGCGCCTGCCGCAGAAACTCCGTTTCGCCTTCCTTGAGCGAAATGGAATTCACGACGCCCTTCCCCTGCAGACACTTGAGACCGGCCTCGATCACGCTCCACTTACTGGAGTCCACCATGACCGGCACGCGCGAGATGTCGGGCTCCGACGCTACCAGATTCAGAAAGGTGACCATCGCATTTTCCGCGTCGAGCAGCCCCTCGTCCATGTTGATGTCGATGATCTGCGCGCCGCTGTCCACCTGCTGGCGCGCCACGACCAGCGCATCGCTGTAA
>NZ_JBDNFF010000101.1:0-2056 GCF_041689975.1 Gemmatimonas sp.
CGACGTGGAGCCCACGCTCGCCGCGAAGACGCCACAGCGCCACGAGCGGCTCATGCGCGACGCCGAGCAATTGTGCGAATGGCTCGCCACGCATCCGGAGGATCGACGGGGCGCGACGGGCGCCGTGCGGAAGAGCAACCGTACGGACAACGACAGCGCCAAGATGGCGACGAGCAAGGGCGTCATCCGAGGGTACACGGGGGTGGCCGCCGTCGACGCGGCGCATCAGATCATGGTCGTGGGGCAGACGCACGGCACCGGCACGGCACAGGAGCTGCTGGTGCCGATCGTCGAGGCGTTGCAGCCGCTGCGCGGTGCCACCACGCTCATCACCGCCGATGCGGGTTACCATAGCGAAGCGAATCTCCGCGCGCTCGACACGATGTCGGTCGAGGCGCTGATCGCGGATCGCGACCTGCGCCAACGCGACGAACGCTTCGCGACGCAAGGGCGCCATCAGCGGGGGCCGCACCCGCTGCACAACAAGAGTGCGACACCCACGACGTCGACGGCGACGGTGTTCACCACTGCCGATTTCACGTACGATGCCGAGGCTCGTAGCTGCGTATGTCCCGCGGGAAAATCGTTGTACCGATCCGGTGGCCATCGGAAAACCAAAGACTACGTCGGCGCGCATTTTCGCGGCGCAAAGCGAGACTGCGGGCCGTGTCCGTTGCGCGCGCAGTGCTTGCGCACGCCCGACATCACGCCGGTGCGCAACATCGCGTTTTTCCACGGACGCGCCGACACCGACGGGCCCACGCATACCGCGCGCATGCAAGCGCGCCTCGACGCACCGGAGGGACGCGAAGCGTATGGGCGACGCTTCGCCACGGTGGAGCCGGTGTTCGGCAATCTGCGCGCCAATAAGCGGCTCGATCGCTTCACGCTGCGCGGCCGCACCAAGGTGAACGGCCAATGGACGTTGTATTGTCTCGTCCACAACATCGAAAAACTCGCCCACGCGGGCTACGCGGCGTAGAGAGCACCGCGGAATGCGCAGCAATACGCGTAAGTCCACGCGGAACCGCGATAAACGCGCACTTTCTACAAGATCGGCGATTCGATGCGATCACAATAGCAGTGGAACGACATCTGCAGCGGCAAAATCGACTTATTCTACAGCCTCAACGCGGGCTTCTGCAGCGGGCGATCAAATGCAATGCGAGCGCAGCGAGCTACCGCATCGCCCGACTGCAGCAAGCATCGTTAGGCGATCTGCTGTCCGACGCGGCGTAGCCATCGCCGGACGTCAGTCACGGTGTCACCACCGCGTACCAGGCCACGGTTTCGACGTCGACAGTGTCGCGCTGCATCACCATGGCGCGGCCGCGAATGGCCTCGAGGCGGGTTCTCGCCGGAAGCGTGAAGCGTGCGATCGGTCGGCCGTCGGACGCGAGCACGTGCCAGACACGGCCCGGCTGCTGCGTCGCGGTCCCGAGGCGCGCGGGCTCGAAGCATTCCACCCACACCCGTTCATCCGCATCCACGAGAACGCGCCCGATGGCCGGCCGCGTTGGCGGCATGAGTTCCGGGGTAAACTCCATGTCAAGCATGCGCTGCAAACGTTCTGGCGGTAGCTGAGTACCGACCTGAGCGGCGCGTTCCGCCCGCAGCGCGCCGACTTCCGCTGGGGAAACCGGCTCCTGCAATGCGCTCCAACGTATCTCGCGCGCCGAGTCGAACCGTACGCTCAGATTGAACAGACTGAAGTCCTGTCCAGAGCCGAAATAGACTCGGTCCCGTCCGATGGCCGCGAACGGGTTGTTCGAGAACGCCACCCGCATGTCACCCTTCGCGTACAGGCCCGAATACATGCCGTCGAAGGCTGGTGATGATGCGACAACGAGACCGGCTCGGTCCCGCAACGTAAGGTGGGCCCGCATTGGCCACTTTCGGTACTTGGTACCCGTGGGAATGGACTCCAGCGAGGTGGTCGCGAGTTGCAGCACCACGACCATCGAATCTCCCCAAGCCCAAGCGTCCGCCGGCCACTCGTCGAGGGACGCACCTTCACTGACGCTGACGCTCCTGATGTACCCGGTCTTTGCAGCCC
>NZ_JBDNFF010000102.1:0-1361 GCF_041689975.1 Gemmatimonas sp.
CCGGAAGCGGGGAAGGTGGGTCGGACAAATCTGCTACACCGGAGCGCCCGGAGAAATACCGGATCACACCAGCGCCGCGATTCGCGACTCGAGGTCGTCGAGTGACATGCCGACACCGATGAACAACGCAGTCGCCACGGCTTCGGCGTGCGGCGACGACGCATCGAGTTGCATCTTCTTTCGCCCCGGTACGCGATTCCACACGAACATCTCGGCCGGCTGGTCGACGAAGCGCACCAGACCTTTGGCCCGCACGACAGCCTGCGGCAATGCCTCCACGAAGGCCATGAAGCGTGCGCGCTCGACCAGCTGCGGGAGCGGCAAGGCGACGCTGCCGAAGGGATGCGTGTGGCCATGGGCATGTCGATGAGCCGGGGCAAAGCCCTGAGGAGCACGCCGCTCCGTGTCGCGCATCGACTCCACCAACGACTGCAGCGTGTCGGCGAATGTTACCGGCGTGGTGAAGGCGGCGCGGGCGTTCACCGCCGCGACACGCTGCTGTACGGCGCCACGTCGATCGGACGACAGCGTGTCGGTCCAGTTGAGATACACATGCGTGGCCGTTGTGGTCTGGGCCACTTCGAGCCGGTTGTTCCACCAGCGCCTCTGCCAACGCCCCGCATCGATCACGGTGAGCTGCAACGGCAGCGTGAAGTGCGTGAGCGTGACGTCGGTGGTGAGGTACCCGAGCAGTTCGTCGGTTTCGGTGGCACCGTTTGCTTCGATCAGCATGACACTGCCCGGATCGGGCGGCACCGCGTGCAGTGTGTCGAGCAGCTCGCGGAGCGAGCCGCAGCAGATGCATTCCCCGTTGAGCGGCGTCACCAGCGCATCGAGTTCACCGAGCCTCGCCGCGTCGATCCTGGCGTTCTCGAAATCGTTCAGCACCACCCGCACCCGCACACCACGCTCGATCAACAAGGGAATGACGGTCGTGAGAAAGCGCGTCTTCCCGGCGCCGAGGAAGCCGGCCATCAGCACCAGCGGTATCATGGACGCGCACCACGGTCCGTTGTGCGTCGCATCAGGCGTGCGACATGCGCAGTTCTCCGAGAAATCCACGGGCGCCGCGTCGCAGCACCGACGCGGCGTAGAGCGCGGCGAGCGCGAGCACGGAGAACAGTTCGAGCGGCGACGTCGTTTCGAGTGACGCCTGCGACAACGTCGGCATCGACGCGGCAGGCAGCACTGCATTCACGAGCAAGCCGATCACGATCGCAGCCACGATCATGGCCGCGGCGAATGCATAGGCGAAGCGTATGCCGTGCAAACGTGACAGGATGCCGATGGTGGCCACGTTGGTGGCTGGTCCGGTGATCAGCAGCGCGAGCCCGGCGCCGGGCGACACGCCTGCCGCGACC
>NZ_JBDNFF010000103.1:0-1762 GCF_041689975.1 Gemmatimonas sp.
ATCGTCGCGGGTCGATACGAGATGTTCCTGGGACATCTGCGTGACTGGCAGTCGATGGGCGGCGACAACCTGCTCGGCATGCTCGACTTCTTCCGATGCAGTCACCACACCGAACTCCCCCTCATAGACATCTGGAGTCACCTCGCCGCGTGGCGCATCGTGGGCACCGAAACTTTCTCTCCCAGTGATGTGATGGACATCCATCACATCTCGGCATTTATGCCGTACTGCACCCACATGGTTCTCGACAAGTCGATGATCAACGCCGTGCAGAGCCTCGGGCTGGACGCGAAATACGGAACCCGGGTCATGCGGTTGCGAGACGTTCCGTCACTGCTCGATTCTGATGCGTGACGCCAACGGAGACTTGCGGTCACCGCGGTCGGCGGGAAGGGCGAGATGACGCTTCTGCGACTGGCCTGCTGCCACGCTTGCCATGCGCCATCCCGTCGCTGCTATCAGCTCCCTCCTGGCCCAGTCCAGAGTGAAGCGGGCACTCTTTGAGGAGGTTGGTGTTCGCCTACGTAGGGTCCTCGGAGCTTTCGGAATGCCGCTCGGCCATAGCTATGAGGTCTGCATCGGAGTACCCGCGACCCAGAGGAATGTACTCAACGAAGCCCTCGCTGTAGACGAGATACATCGCCATGCCGTCGAGCTTGAAGACAACCTCGTGGAAGTCGGCCGGATCGGTCTCATCGGCCTTGACATCCGGCCGCTCGCCGCGCTCCCAGACGAGCTCCCCTCGATCGACGAACTCCAGGTAGTGAATGAACGATTGGTCCGGGCCAGCTGGAAGTTTACGGCCCTTGAGAGTGGACCTCTGCCGAGCCTGGTGCGCCACCAGGCTCTCGATCGCAGCATCGGGCAGGTCCTGTGGCCCGTCTGCCGGTGAACTTGTGGGATCGGACTGGCCAGCCGCGCTGACAACGACCACGAGGGACCGTATGACTCCTTGGAGCGCAGGGACCGCCCACGCCCCCGACCCTCCGCCCTGCGACATCGCGATGAGCGCAAGGTGCGACCAGGTCCAGCAGCTCCGCACTTGGTCAGGTCGGCTTCCGGCATGCATTCCCAGTTCACCCTGGAGCGCCGGCACCAGGGTGGACATGAACAGTTCGGGGCTGTCGACGGCGACAACCGCTCCTGCGCGCACAGCGGCACGGACCTTGCTGAGCCCTGGGATTGTGTCTGCCTGCACTTGAGGAAGGCGGTGGCTCTGGTCAACGGCGAGCCTGGCGGCAAACGGGATCATCGAGAGGACGTTCGTGGCGTCGCGTTCGCCGATCGTCGCTCGATCCCCGATCTCCGCCACGGCATCACTCATGCTGCCGAGGAGCAGGAATTCGAAGGCGGGTTGATTGAGTTCGGTCAAGTTCCGAAGTGGCTCGAGCAACGACCTCATGCGGTCATCCGGTGCTGGCTTTTGGCGCTTCTTTCCGAACACGAACTGTCCCCCTCGTCGTCAACCGAACGCCGTCTTCCCCGGCAGCCTTTCACGGTAATCGGGAACGGTGCGCCGCGAAACTGCGCAACGGACCTCTCCGCAGAGACGATCGTCGCTGTGGAGAGGCGTCCGATCAGCTGTGGCGGTTCTCCTCATGCTTGACCATCCCCCGCCTGAGGCTCGGGTTGCGCGATCTTGTACTTAGAGGTGTGACCGAGGGACGGCTTTTTAGCACCATTCGTCTCACCTTGCTGCCGAACTCACAATCGAACGACCCCGGCGGCCAGCGTTGCTGCCATTCGCCGTGCACACCACGAA